>CAKSNQ010000025.1 GCA_934476315.1 uncultured Eubacteriales bacterium
CGTCCGGAATGTCCGTGTTTCCTCCGGTGCCGGTTTTGTCGTGGTACTTACGGGAGATATTATGACGATGCCGGGGCTTCCGAAGTCGCCGGCGGCGGAGCGGATTGACGTGGACGAAACCGGAAAAATCACAGGACTGTTCTGAGCTTTCCGTTTTTTGCAGAAATCAACGCTTGCGAGAAACCGCTCCGCATAGGGGATCCGGCAGACTTTTCCTTCCGGAACCAAAGCATTTCCAACCCACAGTTGTAGCCGATCGGATTTGCGAAACATCGCGTCGCTTCCCATCCCCCGGAAAGTACGGTATCATACAAGCACCAGGAAAAAAGAGGTGTGACCATATGGTAAACAAAATTCATTTCGGAAAGAGAATATCTGCCCTCCGGCGCAAAGCAGGATTATCGCAAACGGATTTAGCCGAAAAGCTCGGCGTTACCTCGCAGGCTGTCTCAAAATGGGAGTGCGGAAACGCAGTACCAGATATTGACATGCTTCTGGAGCTATCCCATCTGTACAAGATTACAATCAACGGAATGCTTGAAGATGTTGATCTGCTCTGCGAATTAACCGGCAAGAAAACCGATCGTTCGGGAATAGCCTACTTTGTGCCGGCGCAGGAGCGCGATCGTAATATTGAATGGGCAAATGAAATTCAAAGTGGCAAATGGATCAAGCGCAATTGGGAAGCTTCAAGAGAAGACAACGCCTATATGGATGGCGTCGGAAAGCAGATTGCTTCCTGCAACGGAATCATTCTTGAAATCGGTGCGGGCCCCGGTGGAGGATTTATGCCTTATATCCTCAAAGCAGATCCGGACGCCACGATCATCATCAGCGATCTTTCTCCCACGGTTGTCCGTGAGTGGAAAGCCTTCCTCGATAAATCGCTCGACTCGCCCAATATCCATTACGCCGCCTTCGATTTTTGCCATATGCCTTTCAGGGATAACAGCATTGACATCATCTCGGATGGTGGAGGCATCGGAAATTGTGAAGGTGTAAAAGCCCAAGCGTTAAAAGAGGCTTTCAGAGTATTGAAGCCCGGCGGCAAACTTATTACATCCACAGGTTTTGTAAACAAGGAAACGCTTGCGGCTCTCCCCGAAGAAGCACAAAGGGTTTTAACGCAAAGGCGCCCCGATGTGTTTGAAGATTTGTACGAGGATACGGTTCTTGCCGGTTTTGGCAAGATTGATAGTGTCATTGACAAATGCTACTACACCGACGATGACGAAAGTGCTATTGCCGATTTGGCACGTTCTCTCGGCGTGAATTTGAAATTTACGAGTTATACGAGATACTGCACCAAAGAATAGAGCGGCAAATCCGGGGAAGAAAAAAGGGGGGCTCCCAGCCCTCGGTGCGCAATGCGTCGTTATTTTACCCCGTAAGAAATCCGTTCCCGGCTATTGACAATACTCTTTATTGGAAGTATACGACCCAATATGCACCGCGCGATGTGCATTATGCACTTCACATAGAGATAAAAATGCAACCGGCGGCTCCGAAAAAATTCCGCCAAAGGAGCCTCGGCGAGTGCGCGCTTCCCTACGATGACGCCGTCTTTGATATGGTCATCAACCGCCACGGCGATTTCAACGTCAAGGACATCCGCCACATGCTGAAAGCGACGGCATCTTCATCACAGAACAGGTGGGTGCCGAGAACGACCGCGAATTGATGGAACTGCTCCTTGGCAGGAGGAACTGCCCTTCCCCGAAGAATATCTTGTCATCGCGCGCGGAAATTCCGTCATGCGGGCTTTGAAATTCCGGACGTACGGGAATGCTTCCGATCGATTAACTTCTATGACGTAGGCGCGCTCGTCTGGTTTGCGCGCATCATCGAATGGGAATTTCCCGTTTTTCCGTGGATCGCCGCAAGGACAGATTACTGCACGCGCAACAGATGTTGGAGCAAAGCGGCTGTGTCGAGGGACGGATTCATCGGTTTTTGTTGGTTTGCGAAAGTCAGCCGCCGCCTTTGTCTGACACAACAGCAGGCGAGCACGCGGAGCAGGCAGGCTTGCCACCCGGAATAATTTTGAAATATACGGGTGAACTCCGGGCGGCTCTGTGATATAATGGTGCCGTGGCAACATTTGGGTCAGGCGGAGGTGATCGGATGTATTTCGAATACGGGGAGGCGGAGCTCTCCCATCTGCGGCAGGCGGATAAGCGGCTCTGCGAAGTGATTGACCGCATCGGGCATATCGACCGTGTGGTGGATTCCGACCTGTTTTCGTCGGTCGTTCACCACATTATCGGACAGCAGATCTCGACTAAGGCGCAGGCAACCATCTGGCAGAGGATGCAAGACGCGCTCGGCAAGGTCAATGCCGAAACGATTCTTGCGGCAGGCGTGCCGAAGCTGCAATCCATGGGCATGACATTGTGCAAGGCGGAGTACATCACGGATTTTGCCGGGAAAGTCCATACAGGCACATTTGATCTGGATGCCGTGGAACACATGAGCGATGCAGACGCAATTCGGGCACTGAGCGCATTGAAAGGCATCGGTGTCTGGACGGCGGAGATGATTCTGCTGTTCTGCCTGCAACGCCCCGATGTTTTCAGCTACGACGACCTTGCCATTCAGCGCGGGTTGCGCATGGTCTACCATCATCGGAAAATTGACCGCAAGCTGTTTGAAAAATACCGCCGTCGGTTCAGCCCCTGTTGCAGTGTGGCAAGCCTGTATCTGTGGGCTGTTTCCGGCGGCGCGATACCGGAAATGAAAGATTACAAGCCGAAAAACGGAGGCTGTCAGAAATGATTTACACATCAAAATACACTTCCCCGCTCGGCGACATCCTGCTCGCGGCGGATGAGATCGGCATGAGAGGACTGTGGTTTGACGGGCAGAAATATTTTGCGCGCGATCTGCCGGGTGAACGCACCGAGGCAAAAACCCCCGTTCTTGCGGCGGCGGAGCGCTGGCTTGACATGTATTTTAAAGGGGAGAACCCCGACTTCATCCCTCCCCTCCACCCCATCGGTTCCCCGTTCCGGCAGGAGGTCTGGAAAATTCTCTTGCAGATTCCTTACGGGAAGACGGTTACATACGGCGACATTTCAAAACAGCTTGCGGAAAAAATGGGACTTGAAAGGATGTCCGCGCAGGCGGTCGGCGGCGCTGTCGGACACAACGAAATTTCAATCATCATTCCCTGCCATCGGGTCGTGGGAACGGACGGAAGTCTGACGGGCTACGCGGGCGGCATCGGCAGGAAAGTCAAGCTGTTGGAACTGGAGAGAGCCGACATGAGCCGTCTGTTTGTCCCGAAGAAAGGGACGGCGCTGTGAGCGGTCGGACCGGAATCCGAGGGATCTTTCAAGACGGAGGGTCTTGAAAAGTGACGCTATGTAAAGCCAAAAGTGGCTGTTAAAAAACTTGATGTTTTTTAACAGCCACTTTCGTTTTCAACGCAATACAACTCATTTGGGTCCGTTCAGTCTCCGTATCACGGTCAACACCAGCCGCCTATCATCCTCCGACAGCTTCTCGAATGCAGAGACAACCTCCGAGGCTTCTGCGGACTGCGCGCGCGCCTCGTCCTCCCGGAAAAACTCGGACATCGTGACCCCAAACGCATGGCATATACACTCAAGCGTTGTGATGGACGGAAGTGTTTCCCGGTTGAACATATTGGTCAAGGTAGATTGGGGGATTCCGGATTCCATCGACAGGCGATACACCGACCAGCCTCTGTCGATTCTCATCTTATTTATTTTTTTCAACACATTCATACGCTATTCTCCGATTTTACTATATGTCTATTATAGTAAATTTTTATCAAAAAAACATCGCCCATATGGGTTGACATTAATACCCATATGTGATATAATGCAGGTATAAAGAATTTTTTAGCGAAAAAGAGCGGAGATTGGGGAAGAAAATGAAAATCGGAATCGTCCTTGCCGGCGGAATGAGCAAAGGCTTTTATGAAGTCGGTTGCCTGAACGCGATTTTTGATTTTTTCGGTAAAGAAGCTATCCAATGTATCAGCGCCTCGTCGATCGGCACGCTGATCGCGTATGCGGGCGTCACCGACCAAAGCGACTACCTGATCGACGCCCTCAAAGCCGTGGATATGCGAAGCTCGCGGGCGTTCTTTCCCTCCTTTTCCGGGAACCGCGATCTGATGGAAAAAGTCCGGGCGGCGGTGCTTGACGCCCCTTCGTCTCTGCCCCAAATGTATATTACCGTTTGGAATTATACCCAAAAAAAGGTCGAATATATCCCGCTGCACAAGCTGACGAAAAGAGAAATTCAGAATTACCTGTGCGCGGCGGTTGCCATTCCGGTTTTCAGCAAGGGGGTGAAGATCAACGGCTCGACCATGTTTGACGGTGCCTTCATAGATAATATTCCCGTTTTTCCCCTCCTGGACATGGACGTTGACTATGTGTTCTGCATCTATTTCAATGCCAGGAATTATCTTTTTGAGAACGAGCAATTTGACCGCAAGATCGTGAAGCTGTGCGACTTCCCTTTCCGGAAGCGCTGGGACAACTTTGTCTTTGACCCCAACCGTGTGGATGAAATGATCGAATACGGCTACGATTACGCGACCCGGACGATCCGGTCAGTCTTTACCTCTCCCGAGAGCGATGCCATTGAGCGCAACATCCGAAACCTGAACGAGCAAACCAACATCAAAAAAAGTCGTCGGATGACCGGCGACGTCATATTGACAAATCTCAACAAAGTAACCGGTCGATTTGCCAAGAGAAACATCTTGTGATATTTCATTTTGAAATATATAAATAAAAGCATCGGAGGAAAAAGCAATGAATGAATCTCAGAGCACCGCTACCGCAACCAACGAACAGGAAACAAAATTCTGCAAGGAATGTGGAGCAAAAATCGCGAAGAAAGCCGTCGTCTGCCCCAAGTGCGGCTGTCAGGTGGAAAGCACCGCCGCGCCGCAGGTCGTCATCAACAATCAGAACCAGAATGTGCAGTCGCAACAGATCCAAGGAAATGTGAAGAACAAATGGGTCGCTCTGCTTCTCTGGTTCTTCCTCGGGCTGGTCGGAGGTCACAAGTTCTATGAGGGAAAGGTCGGAATGGGCATCCTCTACATCTTCACCGGCGGACTTTTCGGAATCGGAATGATCGTGGACTTCATCACCCTGCTCTTCAAGCCGACCCATTACTACGTCTGAGGAGGCTCTCCCATGAAGGTGGAAATGAACGAAAGCGGAATGTCCGCGTCCATCGGCGGGGGCGACGAACTTCCGGCGGACGAGGCGCTGCGCCATGTCAAAAAGTCGAACATACTCCGGTATCTGGGCTTGATTCTCGGCATCGTGGCATTGATGTCGCCGCTCGGATCGCTTATCTGTCAGACAGCACTGAATATTCTTTACGAGGCCGTCTTTAATTCTTCTTACCTCCTGAACGAAGTGTATTCTCTGCTACTCAGACTGGTCAGCAGGGGTTCTGATGTCATTGCGCTTGTCTGCGGCATCTTCTCCATCGTGATCTACGTCGAGAAAAGAAGCTCGCCCAACCTGGTCGGGATGATTCTTTCGATCGTGGGCATTGTTATCACCGTCCTTGTCGGCGCGGTCATCCCCGTCATAAGAATCGTGATACAGATGCTATAACCCGCAACACCCGCTCATCGTCTTTCCCGCCACCGCGGCGCGGCGCGCAAAACAACGAAAAACCCGGAGACCCAAACGGTTTCCGGGACTTTTTCTTCCAACGCCCTCCCGCCCGCATTTCCGCACGATCCTTTGCATTTTGCGGCAAAACATGGTGACGCGGCGCTCCGGGACACCCCAAAGCCGGGACGCGTGGCGCACGTTGATATAATCCAAGCCCTACCCCCTTTGTCTTTTCCCGGGCAGAACGGCGGCATTGTGTCGCGTTTTGTCCGGCGCGCGTCTGCATATCGTACTTATTGTACCACACCCGCCGCCGCCCGTCAAGGAAATTTTGCACCGAAAAGGGGATGTTAAAAAACTCAAGATGAGTTTCTTAGCATCCCCTTCGACATTGGTCTTGGCGGCTGAACGCCGCCATTTTGCCGCCGAAAAAGGCAGTAAAATGAAAAAAGCGGGCAAAAACGACCAAGATCGCGCAAAAATGCCGGAATCCCGACCGACATTTTTTTGGGGGCTGTCAAAAACTCAAAAGAGTTCTTAACAACCCCGTCGAAATAGCTCTTATCGGTCAGATAATAGCCTCGAGCCTTTAGCAGTCCCTCCCCGAGGGACACCAATTCGCTTTATTCCTGTTTATCAATCCAGTCGTTGAGCTTTTTGACGACGTTTTGAGTGACCTCCGTCTCATAGGACTTCCACAGCGAGGTCACGTCGGAGGTTCCCGAAGATGTCAGGAGCAGTATCCGGTTGACAAAGGACGAGGTGTCCAAAAACTGCCCCGGGTCGTAGGAACGGCTGTTGAAGATGTAGTTCAGCATTTCCTTGGAGTCGTTGTCGCGCGTCGAGCGCCCCATCAGAACGACATCGTAGAACGCGGGGTACACCGTATAGTAGGACTCGTAGCTGAGCGCCTCCACGATCATCGCACACATTTCGGGGTCGGAGACCGCGCGGGGGATGCCGAGCACGCAGTCATGGTGCATCCACACCAGCGAGGAGTAATCCTTTTGCGCCGTGTCATATTTCGGAACCGGCAGAATCCCGTAGTTGTCCTCCATGCTTCGTCTGTTGCGGACATCCTTAATCAGACCAAAATCGAAGAGCGCATGCCCGGAGCTGAAAAGCTGATACCATTCCTTGCTCTCCTTTTCTGCTTTGATCGCTAAGTTGGCAAATCCGCGGTCATACATAACAAAGTCGAAAACGTCCTTAATCTTGGTGACGGAAGTATTATCTCCGAACTTCCACTGCAAACGTCCCGACTCGTCCATATCGGCAAACTTCTGACCGAAGCCGTTAAAGAGATAGAAAATGACGTCGTTACCGCCTGTCATTCCCCACGTGTCTCCCATACCGTTCATCTGGTCGTCACCGTCATCGTGCGTCACCTGCGCGGAATATTCCAACAGCTTCTCCAGCGTCCAGTCGTCGGTTCTGACGAGATCATACAGATCCCTGATTCCGAAGTTTTCGGCAAGATTCTGATTGAAATACATCGCTGTCGTCGCGCCCTTATCCCGCACCAGAATTTCGCTGGAGGCAATGTAGAGCGCGTCGCCCAGCCGGAAGGATCCCAGCGCGTCCTGGACCCACCACGGCTGATCGAAATGGAAAATGTCACTGTACGCCTCGTCGCGCAGGTTGAGCAGATAATTTCCCTGCATCAGGGACGGGGTCTGGATGGTGCGGATGGTAATCATCTGGTACGCGTCGTCCCCGGTTTTGTCGTTGTTTGTAACCGCGGTGACAAATTTGTTGTCGTTGACCGCGCAGTATTCGCGGGTGATCTCCACCCCGTACTTTTCGCTGACCGCCAGATTGCGATCCCACACCGCCGTTCCGATGACGTCGGCAACGTCCTTGTCCTCCTCGCTCACCGCGATTTCCTCCCACGGAAGCCAGTTTGAACCCCCGGGCGTTTCGTTGCCCGCGGTCGTCCATTCCAGCACGTGAAATTCCATGCCGCCGAAGTTGCGCTCCGGGAGGTCAAGCGGAATCCGCTGTTCCTGCGGATCGTCCGGACCGGACGGGTCGTTCGGGTTAACGGGGGTATCCTGAGTACCGGACTTCGGCTTACAGGCGCTCAGGGTAAGGCAGGAGAGCACCATCACGAGTGCCAAAAGGCACACGATCACGCGGCGCCATACATTGTTTTCCAACATAAATCAGCAAGCTCCTTTCTGTCTCAATAAGTTCATTTATACCACAGGTCTTCCCTATCCGCAATGCATAGTTTTTCCGATTTTTAGCGCACCTTTTCGGCAAACAAACCAAAAAAAACTATCATGCTAAAGTGCAGCAGTCCCAAAACAACATTTTCTTCCGGAGCGGAAGCTCCCGTCGCCAGTAAAAAAAGAGGCTATAAAAAGTTCATTTTGAGTCTTTTTATAACTTCGTCGGTTTTACTTCCGGCGACCGGACGCCGCCGTCTTGCTGCCAAGAAAATCGGAAAAACAAGGTACAACGCGAAAGCGGGCATACCCACGCAAAAGCGCCGGGCATGGCAGCATCCCGACATTGTAAGGGGGCTGTCGGGAGCATCAAACCAAGCCCCCAACAGCCTCTTCCGAAATTATGGCGGTGGAATCAATAGTGCTGATCCACCCACTCGTTGACCTTCTTCACGCACTCGTCGATCGCGTTCTGGAAGATCGCCAGCGTGGAAACAACGTCCGTGCTGTTGTTTTCCTGCATCTGCATCAGACCGGTCTGACCGTGCAGCTCACGGCCGCTCGCCTTCGCCTTCACCCAGTACTGACCGGGATCGTAGGAACGTGTTCTGAAGATGATCTCCAGCATTTCCTTGGACTCATCGTCACGGGTGGAGCGGTTCATCAGAACGACATCGTAGAACGCGGGGTACACCGTATAGTAGGACTCGTAGCTGAGCGCCTCCAGAATGATGGCACTCATTTCGGGGTCCGCGGTGACGGCGGGAATACTGACCAGGCAGTCGTGGTGGACCCACACCAGCGAGGAGTAGTCCTCCTGAAGCTCGTCATACTTGGGCATCGGGATGATACCGTACAACGATTCCATCTCACGGAAGGACAGGACCGCCTTGAGGTAGTTCAGCGAGAACAGCGCGTGGTCCGTCAGGAACACCTTGCCAAGGGTCTCGTCGGTCTTGTTTTTGTTGTAGTGAGTGTTGAGGTAGACGCCCTCGCGGTACATGATCTTGCTCAGAATGTCCTGCATGACCGTGACGGACTTGGAGCTACCGAAAGTAAATTCCAGATATCCGGCATCGTCCATTTCGCCGAACTTCTGTCCGAATGAATTGAACAGGTAGTACATCGGGTCTCTGGTGCCGACGATGCCCCACATATCTTTTCCGCTGCTGATCTTATCGTCACCGTCGCCGTCACCCATGACGCTCTCGCACATGGTAATCATTTCTTCCATGGTCCACTTGCCTTCTCTGACCAGATCGTAGAGCTGGGTGATGCCGTGATTTTCGGCAACCGTCTGGTTATAGAAGCAGGCCGCCGTTGCGCCCTTGTCGCGGAGCAAAAGCTCGCTGGACGCCGCGTACAGGTGGTCGCCCAGGGTAAAGGACTTCACCGAGTCCTGCACCCACCAGGGCTGATCAAAGTGGAAAATGTCGGAATATTCGTCCGCCTTCATATCCAGAAGGAGGTTTTCCTCCACGGGCGTCTGAAGGTCCACGCTGCGCTGTGTGACAAGCTGCCACAAATCATCGCCCGTGCTGTTGTTGGAACGCAATTTCTGTACGTACTGATCCGTGTCGTAGGAGAGATATTCGGTCGTGATTCTGACGCCGTATTTCTCCTCGACCACGAGGTTACGGTCATAGACCTCGGAGCTGATGATGTCTGCCTGGTCGTAGTCCTCCTCGTTCACGGCAATCTCCACCCACGGAAGCCAGCCGGCGCCGCCCGTCTGGGTCAAGCCACCCGCCGACCATTCCGCCACGTGAAATTCCGCGTCGCCGTAATTTTTCTCAGGCAGAGAAAGCGGGAGGCGGGTATCGCCGGGGGGGTCGGGATTATCCGGGGTATCCGGATTGTCCGGTGTGTTGGGGTCGCTCGGCGTGCAGGCGGTCAGTGCGAAGCACGACAGCACCATGACAAGCGCCAGAAAACAAAGCACAACCTTGCACCACTTGTTTTTCAGCATATCGCAGTAATCTCCTTTTTTCATTTTCTGCATATTATCTGTACTACTCATTATATCACAGCGTCTCCGCAAGCGCAATTCACATATATGACAAATTAACCGGATCGTTTTTGTGCGTATTAACGTCAAATTTCTCGACTATTTCGACAATCGTCCCCCCATGAGCCGGAGACAACTTCGGGGGCTGCCCCATTTTTTTGAGACAGCCCCCTTGAGGATTCGCATTCGGGCGAAGTTCAGTTGTTGTCATCCACCCACTTGTTGATCTTCCTGACGCACTCATCGACCTTGCTCTGGAAGCCCGCGAGCGTGGAAACAACGTCCGCGCTGTGAGATTCCATCATATTCATCAGACCGGCGTTGCCATGCAAGCCGCTCTCCGTCACCCAGTACTGACCCGGGTCATAGGAACGCGTTTTGAAGACCAGCTCCAGCATTTCCTTGGACTCATCGTCGCGGGTGGAACGGTTCATCAGAACGACATCGTAGAACGCGGGGTACACGGTGTAGTAGGACTCATAGCTGAGCGCTTCCGTGATGATCGCGCTCATCTCGGGGTCCGCAGTGATGGAGGGAATGCCGAGCACGCAGTCATGGTGAATCCACACCAGCGAGGAGTAATCCTCCTGGAGCTCATCGTACTTCGGCAGCGGCAGAATGCCGTACGCCGACTCCATCTCGCGCAGACCGCGTACATTCTTGAGGTAGTTCAGCTCAAAGAGCGCGTGATCCGACGTGAACACGCCGGTGAGCTTGTTGATCGCGCGGTTGAGGTACACCTCATTGTACAGAACCTTGTTGAAGATGTCCTGCATGACCGTGACCGACTTGCTGTCACCAAAGGTGAATTCCAGCTTGCCCTCGCTGTTCATGGTGCCGAACTTCTGACCGCAGGAATTGAACAGGTAGTACAGCGGGTCCTTGGCACCGAGAATGCCCCACATATCCTCGGCACTGTCGATCTTATCGTTACCGTCTCTGTCGCCGGCAACCAGTTCTGCCATGCTGACCATCTGCTCCAGCGTCCACTGACCGTTGCGAACCAGATCGTAGATGTTCGAGAAGCCGTGGTCCGAGGCGACCTTCTGATTATAGAAGCAAGCCGCCGTCGCTCCCTTGTCGCGGATCAGCAGCTCGCTGACGGCAACGAACAGGTGATCGCCCAGCGCGAAGGACCGGATTGAATCCTGCACCCACCAGGGCTGGTCGAAGTGGAAGATGTCGGAATACTCCTCCGCCTTCATATCCAAAAGGAGGCTCTCCTCCACCAGCGGCTGAATGTTGACGGTACGGGAGGTGATGAGCTGCCACTGATCGTCGCCCGTGCTGTTGTTGTTGCGCAGCAACTGAATGTAATTATCCGTATCATAGGACAGGTACTCACCGGTGATATTGACGCCGTACTTTTCCTCGATCACGAGGTTACGGTCGTAGACTGCAGAGCTGACAATATCCGCCTGGTCGTAGTTTTCCTCGTCTACGGCAATTTCTTCCCACGGAATCCAGCTTTGCCCCGTCTGGTTCTGTCCGTTTGCGGACCAGCTTGCGACATGAAATTCCACGCCTCCGTAGTTCTTTTCGGGCAGGACGAGGGGAATCCGCGCGTCGCCGGGATCGTCCGGATCGCTCGGGTCATCCGGCTTGTCCGGATTGTCCGGATTGTCCGGCGTTTCCTTGCACGCAGTCAGCGCAACGCAGGAGAGCGCCATGACCAGCGCCAGCAGGCACAGAACGATCCGATACCATTTGTTCTTCATATATGAAACCCCTTTCATTTATTAGGTATAACATTATAGCACAGAATTTTCTCCGCCGCAACCTGTAATTGCGACAAAACTTTAAATTTTTTTTGAGCAAATACAACAAAAAGGGATGTCAAAAACTCAAAATGAGTTTTTTGACATCCCCGCAACTTTGGTCATGGCGGTACAGCGCCGCCGTTTTGCCGCCGAAAGAGGCAATAAAAGGAAAGAAGCAGGAAAACACGACCCGGATCACGCAAAATTGCCGGAATCCCAACCGGCATTTTGTGGGAGCTACTAAGGCAACGCTACGCCATTCGGTCGATACGCGGTTGCCCCGGTAGCCCCTTCAAAAACCGGTATGATGTGTCAGTGCTTATCCACCCACTCGTTGATCTCTTTGACGCAGGCATCAATCTTGCTCTGGTAGCTTGCCAGCTTGGAAACGACGTCCGCGCTGTGCGTAACGGTCATGTCCATCAGACCCGCCTGACTGTGCAATCCGCTCTCCGTCGTCCAGTACTGACCGGGATCGAACGAACGGGTTTTGAACACGATCTCGAGCATTTCCTTGGATTCGTCATCGCGGGTGGAGCGGTTCATCAGCACCACATCGTAGAACGCGGGATAAACCGTGTAGTAGGACTCATAGCTGAGCGCTTCCGTGATGATCGCGCTCATCTCCGGGTCTGCGGTGACGGCAGGGATCCCGAGCACGCAGTCGGCGTGGAGCCAGACCAGCGAGGAGTAATTCTCCTGGAGCTCATCGTACTTGGGAAGCGGCAGGATTCCGTACGGCGAATCCATCTCGCGCAGACCGAGCACGGTCTTAACGCAGTCCAGACTAAACAGGGCATGATCCGTGACAAAGATGTTTTTCAGATCATTTTTGATATAGCGGTTCATGTACATTTCGCTGAACATCACCTTATTGAGGATGTCCTGCACGACCGTAACCGACTTGCTGTCACCAAAGGTGAACTCCAGCTTGCCCTCACTGTTTATGTCGCCGAACTTCTGACCGCAGGAATTGAACAGGTAGTACACCGGGTCGCGGGCTCCGAGGATGCCCCACATGTCCTCGGCGCTGTCGATCTTATCGTTCCCGTCATGGTCGCCGGCAACCACTTCAGCCATGTTGATCATCTGCTCCAGCGTCCACTGTCCGTTCTTGACCAGGTCATACAGGTTGTCCAAACCATAATCCTGCGCGATCTTTTGGTTATAGAAGCAAGCCGCCGTCGTTCCCTTGTCGCGGAGCAAAAGCTCACTGGCGGCGACGAACAAGTGATCGCCCAGCGCGAAAGACTGAATCGAATCCTGCACCCACCAGGGCTGATCAAAGTGGAAAATATCGGAATACTCCTCCGCTTTCATATCCACCAGCAGACTTTCCTGAATCAGAGGCTGGATATCGCGGGTGCGTGAGGTGATGAGCTGCCACTGATCGTCGCCCGTGCTGTTGTTATTGCGCAACTTCTCGTGGTAATTGATGTCGTAGGAGAGATACTCACGGGTAATCCTGACCCCGTATTTTTCCTCGATCACGAGGTTACGGTCATAGACTGCGGAGCTGATGATGTCAGCCTGGTCGTACTCCTCCTCGGTCACGGCAATTTCCTCCCACGGAATCCAGCCGTCGCCCGCCTGGGTCGCGCCGCCGCACGCCCATTCCAGGACGTTGAATTCCACGTCGCCGTAATTTTTCTCGGGCAGAGAAAGCGGGATGCGTTCGTCGCCGGGGTCGTCAGGGGTATTCGGGTCACCGGGCGTGTTCGGTTGATCCGGGTTGTCCGGCTGATCCGGTTGTTGGCAGGCGGTCAGACCCAAAGCTGTCAGCACCAGCACCGCCGCAAGAAGCGCCGGAAGCAGGCGTGTCAGAAGCTTACTTTTCATATATTTTATCCTTTCCCATAGTTTTCTTTTTTTTATTCTACCATATCTTCCATGGTCATACAAGCACCATTTCCGTTGCTTTACAGCTCCATTTCCGACATTTTGCAGGCAAATCGGGGTTCCGCACGGGAAATATGTCAGGACGGCATCACGCCCATGGCTTGCTGTAATTTTTCGATGGCGCCCTTCTCCAGACGACTGACGTAGGAGCGCGAAATACCCAAGAGTGCCGCAACCTCCCGTTGCGCCATAGCATGCCGTCCGCCAAGTCCATAGCGCAGGGTGATGATCTGCCGCTCGCGCTCATCCAGGATCGTTCGGACGAGCTGAACCGCCCGCGCACTGCACAGCATGGTATCGACCTCCTCGGTCATGTTCTCCTCCCCGGCGATCACGTCCATGTACGTCAACGGGTTTCCCTCGCGGTCAACATCAATGGTGTCGTGAATCGAAACCTCGGCGCACTGGTGCTTGCGGTGGCGAAAGTACATCAGAATTTCGTTCTGAACACACTTTGCGCCATAGGTCGCGAACTTGGTGCCGTTGTCGGCGCGGAACGTATCCACCGCCTTGATCAGCCCGATCGAGCCGACCGAGATCAGGTCCTCCTGATTGCGGCAAGTGCCGTAATATTTCCGCACGATGTGGGAGACCAGTCGCAGGTTGTGCAGAATGAGCTTTTGCCTTGCCTCCTCATCCCCCGCGGCAACGCCGGCAAAGCAGGCGCTCTCCTCCTCACGCGTCAGCGGTGGGGGAAACTGCGACGGGCATCCGACGCCGAGGCTGACGTGCAGAAAACGACTCAGCACGGAAAACAGCGCTGACAGTACAGACATGAGAGAAGCCCTCCGTTCGGTATTTTCTGGAGCGACAAAAGCCGGGCGCGCGCCGCGGGTTCGGCTCTTATCGCTCTATCATCATATGCGGATGCGCCGCCGCGCTTGCCTGTCCGCCCCGACAAAGCGCTCGGGCAAACAAATAAAGAGGGTGTGAAAAAATTCAAATGAATTTTTCACACCCCGACGACATGGGTCTCAGCGGCACAGCTCCGTCGTTTTGCCGCCCGAAAGGTCGAAAAGCCAAAATACGGGGGGGCAAAAACGAACAAGAGTGCGCAAAAATGACGGAATCCCGCCCCGTATTTTGCGTGGTGCTGATTGAACACCCCGATTTTGGGCAAAATCCGTCGGTTTTCCCCGCTACTGCGCCAGCTCTCCGCGGAGAAATTCGACAATCTTCTTTTCCTCACGCGACACCTTGACCTGCGTCAGTCCCAATTGCTCGGCGACCTGTTGTTGCGTTCGGTCGCGGTAATAGCGCAAAAGGACGATCTTCTGCCAGAGCGGGTTCATCCGGGAGATCGCCTGCGAGAGCGCCAGCCGATCCCGCACGCGCTCCAGTTCGTCCGCGCTGTCCTCGTCCGGCAGAACCGCGTCGTACGTCTGGACATGCTCGCTGTCCCGTCCGCCGCTCCCCGGCAACGCCTCATACAGCGACCGCACCGGAGAGATGGCGTCCAGCGCCAGCGCCGCTTCCTCCATTTCGACCCCGCAACGCTCCGCCAGCTCCCGCACCGACGGCTCCCGCTCCTCCGCGGCGGCAATTTCACTACGCGCACGCATGAGCTGCGCCCCCAGCTTTTTATAGGTGCGACTGACCTTAATCATGCCGTCATCCCGCAGGTGTCGGCGGATTTCGCCGACGATCAGCGGCACAGCGTAGGTAGAAAAGGCAGTTCCCCGCTCCAGCTCAAAGCTACGGATCGCCTTAATCATCCCGATGGAGCCGATCTGCAACAGGTCCTCCGCCTCCGTCCCGCGCCCGCAAAAGCGTTGCGTCAGACTGCGCAGAAGTCCCATATTGTCGGTAATCAGCGTCTCCATCGCCTCCTCGTCGCCTGCCTGCGCCCGCGCGATCAGCTCGCGGTTGCGCTCGTTGCGGCGGCGGTCGAACTCCTTGATCGGCGGAGCTCCGGTCGCCTCCGTCGCCTCTGCGGGTTCCGAAAGATTTTCAACTACTGACTGTATTTGCACCGCGTGACCCTCCTTTGTCGGACGTACCGATCCGTTATGTACGAAGGTTTCTGTCACGCAAATGTTTATGGAGCGTCACGCAAGTTCCCTTGCCCGGCGTCGAAACCACCCGGACGCCGTCGCAGAAATTTTCCATAACGGTAAATCCCATGCCGCTCCGCTCGCCCTCCGGGTCGGTCGTATACAGCGGCTGTCTGGCGGTCTTCAGATCGTCGATTCCTCTGCCCCGATCGCGGATCTCCACGCGAATCCAACGGTCGTCGTAAATTTCAACGCTCAGGCGGATCTCCCCCACCGTGTCGCGATAGGCGTGGACGATGCAGTTTGTCACCGCCTCGCTCACCGCGCATTTGATGTCCGCCAGTTCGGTCGCGCTGGCGTCCGCCTGCACGCAGAACGCCGCAACCGCCGCCCGCGCCATCCCCTCGTTCACCGACAGCGACGGGAGCTTGACGACCATTCGATTGCACACATTCGCCCCCGCGCGGCGGCAGTCTCCCTTGGTATAGCTTGCCATTTGTTTTTCCTTTCCTTTCTTTGATTATTTCTCAATGCGGAGCAGTCGCTCCATTCCCGCCAGCCGGATCATGCGCATGACACTGCTCCCCGGGCGGACCAGGATCAGCTCGCCGCCGTACTGCTTCATGAGCGACAGCCGCCCCATCAGAAGTCCCAGCCCCGCACTGTCCATGAACGTCACCGCGGACGCGTCCAACCGCAGAACGGACGGGCGGTTCCGGCTGATGTACTCGTCCAGCGAACAGCGGATGTCCTTGGCACTATGCTGGTCGATCTCTCCCTTGATGTACGCCGTCACCGCTCCCGCCTCCTTGCCGCGGGCGTCCTCCTGCACAAAGGCGACGCGTTCCCTGCTTGCAATCATTTCCGATTCCCTCCTCTCACTTGGCTTGTCCACCTCATTGTAGCACGCCGGACGCAAAAAGATTGTCACATTCCGTCCGCCGCCTCCCCGATTGTAAACTTATTTCAAACCCCTTGCGCTTCCCCCTCCGGCGTGGTAAAATAAAAGCAGTATCGACCATTCCGGCGGCGCCGGCGTAGGCGCGGTCGGATATTGCCCGGAAAGAAAATGTTCCAACCACAAAGCCAAAACAAAAGGAGGACCCCGACGTGTCCGTATATCGATCGAAATTTTTGCGCGCCACCGCGCTGTTTCTGATAGTTTTGTTGCTGTTTCTGTGCACCGCGTGCAGGCGGGGCGACATGCCGGACGACGGGACGCCGAGTACGGAGATTACCCCGCCCGAGGTTCTGGAGCCGACGCCACCGGAGGGCGTGAGCGACGAGGACGAGCGCGCGTACGAGACCGCCGCCCGTACCGCCTTTGACGGCGTTCCCGTCGCCGACGCCGCCGACTTTTCCTGCGAGGTTCTGGAGGACGGCGGCGTCCGTCTGACCGCCTATCACGGAAACGCGGACAAGCTCCAACTGCCCGACACCGTGGACGGCAGACCCGTGCGCGCCCTCGGCGACCGCCTGTTTGCCGACCGCACCACGCTCACGGCGCTCTACATCCCCGACAGCGTATGCGAGATCGGCGCCTCGCTCCTGAGCGGCTGCCGCACCCTGCAACTTTTGCGTCTGCCGCAGCTCGGCGCCACACGGGACGCCGGGGACGGACATCTCGGCTATCTGTTCGGCGGGAGCTCCGCCCGGGACGACGCATTTCGCGTTCCCTCCTCGCTGGACACCGTCATTCTCTCGGAGCGCGTGACGGAAATTCCCTCCCTCGCGTTCTTCCGTTGCTCCCGGGTGCGCATGGTAATTCTCCCCGAAACGCTGACGCGCATCGGCGACTATGCCTTCTCCGGGTGCTCCCAGCTTCACTACGCACCGCTCCCCGCCTCGTTGACCACCCTCGGCGCGTGGGCATTCGAGGACTGCGCCGCTCTTGTGCGTGTGCGGCTTCCGGAGGGATTGGAGTCCGTGGGGCTTGGTGCGCTGGCGGGTTGCACCTCCCTGCGGGAGCTGTCCCTGCCCTTTTTCGGCGCGGAGCCGGGCGCGACGGCATCGACGCACCTCGGCTATCTGTTCGGCGCGGAGGCACACACGTGGAATGCCTCCGCCGTTCCAGAATCCCTCGTGATCGTTTCCCTGCTGTCGGGCGACGTGCCGGATAACGCGTTTTACGGTTGCCGCGCGCTTGCCCGCGTGACGCTTCCGGAGAATTGTACCCGCATCGGCGTCCGCGCCTTTCTCGGCTGTACCGCCCTGCAGGAGGTGACGTTGCCCGACGGCGTGCAGTCTGTCGGTGAGCTGGCATTCGCCCGTTGCACGACGCTGTGCCGCGTTACGTGGGGTGACTCTCTGCAGTCGCTCGGCATGCAGGCGTTCCTCGGATGCACCAATCTGACAGAAATCACCCTGCCCGACGCACTCGCGTCGCTTGCCAACGCAACCTTTTCGGGGTGCTCCAACCTGCGCGATCTGACCCTCGGCAGTGCCATGCGCGAGGTTGGCACGGGCGCGTTTCACGGATGCGTTTCCCTGTCCTCGCTGACCCGGGCGGACGCCTCTTTGGCGCTCAATGTGGGAGAGGACAACGAGCCGCTCCTTCGCCTGCTCTCCTCGCGTCCCTGACCGTCGGGCAACCGCATGCGCTCCGTGCCCGCCGCTCTTATATGTAATCGGAAAGCCGCCGATCGACGTTCCCGGATGGGACGCCCTCGACGGCTTCTGTGTTTGTTTCTGATTCCATGAGAAAAACCCGCGTCGCTTTTGCGACCGCCGGTCGGCATCCGCCGCCCAGCGTTCAGAGCTCAACGCTTCATTTCACGGTACCACGCCTCCAGCGTTTCCAGTAGCTTGAAGCGCATCCGATAACGGCTGTCCTGTGTCTCGGTGATGATGGCGTACTGGTCGCGCGATAGCCCGACCGAGACAAACTGCTCCTCCGTTTCCTTTTTGCTGACCGTGGACGCCTGCAAGCAGAGCGGCGGGAAAAGCACGCACCACCAGTTCTTTCCCGCCGCGTCCCCGATCAGAACGCGCAGGGAAAGATATTCCCCCGACGGAAAGCAAAACGACTCGTAGTTGCGCGTCGGGTAGACCTCCTCGTCCAGTGTCAGCCGCACGGGGTAGGCATAGCCCGCCTCCCGCACGACCTCCTGCGCAGTTTGCTCCAGAATCGGCATCAGCTCCGTGACGCGCGCCGCCGCCTCCTCCCGCGTGGCACATTCCCCGAGGTTTTCCGTCGTGACGCGCAAAATGGCGTCCCGCACCTGTAGCTTCAGCGCCTGATCCTCCTCGCTGTCGGAATTGGCGAGCACATGGAGCCGAAGTACGGTATCGTATATTTTCTGTTCCCCGTGCACGGGAAGATAAATGGCCGCGAGCAACGCGGCGCACAGTGCCAGAATAAGGCAGACAAGCTTGATCTTTCTATGTTTTCTCATAAAAAAGTCCTCTCCTTTCGTGATGAGAGCATCGCCCGAAAAGAGAGGAAATATTCACTTTTTTTATTTTTCGGCTCCAAGCGCCCGGACGATCATGGCGACCGCCTGCTCGATATCCTCCGCCTCCACGCTGCAACCCGCCGCCTTCGCGTGACCGCCGCCGCCGAAACGCGCGGCGACCTCAGCAACGCTCTGTTCGCACGAGGAGCGCATTGACACGCGGAACGTCGGCGCGTCTGTCATCTGACGCACGGAAACCGCAATCTCCACGCCGTCCACAACCCGCCCGATGTCCACCAGAGTTTCCATATACTCCGGGGAAATCCGGTGCTCACGAATGTACGCGTAGGACAGCGCGACGACCGCAATCCGCCCGCCCGCAAAGAAGCGCAGGCACTCATACCCGAGGTGCTCCGTACGGAGCTGTTCGGGACTTTTGCACTCAAACAGCGCGTGACTGACCCCCGCGGGGTCCACCCCTGCCTCCAGAAGCGCCGCCGCGCATCGGAACGTGTGTGCCGTGGTATTGGAATACCGGAAACCGCCCGTGTCGGAGACGATTGCGGCGTACAGCGCCTCCGCCACGCCGACACTCAGCGCGGGCAGATTCCCCGATGCCACCAGCATTTGCGCGAGGCGGAAGATAATCTCGCCCGTTGCCGCCGCCTGCGGAGCAATCAGCGCGGGGGCGTACGGCGTGCCCGCGGCATGGTGGTCGATCATCAGCCCCACGCGGGCGCACCACGCCTCCGACAGGTCGCCGAACTGGGACGGTGAGGCGGTGTCCACACTCACAACACGCTCCACGGAAAAATCCGCGGGGAGCGATGCGGCAAGCACGCTTTCCTGCAAGCCGTCGGTCAGAAACCGCAGGCGGTGCGGAATTTCATCGGCGCACAGGCACCACGCCCGCATTCCCATCGCGGTCAGAATCTGCCGGAGGGCAAACGCAGAACCGACCGCGTCACCGTCCGGGCGGGCATGGAACAGAATGATCGTGTTTCCGCCCTCCCGCAGGTACGCACACGCCTGCTCCTCCGTCATGCTTTGAAACAAGGGTTTCTCGCTCATTTCTCAGTCTTCCCCCGGGTCGCGCGTCGGGTCGACGTACGCCCGCCGATCGTCGCCCTCGTCCGCCGTCAGGTCCTCCGGTTCATCGAACGCGTGCGGATCCTGCTCCTCGATCTGATGGAGCAGCTTGGCGATGTGCGCGCCGTGCGCGATCGAGTTGTCCCGGACAAACGTCAACTCCGGTGTAATTCTCAGATTCATCCGGTGCGCCAGCTCGGAACGGACAAACGGAGCCGCCGCCCGCAGTCCGCGGGACAGTTCCTTTTCGTCGCCGCGCAGGGCGGAATAATATATCTTAGCATACTTGAGGTCCGCCGTGACCTCTGCCCCCGTGACACTGACAAAGGCATCCTTGACCCGCGGGTCCTTGACCTCCCGCAAAATCGCCGCCGTTTCCTTGAGCATTTCATCGTTGATCCGACCGCGTCTGTACTTTGCCATTTGAAGCACCCTTGACTTTCGCTGAGCGAAAGCTCCCTTTCCCGCATATTGCGAAAAATGCTAAGGAAATCGTCCGCCGAAGCGGGCTTTTCCTCGTTTATAGTATAGCACATCCCGGCAAAATTTACAAGAGATTTTGCGCATTTCGCGTGGGAAAAGCGGCACGGCTCCGGCGTGCGCGAAAAAACCGACACCCCGCAAAAGCACGGGGCATCGGCAAAAATGAATCCGGGAAAATTTTGCTCACAGTGTTTCGAATATGCGGCATCCCGTTTTTCTGAGCCAGCGGTAAAGCAGTGCCGAAGCACCCAAGGTCAGCGCCGCGAAGAGAGTCACGTACACGGGCGCCCCAACCATCTTTCCGACCAGGAAGTAAAGCCCGCAAAACAGAACCGCGTATCCCCAGCCAAAGAACAGCGCGAGCATGACGTTCGCTCCCTGCTTGATCGGCGTGATCTCGCTGGTCCATGTCAGATTCGGCATTTTCAGACCGAGGAACAGTCCGAACAGTGCCGCCAGCAGGACGCACAGTTGAGGAAGGATCAGGACAACTGCTGCCCACGCGGGCGGGATGCGTAGTGCCACAACCACACACACCGAACAGATAAGCGTCGCGGGAGCGGTCAGAATCCACTGCACGGACAGTTTGGCGCGCAGAACCTGCCACGGCGTGACCGGAAGCGACTGCAAAAGCCACAGGTTCTTTCCCTCCAGGGAAACCGAGGGGACGACCATGTCATTCATGGACGCAGCCGCGCAGATCGCGGTGCACGAAAAGACCGCCAACAATACGCCGTTGTCTTCCGGGGCAAGTTCGGCGATGATTGCGGTCATCACATCGCCCTTGATGAACACGAAAACCGCCAGAATGAGCAAAAACAAAATCGCCATCCCGCAGTTGAGCATGTAGTTTGCGCTGGAGGTAAACCGCCCGAATTCCTTGCCGAGCAAGGCGCCCGCGACGCTTTTGCTCTTGCTCCGCTCCTCCCGGTAGCGGACACGGTCGCTCTTGCCGCCGGAGGTGGCAATGCGCAGGTAGCTGTGGGATAAAAGCAGGCACGTCAGCGCGAACAGCACCACGACAACCGCGCCGACCGTCAGCATAGCGAGCCAATCGCCCTCGCCGATACGTCCGAAAAGGTACAGCGGGTACGCCGCGCCCTTGAGTTTTTGCGCGTAGGAATCCAGGTTGGCAATCAACTCGCTGATGAGCGTTTGCGCCTTGAAATAGCAGAAATAGTACACGCCGATGAACACAAGCGAGATGATAACCGTGATAAAGCTCTTGTTTTTCAGCTTCAGACTGATTTTGGCGACCAGCCAGCCGAGCGCGCAGGACAAAATCAGCACGATTAGTGAAATCAGAACCAAAAGCAGGAGGCAACCGATCAGCGTCGAAACGCTGAAAGGTGCGAGGATGAGATAGACGATGACCGCCGGGAGCATGACCACACCCGAATACATCAGACCGAGCAGATACACGCCGAGCAGTCGGGAAAGAATGATGCTCCGCACGGGAATCGGCAGAGACAGCAAAAGGTCATTATCCTTGGGAAGATACAGCGCGGAAAACGTATTGAACACGCTGCCGAACGCACCCATGGCGATGGAAAGCAGTCCCATCAGCGTGAAATACACCCAGCCCATGCCCGCGCTCACCATCGGGGCGCACAGAGTAACGGCGAGGAACGCGAACAGTCCTCCCAAAAAACCAACAACCAAAAGCGCATACATCACAAACAGCAACGCGACCGAGAGCGGCGAGCGTTTCCGGTTCTTTTTCGCGTCGTAGAAATAGGCGCGGAAAATCTCCGTCATTTGCTTTTTCAGTAAAATCTTCAGCATCCTTCGCCCTCCAGGTCCAGAAACACCTGCTCCAGACTTTCGTCA
Source organism: uncultured Eubacteriales bacterium (assembly GCA_934476315.1). GTDB lineage: Bacteria > Bacillota > Clostridia > Oscillospirales > CAG-272 > SIG644. Next base: position 22,248 of record CAKSNQ010000025.1, read on the forward strand.
CCCTTGACCTCTTCCATGGTGCCGGAGCGGATGAGTTTTCCGCCCTTGATAATGGCGACCTTGTCGCACAGCTTTTCCGCCACCTCAAGCACGTGCGTCGAGAAGAAGATGGCGCCGCCGCGATCGCAGACCTCGCGCATCATGCCCTTGAGCAGATGCGCCGCCTTGGGGTCAAGCCCGACGAACGGCTCGTCCATCAGAATCAGACGCGGCTCATGGATCCACGCCGCGATGATTGCCAGCTTTTGCTTCATTCCGTGGGAATATGCGGCGATGGGCTGTGCCAGATCGGGCGTAAGCTCAAAGAGGTCGGCATATTTTCGGATGCGTTCCTGTCGCACCGCGGCGTCGATGCCGAAAATATCCGCGATAAAGTTCAGATATCTGATTCCGCTCATAAAGTCGTACAGATCGGGGTTGTCGGGAATGTACGCCATGATTTTTTTGCACGCCAGCGGGTCGCGATGCACAGAAATGCCGTCGATCAGAATATTTCCCTGATCGAACTGCAAAATGCCGGCAATCGACTTGAGCGTCGTCGTCTTACCCGCGCCGTTGTGCCCGATAAAGCCATAGATTTCGCCCGGCGCGATGGTCAGACACAAGTCGTCCACCGCCTTTTTGTCTCCATAGACCTTCGTGAGATGTTGAATGTCAAGCATGCGATTTCTCCTCTGTCATCGTGATATTCGGCTCGCTCCGACCGTTGGCAACAGTCACCCGCCCGATCGATTGCAGCTTGGGCAGTCACACAGCCCGTAGCGGCAACACCTGCCGAACCGATTTTATTATATCATCCGCCGCCCGAAAATTCAATACCGATTCAAAATCTTAACCATTTTATAAACAGGTTTTTGCTCTTGAGGGGGCACTCTCCCCCATAGCAATTGCAATACGACTATCCATCAAATGGACTTATATAGGCGAGTATCGATAGAATCGTTCAAAAATTTTTTCTGTCACTTTATGAAAATTTTTGTATTTTTATTTGACTTTGTGAAAAGCTTGTGGTATAATAAGGTGTAGTTTCCATTTTTTAGATAAATTTGTATTGCAATTCCAGCAATTTATATTCTGCATTTTGGAACTACACGAACCAACCTGATTTGGGCGCCACAGACATATCACTAATATAAAGGAAGGTACAAAACATGAGCAACTGTACGCATGAACCCGGAGTTTGTTGCAAAAAGGACGAATTTATAAAAAGCGCTACATACGAAGAATGTATATATCACGCTTTTTATAACAAAGACGGGAACAAGTATTCCCATCAGCGTCGTATTCCGGATCAAGTCCTTGAAGATTACAGAAAAGAACTGCTACCGCTTGAAAGAGAAGTTAGAAATTGCAGAAACTTTGATGACATTTACAAACTTTTTGAAAGCCATCGAATTCGCGGCATCGGCGACTTAACAGTCTACGACGTTTCATTGCGTGTAAGTCAAAATTACAATATTTATCCCGACAAGGTATATCTGCACGCCGGTACAAGACGGGGTGCGCGCAACGCCGGGCTAATTACGAATCGAGATAGGCGAAACAAACTGACACCAGACGAAATTGCAAGAGTACTGCCATGGCTTAGAGATGTTGAGCCGTACCTTATTGAGGATTTCTTGTGTGTCTATGCAAAAGATATCAGTGAGCAAAATTTAAAAATTTTTCTACGGGAATCCCATGGTAAGGATAATTGCTGTGGCAATGCCCACAGAAGTTGTATTTGACGGATAAGATTCACAACTTTGTCAGCAGAAACATGCAAAGGCTGTAATCAAACGTCCAAAAACATACATCTACCGCAAAATCGGCAGCTTTGATTCGCCAATTTCAAGAGAGGGGGTAGCCGCACTTACGTGCGGCTACCCCCTCTGTTTATACGCCACACCAACAAGTGGCAACCATTAAACCACAAAAAAACAGGAAAATGGGAAATTACCCATTTTCCTGAAGGTGTCGAATATGACCTATCTTCCCGGTCGGTCGCCCGACAAGTATTTTCGGCACTGCAAAGC
>CAKSNQ010000026.1 GCA_934476315.1 uncultured Eubacteriales bacterium
CACTGGCGCGGTTTTTGGAGGATAAGATTCGTTTTCCGCGACGAGTGGGCGCGATCTTGCTCCTTTTGCTGGTCCTCGCCGTGCTGTCGTGGGTGCTGGTTGCGGTGTGCGGCAGATTGATCGGCGAGGCGCGACGGTTGCTTGCGTGGCTGACCAGTGACCCCGACGCGCTGGGGAAGCGTGTGGAGGCGGTGACGGATTTTTTGACGGGAATCACCTCCCATCTGCCGTTTTTCGCGCATCTGAAGGAGCGGGAGACGCTGACGCAGTTTTTTGCGCAGGTGGACGCCGCCCTCGCGGGGATGCTTTCGGATATGCTCGCGCGGCTGAGCGGGCGGATTCCCGAATGGATCGGCGGGGTCGTCGGAAGACTGCCGGGCATGGTGATTTTTCTGTTTACGTTCCTCCTGTCTGCCTTTTACTGCTGTGCCGACGACGAGAGCATTGCACGCGGGCTGGTGTCGCTCATCCCCGCGGGTCTGCGGGAGCGGTTTCCGCAGGGCAGGGCGCGGCTGTGGCGGGTCGCCGGGCGGTACCTGCGGGCGTATCTTTTGCTGTTTCTGCTGACGTTTGCGGAACTGCTGATCGGCTTTGCCATTCTGCGCCTGCCGTATGTTTTCCTGCCGGCGCTATTGACCGCCGTGGTGGATTTTCTGCCCGTGCTCGGCGTGGGAACGGTGCTCGTGCCGTGGGGCGTGATCGAGCTGTTGCGCGGTAACATCGGAGTGGGGACGGGACTTCTGATTCTGTACGGTGTGATGCTCCTTTTGCGTCAGCTGGAAGAGCCGCGGATCATCGGCAGCTCGCTCGGACTTCACCCGCTGACAACGCTGTTTGCCGTCTACGTCGGACTGCGGCTGTTCGGCATCCCCGGCATGATTTTGGCGCCGCCCGCGGCGTTGCTCGTCAAAAGCCTCCTTGCGCGCGATGCGGGGGAGGAGCGCGGCGAGGCAGGCGGGGAGGACGAAATGGACGCGGAGGGTGCAAGCGACGCGCGGGAGAACAAGAAAGGGACTGTTAAAAAACTTGATGTTTTTTAACAGTCCTGCAAAAATGCCGGACGGGATTCCGGCATTTTTGGCGCGATCTTGGTCGTTTTTGCCCCCCGTAGTCTTGGCGTTTCGACCGATTTGGCGGCAAAACGGCGGTGTCCAGCCGACGAGACCAATGTCGTCTGGGGTGTTAAAAAATTCAAAATGAATTTTTTAACACCCCCACAGGGACAGCGCCGTCGGGGTCAATGTCGCCGAGGCAGTTCCCAGCCCCGGGTTACTTATTCCGCCGCGGAAAGGAGCAGGCGCGCCTGATCGGCGGGGAGTGACAGGACGAAGCGGGTGTAGGCGGCGCCGCTTTTCTGCACCGTGTCGGATGAGACGGGGGCGATTTCTCCGGTGTGCGGGTTACAGGAGAGCAGACGATGCTCCCCGCGCAAAAACACTTCGCCGCAAAAGGCGCGGTTGGTGGAGTTGCCGAAGTAGAAAACGTCGTGTCCGTCGAGCCATTTGTGGAGATGTCCCAGCATGCCGTCGCCCGGGACGGCACGGTGAAGTCCCAGTGCCACAAATTCGGGGTAGGCGTTGTTGAGTGCGCCGGTGCAGATAAAACGGGGCATTTCGGGAATGCAGATGTCGTACGCCACCTCAAATCCCGCGAGAATGTTGGCGAGTGTCACGCAATCGACCTTCATAGTGCCGTCCGTGGCGCTTTCGGTCTGATAGAGCCAGTACGCCTCGCCGCCGCGGTCGTTATGCGCGTAGCGGACGTTGCGGATGATGGTGGGGTCGAGCGCGTCCTCGCCGAAAATTTCGCAGATTCTGTCGCGCACCTGCCGGTTTCTGTCCCGGTCTGGCGCCCATTCAAAGGCGCGGTCCGGGAATTCCCCGGTCAGGATCAGCTTTCCGCCGGAATTGTAAAATTCTGTCATCCTCTCGAGCGCTCCCATGCGGATGAGGCGTTCGCTCGGGACGACCAGAACACGGAAGGACTGACGCTCCGACAGGAGCAGATGCCCGTCCGACACGGTACACCGATCGGCGAGCACCTGCGGGTGAAGAAGGGTAACGTCGTGCCCCGCGTAGAAGGCGATGCTGTTAATCAGCGTGGTATAGTCGGTCGTGGCGGGGGTGTACGGGTACTCAAAGCCGTGCACGGGGGCGCGGTACAGGCAGACCTTGCTGTGCAGGGAATCAATGGGGTAGAGAACGGCGATATCGGAGACGTGCGTGCCGCCGCGCAGAAGCGCCTGCGTCCGCGCGACGAACGCGCCGAAGTCACAGAGTCGCCCTCCGCCGTCCTTGTCCACCGCGGACAGGCGCGCCGTGTGCGCCATGACGAGGTTGGCGCCGCGTCCGAGCGCGTTGATGGCGTCCTTATAAACGACGGGCAGGGAAATGTGGCAATAGTCCCGGTACAGCTCACAGCTCACGCGCTCCTGTCCGAAGTTGTCCGCGCCCGCCGCGGCGATCTTGAGCGAGTTGACGCCGTACAGGTAGGAGCGATCCAGCAGTGCGCCGGGGGCGTAGGAATTGTTCAGAATGGCGTCGCCCGTGATGGGAGAGGGGGAGGACAACTTCGGCTCGGTGAGCGTGGAGAGCAGAATCAACTCATGCTCCGCGGCAAAGTCGGCGAGTGCGCGGCAGATGCCGCTTTGCAAAAAGGAAGCACGGCAACAGAACATCAGCGCCTTGATATTAGCGGAGTCGTCGTTCAGGCGCTGGTAGGCGTGCGGGTAGAAGGGTACGGGGTCAAAGCCGTAGGTCTCCTCAAAAACCCGGTCAAAATTCCGGCTCCAGTTGCGTCGGTTTATGGCGTGATAGCCGATGTCGGCGTGGTGCAGGACGGCGGGTGTGCCGTTCTCCTCGCCGAACACGGGCGCGAACAGGTCATAGGCGCGCCGCAGGTATTCGCGGCATATGTCATAATCCAGGTAGTCGGCGTTGGGGGCGGGGTCGTCCTCCAGGAAGTATTCCTCCGCAATCCAGTTGCCGTATTCCATCGCCTTCCAGTGCAGAGTATCCTCCGAAACGAGGTCGCGCAGATCGTGGGCTTCTCCGCGGTCGCGGTCAACGGCGACGACGGCAAGTCTGCGGGCACCGGGGGTCGCGTTGTGCAGGGAGACCTCCTCGTCGTGGGAGCGGTCGCAGTAAAACAGGTGACGGTCCAGCACCTTGGCGTGCAGGTTGACGCCCTCGCGCGCGGCGCTTTCGACGACGGCGGACTCAATGATTTTCTCCAGATTGAACGCGATGCGGATGCCGGTACGTCGCCCCTCGCGCAGAAGCAGGGCGTAGGTCGTGCGCATGGCGTCCAGGACGGAGACGTCTGTTTCCGTGGTTTCGCACAGGTGAGGGATGACACAGCAGACGCCGCCGGCGCGGCAGCCCTCCATAAAGCGGACGATCTCCTCCTCCGTTGCGTCCGGGTGTCCCGGCTCAAAGTAGGTATACAGACCGCAATCCTGCGGCGGATTCTGAAATTTCCGGATCAAAGCGTCGTTTTCTTGCATGAGAGTCAGGATTCCTTTCTTTTTCGCCTGTCAGGAAAACCCGAACCCGCCTCTCACGGGCGGATTTCCCGCCATGCTGTGCTGTGTTAAAATGCCCGGGAATATGTAAAACATTTGCTGAGTTTTTGCTCCCCGTCAGGCGGCGTGCCGGGAGATGCTGTCGGCTTAAGCCATGGTCTCGGGCAACTTGCGTCCGCCGAGCAGGTGAAAATGCAGGTGCCGGACGCTCTGACATCCGTCCTCGCCTACGTTGGTCAGCACGCGGTAGCCGTTCGTCAGCCCTGCCTGCGCCGCGATCTTCGGAACGGCGGCAAGAACGGCGGCAACGGTGTCGGCATTTTCTTCCGTCACCTCATCCAGCGAGGCGATGTGCTCCTTGGGGACGATCAGAATGTGAACCGGCGCCTGCGGTTGAATGTCGCAAAAGGCAAAGACGGTATCGTCCTCCCAGACCTTTTTCGATGGAATCTCTCCGGCGATGATGCGGCAGAACAAGCAATCCATAAATATTCTCCTTTTCGTTTTCCCTTCAAAATCCGCTTGCGCGGTGCGCCACAGTGTGGTAGAATATAAGACAGTATAGCACGCAGCGTCGGTTTTGTCAACGGCAAAAGGCGCGCGGGCGGGGCGGAGGATGAACGGAAATGGATTTGTGGCAGAGGCTCGCGACATCGGAAAAGCCGGTGGTCCTGTACGGCATGGGAAACGGTGCGGACAAGATTCTGACGGCGTGCGAGCGCTTCGGCGTCCGCGTGTCGGACGTGTTCGCCAGCGACGAATTTGTGCGGGGGCAGAGCTTTCACGGCATGCGGGTACTGCGCTACGACGAGGTGACGGAAAAATACGGCGCGGGGCGGTTTATCGTCCTGGTTGCCTTTGCCACCGCGATTCCTGAGGTGATGGCGAGGGTGGAGCGGATTGCAACGGAATGTGAACTGTATGTCCCGGACGTTCCGGTACGGGGGCACACGCTGTTCTGCGCCGCCTACGAGGAGCAGACGCGCGCGCTGACCGACCGCGCCTGCGCGCTTCTGGCGGATGAGCGTTCCCGCGAGGTGTTCCACGGCGTGCTGGACTTCCGGCGGACGGGGAAACTGGACGTTCTGCGGGCGACCGAGGACACACGGGTGGCGGTCATGCGGGAGCTTTTGCACCCGGAGGATTACCGGGTCGCGGTGGATGTCGGCGCGTACGACGGCGATACCGCGCGGGAGCTGATGGCGCTGTGTCCGCACATGGAACGCGTCTTTGCCATAGAACCGGATCGGCGCAATTTCCGCAAGCTGGACGCGTATGCCGCGACGGAGCCGCGTGTGCTTCCGATGCCGGTGGCGGCATGGTCGGAGCGGGCGACTCTGCGCTTTGACGACAGCGGAAACCGCAACGCGGGCGCAGACGAGGACGGGAACGCGCGGCGGCAGATCGAGGTGACGGGTGAGGCGCTTGACCGACTGATTGGCGGGGAGCGGGTGGATTACATCAAGTACGACGTGGAGGGAAGCGAGGCGCGGGCGCTGGACGGCTCGCGGGAGCTTTTGCGGCGGTGGCATCCCGACGTGCTGTTGTCGCTCTATCACCGAACCGAGGACCTGCACGCGCTGATTCTTCAGCTTCACGAAATCTGCCCGGAATATCGGCTGTACCTGCGGCGGTACCCGTACATTCCCGCGTGGGACCTGAATCTGATCGCCACCGTTCGACCGATCGGGACGCAAAAATAAAAAATGGGGCTGTTGAGAACGCCGGGTTCTTAACAGCCCTTCGGTATTATAGGAAAACGATCGGCTTTCACCGAGGTAGTGAGAGCCCTCGCCCGCCTTTTCGAAAGGCGTCCTCGCGCGCTGATGTCCATACGAATCGGAAAATGCGGAATCCGCGCGTCAAATTTCCCGGAACAGGCGGAAAATCTGACATATTTTTTTGTCCTCCCCGCATATAATGGTGGCAACACGAGCGGGGGGAGGGGACGATCTTGGACAATGAAGTGTATGCCGATTTGCTGTTTCTGGTCAATTTCAGTATGGATTTCCTCTGCTTTTATTTCTGTGCCCGCCTGCTCCACCGCCCGCTCTCCCTGTGGCGCGGCGTTCTCGCCTCGGCGCTCGGTGGCGTCTACGCGGTGGCGGCACTGTTTCTCTCCGTCGGCAGGGCGCCCGCCTTTGTTCTTGACGCCCTCGTATGCTTTCTTTTGTGTCTGATCGCGCTGGCGGGACGGCAGGAAACGTTACGGGCGCTTTTGCGGCTCTGGGGACTTTACCTGCTGATCTCCCTCCTTTTGGGAGGCATCATGACGGCGCTGTTCCATCAGCTCAACCGGATTCCCGGGCTGACCGACCGCGTCAGTGCGGACGGACTGTCCACGTGGGTGTTCTTCGGCATTGCGTTGATTTCCTCTCTTTTAACGCTACTCTGGGGGCGCAGCTTCCGCCGCGCCGGGGCACGACGGCATGTGCGCGTTGTTGTGGAGCAGGACAGTCGGCGCGTTGAGCTGGAGGGCATCTGCGATTCCGGAAATCTGCTCCGCGACCCGCTCGGCGGACGTCCGGTGATTCCTGCGGACGGCGGTCGGTTGCGCCCGGTCATCCCGCCGGAAATTCTCCGCGCGGCGGAGAAACAACGCGGTGCGGATGCTCTCACCGAGCTTCCGCCGCCGCTGGTACATAAAATTCGGCTGATTCCCGCGCGCGGCGCGACGGATCACCGTGAAAAAATGCTGATTGGCTGGCAGGCGGATCATGTCTATCTGTGCGACGGGCAGGGGGAACACGAGGTGTCGGTCTGGCTGGCGCCGGTGCATCTGCCGGAGGGCGGCGAAATCGGCGCGCTGGTCCCGTCTGAAATTCTGTGGTGAGAGGGAGGAGGCACGGTATGAAAGGCTTTTTTGCGAAGATTCTGGCGCGGTTGCGCCGATGGTTCTGCGGGGTGGACGAAAGTGCGCAGGAGATTTATTACATCAACGGACCGGACATTCTGCCTTCGCCGCTCTCCCGCGCCGAGGAGAGTGCGGCGATCGAGCGCATCGCGGAGGACGAGACGGCGCGCTCGCTTCTGATTGAGCACAATCTGCGACTGGTGGTGTACATTGCCAAGCGCTTTGAGAATACGGGAATCGGGCTGGAGGACCTCATTTCCATCGGGACGATCGGTCTGATCAAATCCATCAACACCTTCCGTGCGGACAAAAACATCAAGCTGGCGACCTACGCGTCGCGGTGCATTGAAAATGAAATTCTGATGTACATACGGAAAAATAGCGGACAACGGCTGGAGGTCAGCATCGACGAGCCGCTTAACACCGACTGGGACGGGAACGAGCTGCTTTTGTCGGATGTGCTCGGGAGCGACGAGCCGGATGTGGTGACCGAGCTTGCCGAGCGGGAGGAGCGGCAGGCGATCCGGGACTGCGTGGCGGGACTGGAGGACCGGGAGCGGGTCATCATTGAGCTACGCTACGGGCTTTCCGGCGGCGAGGAAATGACGCAAAAGGAGGTGGCGGACCTCCTCGGAATTTCGCAATCCTACATCTCCCGTCTCGAAAAAAAGATCATTGTCAGGATGCGCGAGCAGCTCAAATCCCGGCTCTGAGCGGTACACGGCGCGCCGGGTGTGCGCACTTGACGGCGAATCGGAGAAAAAATTCGGATTTTCTCAAAAAAATTTCAAAAAGCCCTTGCATTTTGGCGCAGGATATGATATACTGTCATCATTCGTGAATGTCCGTAAAGTGAGGTGTGAACAATGAAGTCTGGAATTCATCCGAATTATGAGGAAGTCGTCATCAGATGCGCGTGCGGCGAGAGCGTCGTCACCCGTTCGACAAAGGGCGGCGAACTGAGAGTCGATATTTGCTCCAAGTGCCATCCTTTCTTTACCGGCAAGCAGAAGTTTGTTGACGCAGGCGGTCGGGTCGATAAGTTCAAGAAGAGACTGGCAGCCAGCGGTAAGTGATTTTTGTCGGTATAGCCGAGAAGGGTCGGAAATCGCAGGATCGGGCAGGACATGCGTTGATAGTGGCGCAGTCCTGCCCTGTTTGCGTTCCCGGAGAACGCGACGTGACGCAGGACGAGGAGGACGCACCATGTGCGTCGCCGGTGCTTTTGATTGGAGAAAGGTGGTCACGGATTTATGAAAGAAACATACGATACCAATGTACTTGAGGAACTGGAGGAGGCGGCGTCGGCAATCCTCGTGGGCGTGACGGCGCGCGACGGGAACGCGGAGGAAACGGAGCGGGGACTGGACGAGCTTTCGCGCCTCCTTTCCACGGCAGGCGGGACCGTGTTCGCACGGGTTGTGCAGAACAAGGCGACGTTTGACCCGCGGACGGTAATCGGATCGGGAAAGGTGCAGGAGATTGCGGAGCTTTGCCGGGAGAACGATGTCCGGTTGGTCATCTTCGATATGGAGTTGTCGCCCGCGCAGATCCGCAATCTGGAGGACGGTTTCGGCGACGGCGTGCGCGTGATCGACCGCTCCATGCTGATTTTGGACATTTTTGCCCTGCACGCCGTGACGCTGGAGGGCAAGGTGCAGGTGGAGCTGGCACAGCTCCGTTACACCGCGCCGCGTCTGATCGGAAAGGGAACGGAGATGAGCCGTCTGGGAGGCGGCATCGGTACGCGTGGACCCGGAGAGTCGCGTCTGGAGAGCGACCGACGGCACATGCAACGCCGCATCCGTTCGCTGGAGGCGCAACTGGAGGAAATGGAGCGCAACCGCCGCACCATCCGCGCGGCGCGGGACCGCAGTGAGATTTGTCGTGTCGCGCTGGTGGGCTACACCAACGCGGGCAAATCCACGCTGCTCAATCGTCTGACCGACGCGGGGATTCTCGCCGAGGACAAGCTGTTTGCCACGCTTGACCCGACCACGCGGCAATATACGCTCCCCGACGGGGATAAGATTCTTCTGACCGACACGGTCGGCTTCATCCGCAAACTGCCGCACCACCTGGTGGAGGCGTTCCGCTCTACGCTGGAGGAGGCGGCGCTGTGCGACATTCTGCTCATTCTGATCGACGCCTCCGACCCGGAGTGCCGCGAGCAGTTGGCGTGCACCGAGGCGCTTCTGTCCGAGCTTGGCGCGGGGGACAAGCCGAAGTTGTACGTGTTCAACCAGTGCGACAAGCCGCAGGCGCGGGAATTGTTCGCTCTGCCGGGACGGTCTGCGGGGCAGGAGGAGGCGGTGTTCATTTCCGCCAAGACGGGCGAGGGTGTGGACGAGTTGCTCCGACGGCTTCAGTCCCTGGTGCACGCGGGAAAGACCGAGGCGACTTTTGTCATTCCCAATGCCCGTGCGGGAGCGCTCCAGACGCTGTACGGCGTGGGGGCGGTCATTCTTTCCGTTGATTACGGCGAACAGAGCATCACCGTCCGGGCGGTGGTGGACGATCGCGTGCGCGGGATGCTGCGCGAGTTTGACACTGAGCCGCCGCGCCGCGGGGAGGACTTCTGATGGCGGGAACGTATGTGACGCTCCGGGCGCGCGCCGAGGTCGAATATGAAGAAAAGCGCTCGGTGTTCCTGGGGCTTGCCCTGCCGGTGAAATCCGAGGAGGAGGCGCTGGCGGCAATCCGCGAGCGGCGGGCGCTGATGCCCGACGCCACGCATCATGTGTTCGGGTACACCATGAAGGGCGGGATTCTGGCGCGGTATTCGGACGACGGCGAGCCGCAGGGAACGGCGGGCATGCCGGTGCTGGAGACCATCCGGAAATCGGGCGCCGACGACGCTCTGGTCGTTGTGACGCGGTATTTCGGCGGGACACTGCTCGGAGCGGGCGGACTCGTCCGGGCGTATGCGCACACGGCGCATCTGGCGCTGGAAGCCGCGGGCGTTGCGGTCTTTGAACCGTATGCCGAGCTGTCCCTGACGTGCTCTTACTCGGATTATCAGCGCTACCTTTCCCAGCTTCCGCGCTTCGGAGCCATCGTGGATGACACGGTGTTTACCGATCGGGTGACGATCGACTTTGCCGTCCGCGCGCCGCTCGCGGGGGTGGTATGCGCTCTGGTGCGCGAGGTCAGCGCAGGAAACGATACCGTCGTGCGCCGCGGGGAGCGCCTTGACGCGGCGGAGCAGGTATAAAATGAAAGAGGGATTGACGTGCTTTGCGCGTCAGCCCCTGCGGGAACTCCGGTCGGAATCCCGGCGTTTGGGGTGTGAAAAAACTCAATTTGCGTTTTTTCACGCCCCTTTTCATACATTATTTTGCGCGCATGCCGGAGATCCGGGCAATCTCGTAGAGCATCCAGCTTGCCTGCTCCTGGTTGGCGGAGTCGTGCAGATCGCCGTTGATGACCCACACCTCGGGGTAGGTCTGCCGCGACCACTCGTCCACAAAGGCGAGCATATCCGCAAGGCGCTCGGTATTGCCCGTCTGCCACAGGTAGTGAAGCTCCCACGCGAGCCCCTTGCCGATGACGTGACTGCCGTGCGAGAGCACGTTGTCATCCTCATCCAGCGTGACAACCACGGCGAGCATGTCGTGACCGCCGTAGTTATCCGTGCCGTACTTGAGGTACATCTCATAGGTGTTCGCCATGATCTCCGCGTTCGTCGCGTACCAGTCGGCGGCGAGCGGCGCCAGGCTGACAAACGAAAAGCCCTTATAGACCTTGCCTCCCTCGTCCAGCGCAATCAGCTCGGTGTAAATGGTCTTTCCGTGGAACTCGCAGGTCAGGTTCTCGTGAACTGCGTGGGCAATGGTGTCCGCCAGCGTCGAGAAATTCTCCGCGTCCTCCTTGTAGCCAAGCCGCTTTGCCACCGCGGACATTTTGTGGAATGCCTCGGAAGCGAAACAGTTGGTAATCAGATCGTAGTCGTCCCAGTAGCGACCGTTGCGGGAATGCTCGTAGTTGGGGTTGCGGAGCAGACCGCTCTCGGCGAAGTAGCCGTTTTCCTCCGCGGTGAAGTAGAGGGCGTAGTCGCGCATGAGCGGGTAGGCGGCGCGCGTCAGCTCGTCGTCCCCGTCCGCTTGCAGAGCGTAGATGGCGTAGGCGTTGACCAGCATGTAGTTGCCGTCCACCTGAATTTTGCGGGAGTAGGGGGCGGGGTCGGAGATGTTGGCGCGGTAGTAAAGATCATTTTCCGACGGACCGTACCAGACGACCCGGTCGGCACAACCGGCGCTGATCTCCACGGTGTAGTCCGCGTCCGCATCGGTCTCCGTGACGGGCAGACAGAAAAGAAAGTCCACAGGGGCGGCTTGCTCGCTGAGTGTCGAGATGCGGCGCGTCAGCGTGTCCACGACGACATCGCCTTTTTTCAGCGTGACGGTATAGGTTTCATCCGCGGCGGGAGTGCCGTTTGCCGAGAGGTACAGCCGCAGACCGGTCACGTACTTGTCGCGCAGGTCGCGGTGCAATGACCGGCTGACCGGGATCTTCCCGACCGATGCACCGTAGGAAAGCGCGGGCAGGGAAGCGTCCGGGTCCTCGGTGACGGTGCTGGTCGCGCACACCTTGAACGCCATGGCGCCCCCTTGCTTGCGCCAGCCGCCGTACGCCGCCAGGTCGTAGTTGTAGGAAGCGGGGGCGGTGTTGAGCTTGCCCATGACGACAACATTGCCGTTCGCCTCGGCGTCAATGGTGAAGTAGTAGGTGCTGTTTTTCTTCACCGTGAGCGGCTTCTCAAAGCGAAACGTGACCCAGCCGGCTTCCGCCTTGGAGAAGGCGTACTCGCAGGAGCCGACCGAGGCGTCGTCCGGCGCGGTGCCGACCGACAGGCGGAGCTTGCCGCTGTTTGCGGGAATTTTCATGGAGACGGAGATTTCTGCGATGGTGTCGGACAGGGCGGTAAAGGACTGCGCCGCGCGGTTGGTCGGCGACGTGATTCTGTACAGCGCTGTGGAGGAGTCGGTCTGCGCGACCGTCGTCTCTCGGGCATCGGAAGATTTCATCACCTCGCCGCGGACGGAATCGTACACCGCCTCCGCCGTGAGCGGGTTCATGATATGGACGGAAAAGTCCGCGCCGATCGCCTTGTGATAGGCGACCATGTAGCGCAGGACGCGCTCCGCCTGCGCGACGTCGCCGTTGGCGAGATGCGCCATTGCCTGGATGGAGGCATCGCGCACGAACATGCCGACGTAGGCGCCGGTCAGCGAGGTCTGCGCGTATCCGTTCTCCAGCAGACGGTCGAGAAGGGTCTGGTAGGTGGCGCGGTACAGCTCTTTGCTTTTTTCGGAAAGTTCAATGGGTTTCATAGGTTCCTCCTTGCCGGGATCATTCGGGTTTTCTGGGTTTTCCGGATTGTCCGGGTTCCCGGGGGTATCCGGTGTGTTCGGGTTTTCCGGGGGACGCGGTGTCTGACATCCCATCAGGAACAGACAGACGACCAGCGCGACGCACAGCCGGTGCAGATGGCGTAGTTTCATGGGTGAAATGTTCCTTTCAAGTGGTGTGATGACAACTGTACGGATTGTACCACAAAAAGCGGATTTTGTCAATACGCCCGCCAACTTCGGTTTGCAAAGACAGAAGGGCTCGCACGCGCAGGGTGCGGACGGTTCTGAAAAAGCAGAAAGAGGCGCCCGTTGGTCGTCCTCCGGAAAATTTTTTGTGAAAAAAAGTATTTTTCCGCATTTTTGCGTATATTAAATACGATAAATGTAAAACGGACAACGTTTTGCCCGAAACATACGGATGCGGAGGTGTGTACATGACCGGTGGCGTCGAAGCGTATCTTTCCTTTGAGCGGCAGTGGCTCTCTCCGTATGCCGCGCTGACCGAAAATACACGGGGCAGGGATTTTCCGAGCACCCCCTGTGAGAGCCGCACGGAGTATCAGCGCGATCGCGACCGGATCATTCACTGCCAGTCCTTCCGCCGTCTGATGCACAAGACGCAGGTGTTCCTGGCGCCGATCGGAGATCATTACCGTACCCGCCTGACCCACACGCTGGAGGTCACGCAGATCGCGCGGACGCTGGCGCGGGCGTTGCGCCTCAACGAGGACCTGACCGAGGCGATCGCACTGGGTCACGACCTCGGTCACACGCCGTTCGGTCATGCGGGCGAGCAGGCGATGCGGGAGTGCTACGATCCGGAATTTGCCCACTACAAACAGAGTCTGCGCGTGGTGGAGCGGCTGGAGAAAAACGGCAAGGGGCTGAACCTGACCTGGGAGGTGCGCGACGGCATCGTCAACCACACCGGTTCTCACCGCGCGGCGACGCGGGAGGGGATTTTGGTCAAGTATGCCGACCGGATCGCATATATCAACCACGACATTGACGACGCTTGCCGGGCGGGGATTCTGCGCCCCGAGGATGTCCCGGCGGATTTGCGTCGCGTGCTCGGTGAGACGCACTCGGCGCGCATCAACACTATGGTGTCCTCGCTGATCCGGTGCAGTACCGACAGCCCGGAGATTTCCATGGAGCCCTCGGTGGAGGAGGCGACCATGAGGTTGCGCGATTTTCTGTACGAGAGCGTATACTACAACCCCATCGCCAAATCGCAGGAAACGAAATCACAGCAGCTTTTGGTGCGGCTGTTCGGGTATTTTGTCAAGCACCCGCACAAGATGCCGGCGCTCTATCGCGACAACACGGAGCGCGAGCCGGTCGAGCGGTGCGTGTGCGACTTTTTGTCGGGTATGACCGACCGCTATGCGATCGAGACGTTCCGCGAGCTGTATGTGCCGCAGGTGTGGCGCGGATTGTCCACTTGACGTCCGGTTGCCCGGCGGATTGCCCCCGTCCGACGAGGTGGTGAGACGACCGATGGACGATCGTCGGAGCGACAGATGCGGTGCGGCGGGCACAAACTATTCGGAAAGGAGGAGGAGCGTATGCCGATGATTCCGCGCGAGGTGATTGACGAAATCGTCGCGCGTAATGACATTGAATCGGTGGTTGGGTCGTATGTTACCCTCAAGCGTGCCGGTTCCAACATGGTAGGGCTTTGTCCGTTCCACAACGAACGCTCGCCGTCCTTTACGGTGTTCCCGGGCAGTCAGAGCTTTTATTGCTTCGGTTGCGGCGCGGGCGGCGGCGTGATTACCTTTGTTGAGCGGGCGGAAAATCTGGATTTTGTCAGCGCCGTCGAGTTTCTGGCGAACCGCGCGGGCATTTCCATCCCGCAGACGGGCGAGCAGACCGCGGCGGGCGGCGTTTCGCGACGTCGGGTGCTGGATATGAACCTTGCGGCGGCGAAATTCTTCCGTCAGTGCCTGTTTGACCCGCAGATCGGCGGGGAGGGCATGCGGTATCTCGCCGAGGAGCGGCGGCTTTCGGGCGCGACGATCAAGCATTTCGGGCTGGGCTTTGCTCCGAACAGCTTTGGATTGCTCCACGACGAGCTGCGACGCGCCGGTTTTACGGACGAGGAGATGATCGCCGGCTTCCTCTGTGGCAAGAGTCAGAAGACAGGACGCCCGTACGACTATTTCCGCAACCGCGTCATGTTTCCCATTATCGATACCTCGGGAAATGTCGTTGCGTTCGGCGGGCGGGTTATGGATGACAGCAAGCCGAAGTATCTGAATTCCTCGGATACGCCGGCGTTCAAGAAAAGCAAGCACCTGTTCGCACTGAATTTTGCACGGTCGCACTGCGCCGAAACCATGATTCTGTGCGAGGGATATATGGACGTCATCGCCTTGCACGCCGCCGGCTTTGAAAACGCGGTGGCGACGCTCGGCACGGCAATCACGCCCGATCAGGCACGGATTTTTGCACGGTACACCAAGCAGGTCGTCATTTCCTACGACAGTGACGAGGCGGGGCAGCGCGCCGCCAACCGCGCCATGCAGCTCTTCGGCGAGGTCGGTCTGGAGGTGCGCGTGCTTAAGGTGCCGGACGCCAAGGACCCCGACGAGTACATAAAAAAATTCGGCGCGGATGCGTTCCGTCGCGTTCTGAACGGAAGCCGCACCGGGTTTGCCTACAAGATGGAAAATATCATTTCCAAATATAATCCCGCGCTTCCGGAGGATAAAATCCGGGCAGGGAACGAGTGTTGCCGCATGATCGCGGAGTATCCGTCCGCTGTGGAGCGCGAGGTCTACATCGGGCAGATTGCCACGGCACTGTCCCTCCCGACGGAAGTTTTGCGCAACCAAGTTCAGCAGAACCTGCGCCGCCGGACCCGGGAACAGCGTGAACAGGAAAAACGCGAGGCGCAGGCGTCCATACGCAACATCGGCGACCGCATCAACCCCGACGCCATCCGCAATGTGCAGGCGTCGGCGGCGGAGGAAACCATTCTCGGACTGATGCTCCTGCGTCCCGAAAACCGTTCCGCCGTGGCAAAACGCCGCGTCGCTCTGGACGCCGGGGACTTCTTCACCGCGTTCGGCAGGCGGGTGTTTGAGGCGATTCTCACCCTTGAGAACAGCGAGGAGGGCTTCTCCATAACCATGCTGGAGCAGATGTTTTCGCCGGATGAGATGGGGCGGATTCAGCAGATGCTCATGAAGCGGCAGGTTCTGGAGGAAAACGGCGACGCGGTGTTTGCCGCCGCCATCGAGACCCTGCGGACAGCGATACAGCGACACGCGGACAGCCGAAGCGGCGACGCGGTGTCGGCGATTGAAAATATATTGGCACGGAAAGCGAAAAAGTGAACGAAAGAAAGGATACCCGATTACTTATGAATACTAATAAGGAAACAATGGTCGTGCCGGAGCAGGACAAGTCGGACAAGCTCACAAAGATGCCTGCCGACGGCGAGGAGCTCTCCACCATGGACGCGGACCCCGAGGAGGCAGAGGACACCGCCGAGGAGAAGGTCAACGTCGATGATCTGATTGAAAAGGGCAAAAAGGGCGCACTCTCGCCGGGAGACCTGGAAGCGGCGATGGAGACCATGGCGGACGACATTGACTCGCTGGACAAGCTGTACGAGACCTTGCAGGACAACGGAATCCCGCTGGAGGGAGAGATCTCCTCGGCGGAAATGAGCGAGATTGAAAACGAGGTCGAGCACTTCGGCGCCGGCGAGGGAATGAAGCAGATTCTCGAGCAGGAGGGACTGGCGGTTGATGACCCCGTGCGCATGTACCTCAAGGAGATCGGAAAGGTCCCGCTGCTGACCAACGAGCGCGAGCACGAGCTGGCAGAGCGCATGGCAAACGGCGACGAGGCAGCCAAAAGCGAATTGGTGGAGGCAAACCTGCGTCTGGTCGTGTCGATCGCCAAGCGCTATGTCGGGCGCGGGATGTACTTCCTCGACCTGATTCAGGAGGGCAATCTCGGGCTGATGAAGGCGGTGGATAAATTCGACTATACCAAGGGGTATAAATTCTCCACGTACGCGACGTGGTGGATTCGTCAGGCGATTACAAGAGCCATCGCGGATCAGGCGCGTACCATCCGCATTCCCGTGCACATGGTGGAGACCATCCACAAGGTCTCGCGCTACTCCCGCCAGATGCTCCAGGAACTGGGGCGCGAGGCGACCGCCGAGGAGATCGGCGAGAAGATGGGCATGAGCGCCGACAAGGTGCGTGAAATTCTGAAGATCGCACAGGACCCTGTTTCGCTTGAAACACCGATCGGCGAGGAGGAGGACAGCCACCTCGGGGACTTCATTCCCGATGACGAGACGCCCGCACCCGCGGACGCCGCCTCCGCGACCATCCTGCGCGAGGTCATCGAACGCGAGCTGCATACGCTGACTCCGAGGGAGGAGCATGTCATCAAGCTGCGCTTCGGTCTGTACGACGGCAGAACCCGCACGCTGGAGGAGGTCGGCAAGGAGTTTGACATCACCCGTGAGCGTATCCGTCAGATCGAGGCGAAGGCTCTGCGCAAGCTGCGCCATCCGAGCCGCGCCCGTCATTTGCGCGGTTTTCTGAACTGAGAACGGGGCTTCCGGGCACGGATTTGTTGTTGTATGATACAAAGATTCCGGAAATAATTTGTCGTGCGTGCACAAACAAATCGGCAAAACGCAAAAAAAACGCCGGGGAAGTTTGGACATTGCGCCGACAAAATGTGAATATGCCGTGACGGAATTCGCAATCGGGTGTGACGGCGTTTTTTCGGGGTAAAAAAATTCCTTGACAGCACCATGTTTTTGGTGTAAAATATTACTATGCGAATGATCGGCGGTTCTGTGTTTCTGGGAACCGCGATAGCTCGGAGGAGGAAAGATATAATATGAAAAAACGGCTGATCTGCACAGTGCTGTGCCTGATGATGCTGATCTCGGCGTGCGCCGTGTGCTTTACCGGTTGCTCAACCCAGCAAGAGGAAGGGGAAGAGACGGAAGCCAACACCGCGGCGACGCTGGTGATGTGGTGCGTCACGAAGGACGGAACAAAAACCGAGGAGGCTGCGCGTGTTGCCGAGGCAATGAGTGATATGACCAAGTCGAAGTACAAGGCGAAGCTCATCGTGAAGTACTTCAGCGAAGATGAGTATTACGACGCACTGGAAGCCGCCCTTGCCGCGCAGGAGCAGGCAAAGAAGGAGGCGGAGGAGCGTGCGGCTCTGCTCAAGGAGCAGGAAAAGGCGTACAAGAAGATGACCCCCGAGGAAAAGGCTGCCTACGACGAGGCGAAGCGCATCGAGGAAGAGGAAGCGCGCCGCCTGGAGGAAGAGCGCAAAAAGTGGGAAGAAGAACAGCATTACGATGAGAACGGCAACCTGATTATCGACAAGACGCAGTACCCGGAGGTCGAGGATTACCAGGTGGACATTCTCTACCTGTCCGGCTATGATAAGTATCAGTCGTACATCAAGAAGGAATGGCTGTCCTCTCTCAATGCACAGCTCACCGGTGATTCCAAGCGGATCTCCAATTACGTTTCCACCGCACTTCTCAACGCGGTGCAGTATAATGGTACCACCTACGCCATCCCGAACAACAACGTCATCGGCGAATATACATACATGCTCATTGACAAGGAGCTGTACGACAAGTACTACTATTCCGGCAATGTGAAGGACGTTCACAGCGTGGTCGATCTCGCCTCTTTCCTGGAGGACATCGACGCCTATGAGCCGGATGTCCTGCCAATCAACGGCGACGTGGACTACTGCATGAGCCTGATCGCCAGCTACTGGGATATTGATTCCAAGACGCTGAAAGTGACGGGAGATTTCTCGGTTCTCGGTTATGCCTACAAGAGCACGGATAAGATCAACCGCGGCGATGTTGCCATCAAGTTTGACAGCCTCCTGACGGATGAGACCTATCAGCAGGCGCTGAAGAATCTGATGAACTTCAAGTTCAACGGCTACTTCGGCGAAGCCAAGGAGGGTCAGCGGAGCGCGGTGTCCTTTATCAAGGGCGACGCAATGCTGGCAAAGCAGTACGAGGACGACAAATACGTCGTGGTCGTGGACTACCCGCGTGCTACGAACGAGGATATTTACGGAAATATGTTCGCCGTCAGCGCGTTCACCTCGAACCTCACCAAGAGCATGCAGGTCATCACCCTGCTGAACACGGACCCGACATTCCGCAACCTGTTCCAGTACGGTCTGCAGGATGAACACTATACCCGCAATGCTGACGGAACCGTGACGGTTCGCAGAAACTGCGGCTACTACATGGACGTTACCAAGACGGGTAATGAGTTTATTACCTATGTTCCCGAGGGAACCGACACCACGATCTGGGATTACGCAAAACAGCAGAACCGTGAGTCGATGGTCGCGCCGCTTTTGGGATTTGACTTCAATCTAGAGCTCAAGAATGAGGCTGATGATGCGGAAGAAGAGGGAGCCAGTGCCACGGAGTACGCGGTTGAAAAGCTCGATACGGAGCTGATCAACTACATTGCCAAGCTCTCTGACGACGTTTGGGCACGGATTCAGCGTTGCAAAACCAGCGAGGAGCTGGATGCGCTTCTTCTCAAGCTGGAGGATGAGCTGGACCCCAAGAAGGATGACAAGATCAAGACGGCAATGGTTTACGAGAGCATCGAGCCGGAGTTTGACCCGGACGGCGAGCTGAAGCCTTCGTCCGACAAGGTGGACAAAACCAATGTCAAGGTGACGGTCCGCGTCGGCACGAGAACGGTCATCAAGAAAGAGAAAAACGAGGCAGGCGAGATGGTTGAGGTTGAGGTCGAGGAGACCTACCTCATAAAGTACAAGACGTTCAATCCGTATCAGATTTACTATCGCTGGATGAACACGTACAAGTATCTTCCCGCCAATTTCGGAAAATAACATAAAAACACGGGGGCTGTTGCAGTTGTGCGGCAGCCCCCCAAAATAACGGTGGTCGGGGCGGCGATCGGTGGCAAATGGCGGCGCCCCGCCGCCAAACTCAATGCCGCGGGGGTCGCGAAAGAGCTCTTTTGAGTTTTTTCACAACCCCCGTTTGGTATATTTCCCGCCTTTTCGGGCAATTTATAGGCAGAACTATGAAAAGGCAATGTCTTGCTTTGAACGGCGCGACATGGCGCGGGCTTGGGATTCTTTCTGCGCGGACGGTCCGGTGCGGACGGTTGTCCTCCCCCATCAAAGCGGCTTTGCCCGGGTAGGAAAGGAGCCGTCGCCAAGCGAGGGCTGTGGGGGGTTGGATGATTACCATATTTTTTCGAACGGTTCTGATCTATTTGCTCCTGACGGGGGCAATGCACCTAATGGGAAAGCGGCAGATCGGGGAGCTTGAGGTTTCAGAATTGATTACGACATTATTGTTGTCCGAGATTGCCGCTCTGCCGATCGACAACCAGGAAATTCCCGTCATGTACGCGGTGATTCCGATCATCACGCTGCTCACCATGGAGGTCGGGACGTCCGCCATTCTCGCACGGTGCCCGCGGCTGAAGCAAAAGGTGGTGTCCACGCCGAGCATGCTGATCCGGAAGGGAACGCTCGACCAGCGGGAGCTGACACGAAACCGTCTTTCGGTGGACGAGCTGCTCGCGGCTTTGCGTCAGCAGGGCGTCACCGACCCCGAGCAGGTCGAATACGCGATCATGGAGAAAAACGGAAGTATGTCGATCATTTTGTGGGAGGCGTACCGCCCGGCGGCGGCGCAGGATGTGGGGGCACAGACAAAGGAGAGCGGGCTGATGCATTTGATTATCAGCGACGGCGTGGTGAACCGGTACAATCTTTCCCTGATCGGTCGGGACGACGCGTGGCTGGAGGCTACTCTGCGGGAGCGGCGCGTCGAGTGCAGAGAGGTGCTGTACCTTTTGTGCGATGATGTGGGTAAGGTGGAGATGGTCAAAAAGGATCGGAGGAGTTAAGGTATGCGCGCACTTAAAATTTCGCTGGTGCTTTTTATCCTGCTTTTGGCGCTGATGATCGGCGGTATGATCGTGATTCAAAAAATCTGCAACCGGATGGAGGTCATGCTCGGAACGCTCCCCGATCTGCCGACCGAGGAGGGCTGGGAGCAGGCGGCAGAATTGCGGGAATATTGGCATCGGCGGCGGGGAATCGTCCATCCGGCGGTGAATCACACCGAGTTGAACGCCGTGACCGATATGACGGACTCCTTGGTCATATACGCGGACCCCGATGCCGACGAAGCGGTGGAGTATCGGAGAACAAGGGTGCTTTTGTACAACGCCATTGATGAACTGCGGCGGCTGGAACGCTTTTCGTTCTCCAATATCGTCTGACGGCGCGGAGATTTTCGCGCACGGCAAATTGCTTGCTTGAGTTGGGGGGCACATGCGACGGATTGTCCTGCCGACGACGTGGCTTCCTTGCGCACAGTAAAAATTAAAACCGCCGGGAGGACCAAGCGGTCGCTCGCGGCGGTCTTTTTGCTATGTGGGGACGTTCAGAAAAAGAGAAGATACACGACCAGTGCGCACTGCCATGCCAACCCCAAAAAGTTGACGACCCAGAAATAAAAGTGCTTTGTTTTGTGGTGAAATACGACCATGCCGAGCAGTGCGCCGGGCGCGCCGCAACAAAATCCGAGACCGAGCAGGACGATCTCCTTGATGCGCCAGGCATGACGTTTCGCCTTTGCCTTGTCGATGCCGTACATGACAAAGGCAACCAGACTGACGGCGGCAATGATGATGAGGGGAACCAGCGCGGAGTGCAGGGTGGCGTCGGAAAAGAATGTATCGGGTTGGGCGTGCATAGAAAAATTCCTTTCGTTTTTTGATACTCTATTATAAATCATCTGCGTCGGTTTGTCAAGAAAAAGGAAGGAAACGGCGTGGCTCTCGCCGCGGCGCGCAGGGATTTCCAACTTCCATGGAAGCGGCTTGACGGCAAGGTCGCATAGCCGCAATGTAGCATAGCGTGTCGTTCAGACTTATGCGAGGCGGGGCATTCGGGGCGTGCCGTCGGTCAATCATTGGGATGGGGGCTGTCGCGCAAAGCGCGACAGCCCCCAATCGCGGGTTTGTGACCAAACGTCACCGACTCATTCTTCAATGTGCTCCAGTCCCTGACTGATCATGGTGCGCACGTGCGCGTCGGCGAGGGAATAGAAAACGGATTTCCCTTCGCGGCGGCTCTTGACCAGCTTGCTCTGCTTGAGAATTTTGAGCTGGTGGGAGATGGCGGAAGTGGTCATGTTCAGCGCGCTGGACAGGTCACACACACAGACTTCCGCCTCAAACAGGACGAACAAAATGCGGATTCTTGTGGAATCGCCGAAGACCTTGAACAGCTCCGCCAGGTCGTA
Organism: uncultured Eubacteriales bacterium; assembly: GCA_934476315.1. GTDB lineage: Bacteria > Bacillota > Clostridia > Oscillospirales > CAG-272 > SIG644. The sequence continues at coordinate 21,075 of CAKSNQ010000026.1, forward strand.
CAGCTCATCCTCGCAGGGGAGCTTTTCCCGAACCACGCGCAACAGCTCGTCGTGGACTTCGGTTTCCTCACACAGTTCGGTTACAGGTTCTTTTTCTGCCATGGCTGCTCCCATCTCCTTTACTTTTTGATTACGAATTCCGCTTGGTTTTTAACGTGTAACGCACGGATAGCGTTGAGCACGGCAATCACCATGACTCCGACATCCGCGAAAATTGCCACCCACATGTTGGCGTAACCGATGGCACCGAAGACCAGGCATACCAGCTTGACCGCCAGCGCAAAGGTGATGTTCTCATACACGATCCGCAGGCACTTTTTCGACAGACGGATCGCGTGCGCAATGCGGCGGGGGTCATCGTCCATCAGAACCACATCTGCTGCTTCGATCGCGGCGTCAGAGCCGAGCGCGCCCATCGCGATGCCGATATCGGCGCGCGACAGCACCGGCGCGTCGTTGATGCCGTCCCCGACAAATGCCAGCTTCTGTGAGCCGTGAAGCTCTCCGAGAAGCTGTTCGACGCAGGCAACCTTGTCCGCGGGGAGCAGTTCGCTGTGGATATCGTCAACCCCGAGCGTGTGCCCGACGGATTCGGCAACCGCCCGCGCGTCTCCCGTCAGCATGACCGTTTTGTGTACGCCGACTTCCTTGAGCGACGAGATCGCGTCCGCCGCGCCGGGCTTGATGCGGTCGGCAATGAGAATGTGTCCCGCGTACACGCCGTCGATGGCGATGTGAACCATTGTGCCTGTCCCGTGGCAGTCGATCGGTTCCGCGCCGACCAGCCGCATGAGCTTGGCGTTGCCCACAGCCACCGCGTGACCGTCCACGCAGGCGCGGACGCCACGACCGCTCAACTCCTTATAATCGGAAACGCGGGAGGTGTCGGGCGTCCTTCCGTAGGCGTTTTGCAGGCTCCGGCTGATCGGATGGGAAGACTGACTCTCCGCAAGCGCCGCGTATTCGATCAGGGTCTCGGGGGGCAGGGTATTGTGATGCACACCCACCACCTCAAAGGTTCCCTCGGTCAACGTTCCGGTTTTATCAAAAGCGACTGTGCTGACCTGCGCGAGCGTTTCCATGTAGCTTGAACCTTTAATCAGAACACCAGTCTGGCTTGCCCCGCCCAGTCCGGCGAAGAAGGTCAGCGGGATGCTGATGACAAGCGCGCAGGGACAACTGATGACAAGGAAGGTCAGCGCGCGGGAAATCCAATCGCCCCACGCCGGCGAGGACTGCATTGCCAGCAGAACCAGCGGCGGAACCAGTGCGAGCATCAGCGCGCTGATGCAGACAACCGGCGTATAGATGCGGGCGAATTTGGCGATAAAGTTTTCCGAGCGGGACTTTTTCGCGCTCGCGTTTTCGACCAACTCGAGGATTTTGGAAACGGTGGACTCCCCGAAATCCTTGGTCGTGCGGATGTTCAGCACACCGTCAAGGTTGATGCAACCGCTGAGCACCTCGTCCCCGGCGTGAACCGTGCGGGGAACACTTTCGCCTGTCAAGGCACAGGTGTTGAGAGACGCTTTGCCGTCCTCGACCACGCCGTCGATCGGGATTTTTTCACCGGGACGGACGACAATGATGCTTCCGATTTCCACTTCGTCCGGGGAGACCTCGCTGACCGTTCCGTCCGTCGCGACGAGATTGGCACGGTCGGGGCGGATGTCCATCAGCTCGCTGATACTGCGACGGCTCTTTCCGACGGCGTAGCTCTGAAACAGCTCGCCGATCTGGTAAAAGAGCATGACGGCGACTCCCTCGCGGTAGTCCCCGAGCGCGATCGCACCGACGGTTGCCACTGTCATCAGGAAGTTTTCGTCGAACGGCTGTAGGTTCTTCACGCCCTTGGCGGCTTTGATCAGAATATCATACCCTATCAGGAAATAGGGGACCATATAAAGCGCAAGGCTGACATAGGCATTCTCGATGTCGAGGATGGAGAGAAGAATGACCAGCGCGGCGCTGGCAACGATACGAATCAGCACCTTCTTCTGCTTTTTCGTCATAAAATCACGTCCTTACAGATAAATTTCGCAATCGTCCTCAACGCGCTTGCAGTTCTTGAGGACCTGCTTCATGACCGCGGCGGCGTCGGCGCCGTCCTCAAATTCAACGGTCATCTTCAGTGCCATGAAGTTCACGGAAGCGGACTTGACTCCCTCGGTCTTGGCGGCGGCATCCTCCATCTTGTTTGCACAGTTGGCACAGTCAACATCGATCTTGTACGCCTTTTTCATAGCTGTTCTCCTAAATCAAACATTTGAACATCTGTTCATATGTTGATTATATCACCGATATTCGCACTTGTCAAGAGGGAAATCAAAATTAAAATATATTTTTTTCGCGGCAGGGAATCGCATCCGCGCGGGTATAAAAAGGGCTGTCGCGCCGTGGCGCGACAGCCGCAATGCAATTCATTTGTATCGCGTCGCCGAAAAAGATATGGTGACCGGAAAGTTGGGACCTGTTCAATTTTTCAATTATTCGCGGGTAAATACATAAAAATAAACTCTGCCGCCGCCAAACGAATAATCGCCGCACTTCCACTCTGTGAACAGATATTCCTTGCCGTCGATCGCCTTTATCTCATACGCCGATGCGGTCTTTTCCCATCTGTTCAGAACAAGCCCCTTTGTCCATACGGAGGTGTCGCTGTCTGTTCCGTTTTGGGCAGTTGATACATACACTCCGTTCTCTCTGAACTCTGCCGAGAGTACAAACAAATCCTCCTGTCTCAGGTTCTGCTTATCCGGGGCGAAATCCTCTTTGCGAATGACAAAATCCCGCACTTTCCATTTTCCCAGGACATTTTCGTCGTTTACAAACGGATAGTCGATATTATCGCATTTTCTGAACTCTTCAGGCGAGGAATAGTGTCTGTCGTCTGCCTTCTCGTATACCCATATTTCCGGAACGCCGAATCCGATACCGCTGTCGCCGCAATCGGTCATCTCAAGGAAAAGAAGCTTGTGTCCGTAGATGTTTTCGATTGTAT
>CAKSNQ010000027.1 GCA_934476315.1 uncultured Eubacteriales bacterium
GTACCTCATAGCCCGTATTGATTTGTTTCAAATTGACCTCCTTTCCCGTCGGGTGCGCGTTATCCAACGTCACCAACGTCAATTTCGTAATAGTCAAAGACTTCGTTTTGCCCGACGATTGCGGGGCGACGCTTTAATTCCTTTTCGGGGTCAAATGCGTTTTTCTTATCGAAGTCAGAGAGGTATTTGTAATTCGGGTGTGCGGTAATGTCGAATTTGTCCGAGAGGAAAGGACGCACACCGCGCACTTGCAGAATACATTTGCTGCCATCCATCGTGGCGATTTCGTCCTGTGTCATAAGCTCCTTGCCGAGCTTTTGAAAATTCAGTCCGTGTGACACCTCGCGCCCGCGGTTTTCGCTTTTGTTGAAGCTGTCGATTGTTTCCTTGCCCAAAATTTCGGATATTTCTTTGAGCGTCGTTTTCTCTTTACCGCCGAGAAATAGCATGGTGTCACAGTTGCCGACTATGGTATCGGCGTGATCCTTGTAAATGGCTTTCAACTGACTTTGCGACTGCACCACAAGGGAGCAGGAGATTTCGCGACTTCGGAGTACGGCAATCAGACGCTGCATATCGGGAATTTTTATGTTCGCAAATTCATCGAGCAGACAGCGGACATGAACGGGAAGCCGCCCGCCGTACACATCATCCGCTTTGGTACACAGTACATTGAAAAGCTGTGAGCAGATCAGCGCATTTACAAAATCAAAGGTACTGTTGGTATCGCTTGAAATGATAAACAGTGCCGTTTTCCGATCTCCGAGTGTGTCAAGCTCCATTTCGTCGGTTTCCATCAGCTCGCGGAGTTCCTTTATGTCAAAAGGCGCAAGCCGCGCACCGCACGATATAAGAATGGATTTTGCCGTTTTTCCCGCCGCAAGTTTGTATTTCTTATACTGCTTGACGGCAAAGTGTTCGGGCTCCTTTTCTTCCAATCGCTCAAACATAAGGTCAACGGGATTTTGAAAATCCTCGTCGTCCTCGCGGGCTTCCGACGCATTTATCATATCAAGCAGAGTGGAGATGTTCTTTTCGCTTTCGGGGGCTTCGTAATGGATATATCCAATCAGCGCACAGTAATAGAGCTTTTCGGCTTTCACCCAAAAATCCTCACCGCTTTTCTCACCGTCGCCTTTGGTATTCTCAATCAAGGTATTGACGAGCTTCAAAATATCGGTTTCGTTATGGATATACGCAAACGGGTTATAGTGCATGGATTTTTTGAAGTTGATCGTGTTCAGCACCTTGATTTTATAGCCTGCCCGTTGCAGCATTTTCCCGCACTCAATCAGAACCGTGCCTTTCGGGTCGGTTACAACGTAGCTGCTGTGCAGTTGCATAAGGTTCGGCTTGACGTAAAAACGGGTTTTACCACTTCCGCTACCGCCTACCACAAGCACATTTTTATTTCTCGCATATTTCGGGTGCGACGGACGGCTTGACATCATCAGTCTTTCGGTATTGGTGAGAAGTACGTTATTTTCAAACACCGGGTTTATGTACGGGGCAATATCTTCGGCATTGCCCCAACGTGCCGAGCCGTATTCTTTTCCTTTGCGATATTTCCGTGCTTCAAGCCCGCGCACATACATCACAAGGATGATCAGTCCTGTACCGAATACGGAAACCGTCAAATCTATCGGGTGAAAGCTCGGTGCAAACGTTTCAAAGGCTTTTGCAAAGCCTACGCCCAAAGATAAAAACGTATCAAGCACATTGTCGCGTATGGACAGGCGGAAAGCCTGACAGAGCTTATCAAAGAGATAGACAAAGGCAAGATACGGGAGCTTTAACAGTATGGGTTTGATATTCTTTACTTTCATAGCGTCAGCCCTCGATCTTTCTTGTTGACTTTTTCACGCTGTGCGTTCCGTGCCGCCGCCTTTTCTTTCATTGTGGCAAGTAGCTTCTTGATAGACGGCTTTTGTTCCTTTGTCAGCTTCTTTGCGGAAAACTCCTTGAATGCCGCCGTCAGAACGTCAGCGTCGCGCCCTTTGAAAAACACAAGGTATCGCGGCGGGGCTTCGGTCACGTCCTTTTTCAGCGCAAAGTCTATTCCGTACTTTTTCGCCGTTGCAGTGAAGTCCTTGATATTGCTGTCGGTGATCTCAATGTTTGAAATGCCCGTATTCTGCTTCATAAGCTGTTTTAGGGTCTGCTTGCCGCGTGGCTGTTTGCCCCTCTGTGCTTTCATTTTCGCAAGCACTTGTTTGATAGCCGCTTGCAGAACGGAAGCGGTCAGCTTGGTTGTTTTGATTGAAACGGCTACCACTTTTTCGTTTACCTGGTCTTGCATTATGTTCCTCCTTTCGCAAGGTAAATTTCTGTGTTAGGGCGGTACCCCCGAACGGTACGGATTTGTCATACGGTATCACCCCCTCGGATTATTCTTTTTTGAAATAGCCCGCCGCCATATCGTGAGCGACAAGCGCGGTGTAGTAGTTATCAATGGTGGACGGCGCGTTAAACAAAACCGCCCGCAGATATTGCTTGATGTTGCGGATTTTGCTTGTGTTCTGCTTCATGCAGTCCAAAACAAACTCAATATGCGAATGGTCGAGCTTCAAAAACTTCGATTTGACAAGCTCGGCGGGGTAGTCGTCACCGGCTATGCGCAGCGTCTTTCTTGCGGTGCAGACCGTTTCAAGAATGATGTCTACAATCTCGTCAATCCGATCACCGTCAAGACGGTTACTTTGTTTGAGAACGTCATAGTCGATATTGTCCTTGATGATCTCCCGATAAATCTCTACCGCGCTTTCGGTTGCCGCTTCTTTTCCATCCCGTTCCGTCGGCTCTGCCGCATTCCCATCGAAAGGAAAGGGGTTTGAGGAAAGGATCGGAACGGAATCGGTATTTGATAAATCCGTAATTGATTTATCTTTTTTGGATAAGTCGGTTTTTGATATATCTTTATTTAATTGTGTTGGATTTTCCAACATAGGTTTCTCCAACGTAGGGTTCTCCAACATTGGATTATCCAACGCAGGTAAATCCGATACAGGCTGTTGCGGTTGCTCATAGATTACATAGTCGGCACCGCGCAGACGTCCTTTACCGTCGCGCTCTCTTGTCCTGACAACATACCCCGCCTTTTCAAGCTCGCGTATCGCTTCGCGGATAGCGTCAATCTTTTCCCGGTTGATGTAAGACAGTCCCGCAAGAGTAAAATCCCAATCTTCGGGCAGAGAAAGCATTTGCGACAGCAGCCCTTTCGCCTTTAAGGATAAATCCTTGTTCCGTAGGTGGTGATTGCTCATAACGGTGTAACCCGCAGTTCGCTCCACCCGAAAAACTGCCATTGTGTATCACTCCTTTGCAATAGAAAAAGCGACGTTCCTATCTTCCCATAAGGGAATTAGTAAACGCCGCTTTTACGGTGTTATCTGAATTTAAGGAAACAGCTTGTCCTCGTCACCTTTCGTAAGATTTTGATGATTTCAGACGTTTGTTGTCCTTATATGGTTGCAGGGCGGTAAGGCTTGTACAACCTGAAAAAGCGGAAAAATCCAATAAAATCAAGGGTTTTCGGCACTTCGTTTTCACAGGTTGTTCTTTGGTGGTCGTACCATCTGCTGCCAGGTCCTCGTTCAGGTCGGCGATGGGGTCGCCTTTGATGCCCACGCACGCCATGTTGAACGGCATCCCCGCCGCGGCGGTGGGGTACACGCCCGTCGTGTGATCGACAAAATACGGCGCGAACGGCGTGTTCATGATGTCATCGCCGTCCAGGTTGCGCGTCAGCTGATAAATGATTGCCGAGACCATTTCCAGGTGCCCCAACTCCTCGCTGCCCACGTCCGTCAATGTCCCGACGACCTTGCCGTCAGGCATTTCATACCGCTGATGCAGGTACCGCATGGAAGCGCCCAGCTCTCCGTCCGGTCCTCCCACCTGACTGATAATCAGGCTCGCGAGCGCCGGGTTCGGGTTCTTGATGTGCACCGGATACTGCAATTTCTTCTGATAAATCCACATGGCTCTCCCTCCGCTTATCCATTCTTATTGCCGGGAAAGTCCGATTGCCACGGCCACGGATTCCCGACCCAGTCCCACGCGTCCGTATTCTCGTTGCTCCACGCGGTCAGAGGACCGTTCACCTCCGCACATTCCGCCGCCGCCCGCGCTCTCTCGCACAACAGGCGGTGGTAACGGTCAAGCGCCCGCCGACAGCCGGGGTACGAATCCAGGTACAGCACGACCTCCTGAATGGCGAAGTCCAGCTGTTGCAGTCTGCGCATGCGACGATCGGCTTCCCTGTCCTCGCCACCGCCTCCGCAACCACAGCCGCATCCGCTGTTCCTTGCACTGCCTCTTGTTCCGCGGACATTGTTTCCGCCCCTGCCAAGCGCACAGGAGGTGCATCCTCCGCCCTGCACATTCCGCTCGGACGCGCCGCGCGCGCCCTCTCTGCCGTACCGGTCCATTTCGGACGCCCGACGGTTGTTATCTCTGTTTACCACAGCGGTTTTCCTCCCTTCCGTCCCCGTAAAACGGCTTATCGAGCCGGCGGAACAGCGTGCCGCGCGAGATCGCCGTCTCAAGCTCGTACATATCATCAAACGCCTGGATCGGCACATACATCGCGGCGAGGACTCCGTCGCTCACACCAAAGCCGTGAACGGCAGGGTTTCCCGAGGAGCAGTACTGTCCGCACGCCTCATCCACTCCGCCGTACTCCCGGCGCATCATATCCGGATATGCCGTCTCCGCGGACTCCCGGCAGGAGCACCCGCCCAGCAGACGGGCGAGCGTGCCGTCATCGACGCGCTCCTGCGGTGTCAGATCCGATTGAAAATTCAAAGCAATTCCTCCCTCCGAGGCAAAGTCGCCTCTTTCCACTATATGCCCGCGGCGCGAAAAATGTCAAAAAGGCAAGAAAAAAGGCGCTGTGAAAATGCAGCCATCCGTCGGCGATCGACGATCGGCATCGGCGACCGTTAATCGTTAATCGTTAACCAACGATCGGCGACCGACAGGCATTTTCACAGCGTCCTTCTTTTTCGGGCAAAATCAACCGTAGAAATCGGGGCGATACTTTGCAGAAGCGGCGCTCCGCTCCTGGATGTACCCCTCAAATCCCGCGAGCCGGACCTCGCGCACCACGCTCTCATACTCCAGCGTCGTGACGCGGCGGTGCAGGTTTTCGTACGGGGTGTTCATCGCATAATCGGGGGTGTACTGGCTCATCAGGCTGAGCACGAAATCCCCCGGCGCGAACGTATCCGCCAGGCGGTGGATCAGTTCGATGGAATCCTTGCGGCAACCGGGCAGGACGAGATGACGGATGAGCAGTCCGCGCGTCATAATACCGTTTTCGTCATACTGCGGCTCGCCGACCTGCGCCCGCATGCGGCGGATCGCCTCGATTGCCACCATATAGTAGTCCTTCGCCCCCGAATATTTCTCGGACAGCTCGGGGGAAAAGTATTTCAGGTCGGGCATGTAGACATCGACCAGCCCCGCGAGACGGTCGATCGTCGCGGGCGATTCGTACCCTCCGCAGTTGTAAACCACGGGGACGAACAGCTGAGGCTTGACCTCCTCAAGCACGTCGATGATCTGGCGGGTATAGTGCGTCGGCGTCACCAGATTGATGTTGTGCGCCAACTGGCTTTGCAGGTCGAGCATGGTGTCGGCAAGCTGGGCGAGCGTGACGTTGCGCCCCTTGCCACCGTGGCTGATCTCGTAATTCTGGCAATACACGCACCGGAGATTGCATCCGGAGAAGAAGATCGTTCCCGACCCGCGAGTCCCGCTGATGCAAGGCTCCTCCCACAGGTGAAGCGACGCGCGCGCAATGCGCACCGTGTCGCCGCACCCGCAAAATCCCGTCTCTCCCGCACTGCGGTCCACGCCGCAACGACGGGGACAAATCCGACATTCCGCCATATCCAAGCTCTCCTTTCGCTCGTGATTCACACGTTCCCCTCCCCGAAACAAAAACCCGCCACGGAGCACCGCGGCGGGAATTTTTTGTTATCGTGCGCAAACGACGACGCGGCACGCGTCATTTCGCGTAGGTTTCGTAAACATACAGGTAGTCCTGCACATACATATACGAGGTCGACGCCTTGGCGGAGATCATCACATATGTATTGCCGACGCTCGATTCAAAATAGGTCGCCAGACAACAGCCCGCCTCGTCCGTCATTCCCGTTTTTGCCGCAATGACCTTGCCGTTAGACGGGAACACGGCAAAACCGGCATCGCGCACCGGCTTGACGACATCGCAGAAGAAAGTGTTATAGAATGATCTGCGCTTGGTATAGATGTTGGTCTTGCACTCGTAGCTCTCGGTGGACAGCAGGGTCTTGACCAGCGGATTTTTCATCGCCGCCGCCATAATGCTCGCCATCTCGCGGCAGGTGGTGACATGCTCGGCATCATGCAGACCGTGGCTGTTGACGAAGTGCGTCTTAATCAGCCCCATATCGGTAGCTTTCTTGTTCATCATATCCACGAAAGCGCTCTCGCTCCCCGCGACAAACTCGGCGATCTGCATCGACGCGGCGCAATCCGACTCCAGTGCGATCGCGTACAGCAGGTCGCGTACCTTCAGCTCTTCATTCGCCTCCAGCCCCGCGCCCGACGCGTCCTGTTGTTGCATATACGTAATGATGTCCCCGGACATGGTGACATAGGAATCCAGTTGTTCTTCGGTCAGCGTCTCACAGGCAACCAGCAGGGTCATGACCTTGGTCATTGACGCCGGATAGATCACCTCGTCCGCGTTCAGCTCCGCCACCATCTCCATGTTGCTCAGATTGACCAGTACCGCGTACTTGGAGTATACCCCGTTGATCTTGGTATCTTTCACGGGAATCTCCTGCGTCGCCGCGGATTTGGCGACCAGATACATCTGCCCGGGATTGTCCGGCTGATCAGGGGTGCTGGGATGATTCGGGTCATCCGGATTGTCCGGATTATCCGGGTCGGACGGGCCCGACGGATTGTCCGGGTTATCCGGAATATCCGGGACGCTCTTGCGGAACACTCCGATGGCAAGCCAGATAACGACTGCCAGCAATACAGTCAAAACGACAAGCACCGCTCCCCAGAATGCGTTATTCACAGGCGAGGGCGTCTGGTTCAAGCCCGCATGGTCATTTGCATGTTCATGCGGTTCATTGTTTTTTACAGGTTCTTGTTGATCGTTCATGATTCTTCCTCCCCCGGCTCTTCAGGTGTGCGGGAAGCCCCGCTCCTCATTTATACGGAGAACATCTATATGCAGATAAAAATAGTCAGTCTTCCACGATTGGTTATCATTTTACCATGAAAAGACACGGTTGTCAAGGAGAAAAACGAACTATTTTCTGCATTTCGCCACAAAATCCCCCGTTTTTTCGCAAAAAATTGTATTTTTTCCTCCCGACGCGCCCCTGCCCGCTGTTTTTTTCTCATTTTATTAACAGAATATGCGGAGAAACTTCTGTTTATCTCTTGACAAGCCGGGAAAAACATGCTATACTGTCTTATCATCGTTTTTATGAAAGACCGTGACCGGGAACAAGTACGTACGCAGTCGGAAGCGCAGAGAGCTGTCGGGAGGTGCGAGACAGCCGATGACCCGTGCCGAATACATCCCGCGAGTCGCGCCCCCAAAGGAGACGTTTTCCGCTCCGAGTAGGCGGCGCCGGGGTCGCCCGTCACAGCGAAAAGGTATCGCAGGTCTCCTGCCGTACCGGAGTGGTCGGGGGCACACCCCGGCAATAGAGGTGGTACCGCGGTAAGAAATTATCGCCCTCTGCAATTTTGGCAGGGGGTTTTTGTTTTCCCCCGGAAAGAAGGAGAACGCTATGACTATCATCGACGCACTGAATCAGAATGCACTGCAATACCCGAATGAAACGGCGCTGGTCGAAATCAACCCGCACCTGGAGGAGCAGAGCCGCATCACATGGCGGGATTACGCCCTGATGCAGCCCCAGCCGGGCGAGCCGTTCCGTCGCGAAATCACGTGGCTGGACTTTTGTAAGCGCGCCAACCGCTTCGCCAACCTGCTTCTCACCCGCGGCTGTCGCCGCGGCGACAAGGTCGCCATTCTTCTGATGAATTCGATCGAATGGCTTCCCATCTACTTCGGCATTCTCAAGGCGGGTGCGGTCGCCGTCCCGCTCAACTACCGCTACACCGCCGAGGAAATCCGATACTGCCTGACCCAGGCGGACTGCTCCATGCTGGTGTTCGGTCCCGAATTCATCGGGCGCATGGAGGACATCTGCCCGCACCTGCCGGGCGTGCGCGCCATGTTTTACGTCGGGGAGGAGTGCCCCTCCTTCGCTGACAGCTACGATGAAATGATCCGCTATTGCTCCTCCCGCGAGCCGGATCTTGCCATCGGTGAGGAGGACGACGCGGCGATCTACTTTTCCTCCGGGACCACCGGGTTTCCCAAAGCCATCCTGCACCGCCACCGCAGTCTGATTCACGCGGCTCGGGTGGAGCAGAACCACCACGGACAAACGCACGAGGACGTGTTTCTCTGCATCCCGCCGCTCTATCACACGGGCGCGAAAATGCACTGGTTCGGTTCGCTTCTGGTCGGCGGGCGCGCCGTCCTGCTCAAGGGCACACAGCCCGAGTGGATCCTGCGCGCCGTCTCGGAGGAACGATGCACCATCGTATGGCTGCTTGTCCCGTGGGCGCAGGACATCCTGGACGCCATCGACCGCGGGGACATCCGCCTCGGAGACTACCATCTGGACCAGTGGCGGCTGATGCACATCGGCGCGCAACCCGTTCCGCCCTCGCTCATCCACCGCTGGATGCGCGTCTTTCCCCACCACCGCTACGACACCAACTACGGGCTGTCCGAGTCCATCGGACCGGGCTGTGTCCACCTCGGCGTGGACAATCTCGATAAGGTCGGCGCCATCGGCAAGGCGGGCTTTGGCTGGGAGACCCGCATCGTGGACGAAAACGCCCACCCGGTCGCGCGCGGCGAGGTCGGCGAGCTTTGCGTCAAGGGTCCCGGCGTGATGGTCTGCTACTACAAGGACGAGGCGGCGACGCGGGAGGTTCTGCGCGGCGACTGGTTGCTCACGGGTGACATGGCTATGGAGGACGCCGACGGCTTTATCTACCTGGTGGACCGCAAAAAGGACGTCATCATCACGGGCGGCGAGAACCTGTACCCCGTGCAGATCGAAAATTTCATCCGCCGGCACGACGCGGTCAAGGACGTTGCCGTGATCGGTATGCCCGACGCGCGTCTGGGCGAGATCGCGGCGGCGATCATCGAGGTCAAGCCCGACCACACGCTGACCGAACAGGAAATCACCGATTTCTGCGCCGATCTGCCCCGCTACAAGCGCCCGCGCAAGATTATTTTTGCCGACATTCCCCGCAACCCGACCGGCAAGATCGAAAAGCCGAAGCTGCGCGAAAAATACTGCGGCGAGAGTCTTGTGGCGCATCAGGTGGAGAGCTGACCTGCCTCCGACTACCTGTCTCCCGACTACCTGTCTCCCGACTACCTGTCTCCCGACTAACCCTGATTGACTGCCCGACTGACCCACCGCACCGAGGGCGTCACACCCCCGCGGGCAAGTCGCAAGCGCACGATGCGCACGATCGAAGATTGAAGATTGAAAATTCATCCGAAAAGGAGTCCAAGCATGAAAAAATTACTTCTCGGCAACGCCGCGGTCGCCAGAGGCGCGTATGAAGCGGGCGTTCGCTTTGTCTCCTCCTACCCGGGCACACCGAGCACGGAGATTACCGAATGGTTGGCAACCTACCCCGCCGACGAGGTGTTCGTCGAGTGGGCGCCCAACGAAAAGGTCGCCGCCGAAGCGGTTATCGGTGCTTCCATCGGGGGCGGACGCGCTATGTCCTGCTGCAAGCACGTCGGACTGAACGTCATGGCGGACCCGCTGTTTACCGACAGCTACATCGGCGTCGGCGGCGGCGCGGTGTTCTGCGTGGCGGACGACCCGGGCATGCACTCCTCGCAAAACGAGCAGGACTCCCGCCACTACGCAAAGGCGGCGAAGATTCCCATGCTGGAGCCGTCCGACTCCGCCGAGTGCCGCGACTTTACCCGGCTGGCGTTCGACCTGTCGGAGGAATTTGACACCCCCGTTCTGCTCCGCCTGTCCACCCGCGTGTCGCACTCGCAGTCGGTCGTGACGCCGGGCGAGCGGCAGGAGATTCCCGTCAAGCCGTACGAGAAGAACATTCCCAAAAACGTCATGATGCCCGCAATGGCAATCGGTCGCCATGTCGTGGTGGAAAACCGCACCCGCGCACTGGTCGCCTTTGCCGAGACCACGCCGCTCAACCGGGTGGAGGACAACGGCGCCGAGATTGGCGTCATCACCTCGGGCATCTGCTACGAATACGCCAAGGAAGCACTCGGCGACCGCGTGAATTACCTCAAGCTGGGGCAGGTATTCCCCCTGCCCGAGGAAAAGATCCGCGCCTTTGCCGCCTCCTGCCGCACGCTCTGGGTCATCGAGGAGCTGGACCCGTTCATTGAGGAGCACTGCCGCGCGCTGGGGCTGACCAACCTGCACGGCAAGGAGCAGTTGACCCTGCTCGGGGAATACACCCCCGCCATGATTCGTCGCGCCGTACTGGGTGAGGAGCCGCCTGTGAGCGTCACGCCGCAGGAAGCCCTCCCCGCCCGTCCGCCGGTGCTCTGCCCCGGATGCCCGCACCGCGGCACGTTTTACGTGCTGAAAAAACTCGGGCTGACCGTTTCGGGCGACATCGGTTGTTACACCCTCGGCGCGGTCGCACCGCTGTCCACGGTGGACACGACCATCTGCATGGGCGCTTCGGTCAGCGCGGCGCACGGCATGGCAAAGGTGCGCGGCGCTGAGTTCAACCGAAAGCTGGTCTCCGTCATCGGCGACTCGACCTTCATGCACTCCGGCATCACCGCCCTGTCCGACATCGTTTACAACAAGGGCGCCAATACAGTCATCATTCTGGACAATTCCATCACCGGCATGACCGGGCACCAGGACAACCCGACCACGGGCAGGACCATCCGCGGCGAGGCGACCCGACAGGTCGATCTCATCGCGCTGTGCCGGGCGCTCGGCGTGGAGCATATCACGGTCGCCGACCCGTTTGATCTGCGGGGATTTGAGGCGGCGGTCAAGGAACATATCGCACTGGACGACGTGTCCGTGCTAATTGCGCAACGCCCCTGCGCGCTTCTGAAAAGCGTTCACTACATCGGGCACTGCGAGGTTGACTCCGGACGTTGCCGCCGTTGCCGCGCCTGCATGAAGCTGGGCTGTCCCGCCATCCATATGGGGACGGACGGCGCTGTCTCGATCGATACCACCCTGTGCAACGGGTGCGGGCTGTGCGTCGGCGTCTGCCCGTTCGACGCCATTGCCAAAGCGGACGAGAACGACAAGGAGGTCAAGTGATATGAGCACGAAAAGCATTATGATCGTCGGCGTGGGCGGTCAGGGAACCCTGCTCGCCAGCCGTATTCTCGGCAATCTTCTGCTCGGCGAGGGCTATGATGTCAAGGTCTCCGAGGTGCACGGCATGAGCCAGCGCGGAGGAAGCGTCGTCACCTACGTCAAGTACGGTGACCGGGTCTACTCGCCCATCATCGACCGCGGCGAGGCGGATCTGATCCTCGCCTTTGAGATGCTGGAGGCTTATCGCGCCCTGCCGTATCTGTCAGCGACGGGGAAAATGATTATCAACACCCAGCGCATCGACCCGATGCCCGTCATCACGGGCGCGGCGGAATACCCCTCCGACATTCCCGGCAAGCTGAGCGCCTGCGCCAATGTCACCGCGGCGGACGCGCTCACACTCGCGCGCGAGGCGGGCAACGTCAAGGCGGTCAATGTCGTACTCATCGGAATGATGGCGCGCCACACCGACATTCCGCGGGAGAGTTGGCTACGCGCCCTGCGTGAGACCGTCCCGCCCAAGCTCCTGGACATCAACCTGCGCGCCTTTGACCTCGGCTATCGGCTGTGAGGGAGGTCGCCATGAAACATCAAAACAACACCGGTGTCTCCGCGCGGGGGGCGGTCACAGCGTCTTTACTGATTCTTTTCAGCTTTCTGCTGTTCGCCGTCGTTCTGATCGTTCCCGCCACCCGCGCGGTGTTCGAGGAGCTGTCCGCAACGCACCCCTATCTGATGGGATTTGTCAAATTCGCCCTGCTTGCTACCTCCGGCGAGCTGATTGCTATGCGCATGGAAAAAAAGCGCTTTGAGACGCCGCCTTATCTGCCCGCCCGCCTGCTGATCTGGGGGCTGATCGGGATCTGGATTACCTTGATGATGAAAATCTACTTTGCCGGAACCGGCGCGCTCATGACCGCGGGGCTGCTCCCCGGCGGCGCGCTTTCCGACGGATGGTCGCGCCTGCTCCGCGCCTTTTACACCGCCGTCGTTATGAACACCTCGTTCGGACCGGTCTTTATGGCGCTTCACAAATGCTCCGACACCGCCCTTGCCCTGCTTGCGCGCGGGGACGGGCGGCTGACGCTCACGCGTGTGCTGGAGGAGGTCAACTGGCGGCATTTCGTTTCATTTACCCTCATGAAAACCGTCCCGCTCTTCTGGATTCCCGCGCACACTCTGACTTTTCTTCTGCCATCCGCCTATCAGGTCATGCTGGCGGCGCTTTTGTCCGTCGCGCTCGGCATCCTGCTCCATCTGAGAAAAAAGACCGCGACAAACCCCACCGCCGAGTGAAAGGAACCATAATCCCCTATGAATATTTCCGATATTGATTATCTCCCCCGCGAGGAATTGCGCCGCCTTCAGGACGAGCGCCTGCGGGCAACCGTCGCGCGGTGCTACGAGCGCGTTCCGTGCTTTCGAAAGCGCATGGATGCCGCGGGGCTGACCCCTGCCGACGTCCGCGGCACACAGGACCTGCACCGCCTGCCCTTTTCCTACAAAAAAGACCTGCGCGACTACTACCCGTACGGACTGTTCGCCGAACCGATGGAAAACGTCGTGCGCGTCCACGCCTCGTCCGGCACGACCGGAAAGCGCATCGTGGTCGGCTACACGAAAAATGACCTTGCCATGTGGTCGGATTGCGTCGCCCGCATGATGGACGGCATCGGCATCGGCAAGGATGACATCGTCCAGGTCTCGTTCGGCTACGGGCTGTTCACCGGAGGCTTTGGCGTGCACGCCGCCGCCGAATCGCTCGGCGCCACCGTCATCCCCATCTCCTCCGGCAACACGGCGTTGCAGATTCAGACCATGATCGACTTCGGCGCCACCGTCCTGTGCTGTACCCCGTCCTACGCCATGTACCTTGGCGAGGAGATTGAACGCCTCGGCGTGCGCGATCAGCTCAGACTGCGCGTCGGCATTTTCGGCGCGGAGCCGTGGTCGGAGAACATGCGGCAGAAGATTGAGGAGGCGCTGGGCATCCGCGCCTACGACATCTACGGGCTGTCCGAGGTCATGGGTCCCGGCGTCGCCTGCGAATGTTCCGCCCAGGCGGGCATGCACATCCGCGAGGACTGCTTCCTCGCCGAGATCATCGACCCCGACACGGGCGAGGTTTTGCCCGAGGGTTCCGCCGGAGAGCTGGTGTTCACCTCGCTCTGCAAGGAGGCGTTTCCCGTCATCCGCTACCGCACCCGCGACATCTGCTCACTCATCCCGGAGCCGTGCCCCTGCGGGCGCACCCACATCCGCATGCGCAAGCCGTCGGGACGTAGCGACGACATGCTCATCATCCGCGGTGTGAACGTGTTTCCGTCGCAGATCGAGGAGGTTCTTCTGCGCGTCAGCGGCAAGGATATCACGCCGAACTACCAGATCGTCCTCGACCGCGTGAACAACAACGACACCTTTGACGTCAATGTGGAAATGAGCGAGGCGTTCTTCGCCGACGACGTCAGGTCGATCGAGCGGCTGGAGCGCACCATCGTCGAACAGCTCCGCTCGACGCTCGGCATCGGCGCCAAGGTGCACCTGGTCAACCCCAAGTCCATCGTCCGCAGTGAGGGCAAAGCCAAGCGCGTTATCGACAACCGCGCCGGAAAAATCTAAGCAAGGAAAGGAAATTTCGCCATGATTATCAAGCAGGTCTCCGCTTTTCTGGAAAACAAACAAGGGCGGCTGTGCGCCGCGGTGGATGTGCTGGCGAAAAACGGCATTGACATCAGCGCACTGTCGCTGGCTGACACCTCCGAGTACGGCATTCTCCGTATGATCGTCGATGCCCCGGAGCGGGCGCGCGACCTTCTGCACGAGAGCGGCGTGACCGTCCGCGTGTCCCACGTTATCGCCGTGGCGATGAACGACCGTCCCGGCGGCGCGGTGGATATTCTCCACGTGCTCGCGGGCGCGGGCATTTCAGTCGAGTATATGTACGCCTGCGTCGGACGCGTCAGCGGCAAGGCGCTCATGGTTCTCCGCGTGGACGACCGCGACCGCGCCGAGCAGCTTCTGCACCAAAGTGGGTTCGGCGACGTCCGCCCCGACGACATTTACCGCGTCCCGACGGAAGCCTGACCGCGCCGCGGCACCCCCCGAAACCCCTTGGTCCGAACCTTTTGAGCCGAACCCGAACACCGGAACCCCTTGATTGCAATTTTTGGGAGGCACCTATGCAAATCGAGTCTATGATCTCCGACCGGATGCGACCGCTGCGCGGCTCCGCCATCCGTGAAATTTTCAAATACGCCGCCGACCCGTCCGTCATTTCGCTGGCGGGCGGCAACCCCGACCCCGCACTCTTCCCCGCCCGTGAGCTGTCCGACATCGCCGCTCAGATCCTGCGCGACCAGCCGGTGCTGTCGTTACAGTACGGCATCACCGAGGGGTACGCGCCCCTGCGTGAAATCATCCGCGAACGCCTGGCGCGCGTGGAGAGCATCCACCGTGAGGGCGACGAGGTCATCGTCGTCTCCGGCGGTCAGCAGGGCATTGAGCTGTGCGCCAAGGTACTGGTCAATGAGGGCGACACCGTGATCGTGGAACAACCCAGCTTCATCGGCGCAACCAACGCATTCCGCTCCTACGGCGCCCACCTGGTGGGCGTGCCCGTCGCGCCCGACGGCATGGACATGGACGTGCTGGAGGAGACACTAAAGCAAAACAAAAACGTCAAGCTCATTTACACCATTCCGACGTTCCAGAACCCCATGGGCGTCACCATGAGCCTCGGGAAGCGCAAACGCCTGCTGGACATCGCGCGCCGCTACGGGGTGCTCGTACTGGAGGACAACCCGTATGGTGAGCTGACCTTTGACGGCGAAAAGGTTCCGACGCTCAAGTCCCTTGACACCGACGGCATCGTGCTGTACAGCGGTTCGTTCTCCAAGATTCTCGCGCCGGGACTGCGCCTCGGATTTCTGTGCGCCGACCGCGCCGTCATCGGCAAGGTCGTCATCGCCAAGCAGGTCTCGGACGTCCACACCGCGATGCTCCCGCAAATGCTTGCCGCCGAGTACATCCGCCGCTACGACCTGGACGCCGCCATCGTGCGGATGCGCGCCAACTACGCGCACAAATGCGCGGTCATGCTGGACGCCATCGCGGAGCACTTCCCCGCCGGCGTGGAGTGCACCCACCCGCGCGGCGGACTGTTCATCTGGTGCGACCTCGGGCACGGCGCCGACACGCTCGCGCTGTCAAAAAGGGCGATTGAGCGCAAGGTCGTCTACGTTCCCGGTAACACCTTCATGGTCGATATGGAAGCTCCCTGCTCCGCCCTGCGGCTGAATTACTCCACCATGAGTGACGACCGCATCACCGAGGGCATCCGACGCTTGGGCGAGGTGTTCCGCGAGGTGCTGGACTGACGCGCGGACTAACGTGTCCGGCTGACATGTTCAGCGGGCGCGCCATCGCCTTGCCGTCCAAAAAGCGGGCAAGGTAAAAGGTCACACAAGCGACCAAAATCCCGAAAAACGCCGGAATCCCGACCGATATTTTGAAGGGGCTGTGAAAAAACTCAAAAGAGTTTTTTCACAGCCCCTTCTCTTGTGATCGGTTTATTCCAGCCCGATGATGCGGTTGGCGTCGTACATACGGCGCTCCTGCTCCGTCGCGGCATCATTTGCATCATTCGCACCGTTTGCACCGTTCGCGACATCCGCGTCGGCGACGTCTGCCGCCTGCTCCTCCTGCGGAGCAACGGCAACCTCCCCGGCGGATGCCTGCGGCGCCTCATATGCCGGTTCCGCATACGCCGCCTCCTGCGCGACCGACTCGTCCTCCGCCGCCTCCGGCGAGATCACGTCGTACGCCTCCGGTTCCTCTTCCGGCTCGCGCTCCTCCGGTTCGGCAAACACATTGTCCTCATCGCTCTCGTCCATGCCGATCGTGCCGAAATGCCGCACCGTCGGCGCGTGAAATTCGGGATCGTCCACCTCTTCGGCGTCCTCTGCCTGCGCATCGGAAGCCGCGGCTTTGTTTGCCACCGGAGCGTCGTCCTCTTCCTCGTCGTCCTCCGCATCGTCGCCGTTCAGCTCGCGGTCGCGATTGACGTTCTTTGCGACATACGCCATCGTAAAGCGGATCTCCGCCAGAAAGTAGGCGACGACCGCCATCACGGGCGCCAACCACAGCGGTTGTGCCTGCAAAAGAATCGAACAGATAATGCCCAGAAGGAGCACCACCAACAGCTCGCACAAAAGAACCAAGCCGTTTTCTCTCAGGTATTTTCCGATGTAATAGCCGCTGTTTCTTTTCATATAAGAAATCCATCCTTTCCGACTGCCAGGGTACGATAAAAGATTTATCTTCTATCATTGTAGCAAATTCTTTCCGAAAATGCAAGTCTCTCGGTGAAATTTATGGATTTTTTTTGCAATTTTACGTGCGGGATTCCTCCGCGCGCCGCAAAAAGCTCTGAAGCTGAGGCGTTTTCGGCGAATCTATCAGCTCCTTGGCTTCGCCCTCCTCGACGATCACGCCGTCCGCCATGAACAGAACGCGGTCCGCCACATTGCGGGCGAATGCCATCTCGTGCGTCACAACGATCATGGTGCGCCCCTCGTCCTTGAGCGCGCGGATGACCTTAAGCACCTCGCCCGTCAGCTCGGGGTCAAGCGCCGAGGTCGGCTCGTCAAAGCAAAGAATGTCCGGTCCGAGCGCCAGCGCCCGCGCGATCGCGACCCGTTGCTGCTGCCCGCCGGAAAGCTGGCAGGGATAGGCGTCGGCGCGGTCGGCGAGGTTCATTTTACGCAAAAGCTCCATGGCGGTCGCCTCCGCCTGCTCGCGCGGCACGCCGAGGATGCGCACAGGCGCGTCGGTGATGTTTTTCATCACGGTGTAGTGCGGGAACAGGTTGAACGACTGGAACACCATGCCCAGCTTCAGTTGAATCTCCTTCTCTTTTTTGCGGTCGGCGTAAACGGCGCGACCGTCGGGCGAGGTCTCCACGAGCGTCTCCCCGCAGACGCGGATGCACCCGCTGTCCACCTCCTCCAGATGGGTCACGCAGCGAAGCAGGGTGGATTTTCCCGAGCCGGAGGAGCCGATGATCGCGATAACCTCCCCGCGCGCAACCGACAGCGAAATATCCCGCAGGACATCCCTGTCCGCGCCGAACGACTTTCTGACGTTTTCCACTTGCAAAAGAATTTCCGACATTCCGCTCCCCTCCTCACTTGATGCTGTAATAGTTCATCTTTTTTTCGAGCTTTTCCATGCCCATCGCCACGCAGAAATTGAAGATGTAGTAGAGCACACCCGCCAGCACGTAGGCAAGCAGCTTGCCCGTGTGAAGCGCCGAAGCGAGCTGTTGCGCCTTGGTGAACATTTCCACGATACCGATGGCAAACGCCAGCGAGGTGTCCTTGATGAGCGTGATGACCTCGTTGGTGATGGTCGGAAGAATCCGGCGCACCACCTGCGGCAGAATGATAAAGCGGAACGTCTGCGCACGGGAATACCCGAGCACCCGCGCCGCCTCGTACTGACCCACCGGCATGGAGGCGATGCCCGAGCGATAGATTTCAGCGAAATACGCTGCGTAATTGAGCACGAACGCGATGATCACCGCCACAAATCTCCAGTTGCTCCCCAGATGGCTCAGCGGAATCCCGAACGCATAGTACGGTCCGTAGTAGGCGACAAAGAGCTGCAGTACCAGCGGTGTGCCGCGCATAATCGAGATGTAAATGCGAAAAATCCACGATACAACGCGGAATTTCGACATGCGTCCCGCGCAGATGGCAAGCCCCAGCGGCAGAGCAAAAAGCAGCGTCAGAAAGAAGACGGAGACCGACGTTCCCGCCGCCTGTACAAGGAGCTTCAATACCACAAGAAAATCAAAATCCATGAAAACAGCCCTTTCTCCCCGCGCCCGCCATATGCTCACTGAACGCAGGATGGGGGGTGACACCCCGATCGCGCGCGGCGGTCGGTTTGTCCCCCCGTATGGCGGCAGTGCGCCGCCCTGTCGGTCAGCTCGCCTGCCGCTGAATGTTCAAATGCAGGGCGTTCAACGTCCAACGCTTAACGCTCAAAGCTCAACGCTCA
Source organism: uncultured Eubacteriales bacterium (assembly GCA_934476315.1). Classification (GTDB taxonomy): domain Bacteria; phylum Bacillota; class Clostridia; order Oscillospirales; family CAG-272; genus SIG644. Next base: position 18,459 of record CAKSNQ010000027.1, read on the forward strand.
CGTCTGACCGCCTGCCGTCCGGCGCACCGCGCCGACGCTTCCCTTCCGGGCACCCCCGCTTATTTTCCGGGGGCACTTCCGAGCGACCTCCCGGGTGCTTTCCCGGCTTATTCCCCGGAGCACTTCCGACTTATTTCCCGGCTTATTTCCCGAGAATGATCGAATCGCTGATGCCGTACTTGGCGGCGAGATCGGCGACGGTTGTGGAATTCTTGGCGATCTTGGTCAGCGCCGCGTCCACAGCGTCGCGGGTCGCGGTGTCGCCCTTCTTAAAACCGATGCCGTACTGCTCGGATGCCAGCGTCTCGGTGAGAATGGAGTAGCCGTCGCGCATCAGCCCGCCTGCGACGCCGACGTCGATGACCAGCGCATCGATCGCCTCGGTCTCAAGGTCGGTGAACGCCGCGGTGTAGTCCTTGCAGGTGACAAACTTGCCATCCTTGAACGATGCCACCAGCTCCCGGAACTCTTCCTTTTTAAGCGTGCTCTCGCCGGAGGAATCCGCCTGTACGGAGACCACCTTGCCCGCGAGGTCGGACAGCTTGGTAATGCCCCGGCTGTTCTTGACCATCACGACGATGGAGCTGTCGGAATAGGGCTGCGTCCACTCGTAATCGTTCTCACGCCCGTTGATGGTAAAGCCGCTCCAGATGCAGTTGATATCGCCGCTCTCAAGCGCCATGTCCTTGGCGTTCCAGTCGATCGGCACCAGTTCGAGCTTCCAGCCCAGCTCCTCGCAAACCGCCCTTGCCAGCTCAATATCGAAGCCGACATAGGTGTTCGTTGCGGCGTCCAGGTAGCCGTAGGGGGGGTACTCCGCGTCAAAGCCCAGCTTGAGCACCTTTTTGCCGTCATCTTCCGTTTTTCCGCACGCCGCCAGTACACCCACGCACAGGAGCAGTGCCAACACGATTACCACCAGTTTTTTCATTGTTTTTTCCACCTTTCATTTGCCGTTCTGACGCCGCGCGCACGCTCCGCGTTGCCGCCTGCAGCGCTCCGCGCCCGCGTCCTCAGCGCCGTGCCTCCGGAGCGCCCTGCCCCGCCTTTTCGGGTTCAAACGGCTCCACGGCACTTTAGCGCTTTACTTTGCTAAAGTGTCATTATTATACCACCACATTCAACCAATGTCAATCGCTTTTTTACACAAAAATTCACATCAGGATTTCGAAGTTTTTTGCTGTTGTGTCAAATTTGTCCTAAATAGCAGAAGAGCCGCCGGAACTGCCACTCGCAAAGACAGTTTCGGACGGCTCCTCCGTTCCGCGTCCACAGATGCGCGTCGCGCGTCACACACCACACGATGCACGTCGCACACCACACGATGCACGTCGCACGTCGCACGGTGCGCGTTCAGAGCACCTTTGCCAGAAAATCCTTTGTCCGCTCCATTTGCGGGTGGGCAAAGAATTCCGTCGGCGCGCCCGATTCGAGGATCTGCCCCTCGTCGAGGAACAGAATCCGCGTCGCGACCTCGCGTGCGAACCCCATTTCGTGCGTGACAATGACCATGGTCATGCCCTCGTCGGCAAGCTGCTTGATGAGATCGAGCACCTCACCCACCATTTCGGGGTCGAGCGCCGAGGTCGGCTCGTCGAACAGCATCACCTTGGGATTCATGGCGAGCGCCCGCACAATGGCAATCCGTTGCTTCTGCCCGCCGGACAGCGTGGAGGGATAAGCCTGCGCCTTGTCCTCCAGCCCGATCTTGTGCAAAAGCTCCATAGCGCGCACACGTGCCCCCTCCCGAATCCCGGCGGGGGTGGTATCTATTGACGGAACCGGGCGTTTTTTCGCCGCGGAACGGAAAGCGTTGGTAAAGCGGATCCACCGACGGGCGCGCTTTTTGCGCCGCAGCTCGGTCAGTCCGATGTGGATCGGTGCCAGCGTGATATTGTCGAGGACGTTTTTGTTATTGAAGAGGTTGAAATGCTGGAACACCATGCCCATCTTCTGCCGATGGACGTTGATATCCACCCGCATGTCGGCAATGTCCACGCCGTCGAAGATGATCGACCCCGACGTCGGGTCCTCCATGCAGTTCAGGCAACGCAAAAACGTGCTTTTGCCGCTTCCCGACGGACCGATGACCGCGACGATCTCCCCGTCCCCGATGGAGGTGGTGATGCCGCGCAGAACCGGCACGCCGTCGAAATCCTTTTTCAGATCAATGACGTCGATCACTTTTCTTCATCCTCCTCTCCATGAGCGTCACCAGCCGCGAAATCCCGATGACAAGAATCAGGTAGACCGCCGCCAGTGCGAGGTAGGGAATTACGTATTCGTAGTTGGAGTCCGCAATGCCGCGGAACGCCTTGGTCACGTCAACGACCGAGATGAAACTGACGACCGACGTTTCCTTGATTAAGGTAATAAACTCGTTGCCCAGCGTCGGCAGAATGTTCTTGACCGCCTGTGGAACCACAACCTTGAGCATGGAGGTCCAATACCCGAGTCCCAAAGCCCGCGCCGCCTCAAGCTGACCGCCGTCCACCGACTGGATGCCGCCGCGCATGATCTCCGAGACATACGCACCGCTGTTCATGCCGAAAATGGCGATGGCGACCGCCGTTTCGTCCATGTGCAGCCCCAGCGCGGGGAGAAGCACGAACCAGCCGATCAGAAGCTGAACCATGATCGGCGTGCCGCGGAAAAATCCGACGTAAACGTTGCAGATGGCGGAGAGGACGCGCGGCGCCAGACGATAGCGCGGCGTCACCTTGATGATGGCGATGACCGTGCCGATCACGATACCGATCAAAAGACCGAACACCGCGATCTCAACGGTCGTCAGAAGTCCCGCCAGAACCTTCTGATATCCGCCGTATGTAATGAATTTCTGATAAAACAGCTCCCACTCAGCGCTCATGAAGCTCCTTTCCTTTCCCCACGGAAAGCACATGTCAATGTCGGCACGCCCGCGCGGGGCGTCCGATACAGCAGAAATTCCCCGTCACCACAGAGTGGCAGGGAATTTCGCAGAATTGCGTTCTCTTACTTCAGAGAAGCAAGGATGTCCAGAACCTCTTTGGCGCTCTTGCAGCCGTCAAAGGTCGTATCGTCCTTCAAGGCGATGATGACCTGGTAGCTTCCCTGCTCGTAAGGATCGGAGAAGTCAACAACCTTCTGCCGTGCGGGGTTGATGGTCAGACCGGAGCAGGCGATGTCCACACCGTTCTTGCCGATGGAGGTGACGACCGCGCTGAAGTCCATGTCCTTGATGACCAGCTCCATGCCCAGCTCATCCGCGATCAGCTTGGCAATCTCCATGTCGATGCCGGCGAAGTTGTTGCCGACCGTGAACTCGTAGGGCGCGAACGCCGCGTTGGTTGCCACCACGAGCTGATCCTTGGAGGCATCATAGGTGCCGGCAGGGATGGTGTCGCCCGTCCACGTAGCGGAGTTATCGTCGTTCACATTGGCATACTTTTCGTAGATTGCGGCGATCTCCGCCTTCTTCTCGGCAAGAATCTTGTTGATCTTGGCGAGCAGCTCGGGCTGATTCTTGTCAACACCGATGCCGTAGTCCTCGGAGGTCAGCGCGTAGTCAATCACCTTGATGGAGGCGCTGTCCGCCGCAACCAGCGACTTGGCAACGCTTGCGTCGATGACAACGTACTTGACGTTGTTGCTCTTGAGGTCCTTGACCGCCAGCGCCGCATTGTCGTATGCCTTGGCGTCCACGTTGGAGTAGCCTGCAAAGCCGAAGCCCTCGTCGCCGGCGAGGAATGCCTCACCCGTCGTGCCCGCCTGTACGCCGATGGCGACTTTCTTTTCGCCGCATCCCGTAAACGCAACCATGCAGCCCGCAATCATCAGAGCCGCGATCATCAGAGAAATCAATTTTTTCATGGTAGTAAATCCTTTCCTGTACCTGTGCCCGCCGAAGCGGTGTTGTTTTGTTGATGGCATGATTATAGCATAAACATTCATCCTTGTCAATGCTTTTTGAAAAAATATTCAAAAATTTTCGGTTTTTGTGAATATGACATGAATATATTTGATTTTTTGCCCTCATTTGTGCAATTTTATCGTATTTTTACGCAACACGCACGAATGAATATTCATTTTCGGATGAATATTCAATTTTTCATGCAATTTCGCGGAAGAAGTGCGTCCGGCTTTCTACACCCCGGCGAGCCCCGGGAGGGGTGCGGGAGAACCGCCCCGCGCCCAACTTCCTGAACCGCGGCAAGCCCGGGAGGGGTATGGGGAGGGGTCATCGGCGCGCCCCAGCGCCGCCCTCCCCAATGCGCCAAAGCGCCGCGTCGTTGCGGCGCGACGCGCATCCAGCCAGGGAATGAGGGGCGTGGGGAGAACAACCGGCGGCGACTGAGCCGGTTTTCTCCCC
>CAKSNQ010000028.1 GCA_934476315.1 uncultured Eubacteriales bacterium
CACATCTCAACGCCTTCCGGCAGCTCGATGTTACCCGTAACGTCGGTCGTTCTGAAGTAGAACTGCGGACGGTAGCCGGAGAAGAACGGCTTCTTACGACCACCCTCTTTTTCGGTCAGAACGTAAACCTGGCCAACGAACTTGGTGTGCGGATGGACGGAACCGGGAGCCGCCAGAACCTGACCTCTCTCGATCTCTTCCTTGCCGATACCACGGAGCAGAACACCGATGTTATCACCGGCCTGTGCCTGATCCAGCAGCTTGTGGAACATCTCAACACCGGTAACGGTGGTCGTCTTCTTCTCATCGGACAGACCGACGATCTCGACAACGTCGCCAACCTTAACGGTACCACGCTCAACACGACCGGTAGCAACCGTACCACGGCCGGAGATCGAGAACACGTCCTCGACGGGCATCAGGAACGGCAGGTCAGCCTGGCGCTCAGGCGTGGGGATATAATCGTCAACAGCGTCCATCAGCTCCTTGATGCAAGCATACTCGGGAGCGTTCGGATCGGTGCTGGTGGACTCCAGAGCGTTACGGGCAGAGCCACGGATCACGGGGATGTCATCGCCCGGGAAGTCGTAGGAGCTCAGCAGCTCACGGATCTCCATCTCAACCAGGTCAAGCAGCTCGGGGTCGTCAACCAGGTCGGTCTTGTTCATGAAAACAACGATTGCGGGAACGCCAACCTGACGTGCCAGCAGAACGTGCTCACGGGTCTGCTGCAGAGGGCCATCGGTACCTGCAACAACCAGGATTGCGCCGTCCATCTGGGCAGCACCGGTGATCATGTTCTTAACGTAGTCAGCGTGTCCGGGGCAGTCGACGTGCGCGTAGTGACGCTTGTCGGTCTCGTACTCAACGTGACGGGTGTTGATTGTGATACCTCTTGCTCTCTCCTCGGGAGCGTTGTCGATCTGGTCATATGCCATGAACTCGATCGCACCGTTCTTCAGGGAGAGGTACTTGGTGATTGCCGCAGTCAGCGTGGTTTTGCCGTGGTCAACGTGACCAATGGTACCAATGTTAACATGGGGCTTTGTACGCTCAAATGTAGCTTTTGCCATTTTGAATTTCCTCCATATTCGGATTTTGATTTATTTTTTGCGGGGACGCCCCGCAGTCGGCAGAGGAGACCCTGCCGGCTTTTCTTGGGAACAGAATCAGTTCTTCGCGCGGGAAGCGATGATCTCCTGCTGGATGGACTTCGGAACCTCAGCGAAGTGGCTCGGCTCCATGGTATACTGCGCACGACCCTGCGTCTTGGAACGCAGGTCGGTTGCGTAACCGAACATCTCAGACAGCGGGACGAACGCAACGACATCTGCCGCACCGTTGTTCATCTCCTGCGACTGGATCATACCGCGGCGGGAGTTGAAGTCACCGATGACAGCGCCCAGGTAATCCTCGGGCGTGATGGTCGTTACCTTCATAATCGGCTCAGTCAAAACGGGGTCAGCCAGCTTCATTGCCTCTTTGAAAGCCATAGAACCGGCGATCTTGAACGCCATTTCGGAGGAGTCGACCTCGTGGTAAGAACCGTCGTAAAGCGTCACCTTGACGTCCACGACGTTGTAGCCGGCGAGAACGCCGCTCTGCATCGCGCCCTGAATACCCTGATTGACAGGCTCGATGAATTCCTTCGGGATGGCACCACCGGTCACGGCATTGATGAACTCATAGCCCTTACCCGGCTCGTTCGGCTCCAGAATGATCTTGACGTGACCGTACTGACCCGAACCACCCGACTGCTTCTTATACTTGCACTCATAATCGACCTTCTTGCGGATGGTCTCCTTATAAGCGACCTGCGGCTTACCGATATTTGCCTCGACCTTGAACTCGCGCAGAAGTCTGTCGACGATGATCTCCAGGTGAAGCTCACCCATACCGGCGATGATGGTCTGACCGGTCTCCTCGTCCGTGTAAGTACGGAACGTGGGGTCCTCCTCAGCCAGCTTTGCCAGCGCGATGCCCATCTTCTCCTGACCGGCGCGCGTCTTGGGCTCTACCGCCTGACGGATAACCGGCTCCGGGAAGTCCATGGACTCCAGGATGATCGGGTGATCCTCGTCGCAGAACGTGTCGCCCGTCGTGGTGTACTTGGTCGAAACGACTGCCGCGATATCGCCGGCATAGCAGACCTCCAGGTCGGAACGCTCGTTGGCGTGCATCTGCAGGATACGGCCAAAGCGCTCTTTCTTGTCCTTGCTGGAGTTCCAGACGTTGGTACCGACCGAGACCGAACCGGAATACACGCGGAAGAAGCAGAGCTTTCCGACGTAGGGGTCGGTCATGATCTTGAACGCCAGAGCGGAGAACGGCTCATCATCGGAAGGATGACGGTCCTCTTCCTCGCCGGTATCGGGGTTGACGCCCTTGATTGCCTCGACATCGGTCGGAGCGGGCATGTAATCCACGATGGCGTCCAGCAGCTTCTGCACACCCTTGTTCTTATAGGAAGAACCGCAGGTGACCGGGACGATCTTGTTTTCGATGCACGCCTTACGAAGCGCCGCCTTGAGCTCGGGGATGCTGATCTCCTCGCCCTCGCAGTACTTCTCGAACAGTGCTTCATCCGTTTCGCAGATGGACTCAACCATTGCGTCGTGATATTCTTTTGCCTTATCCAGCATGTCCTCGGGGATCGGCTCCACGCGGACATCCTTACCAAGGTCATCGTAGTAGACGTCAGCCTCCATGTTCATCAGGTCCACGATGCCCTTGAAGGTTGCCTCGTAGCCGATGGGGAGCTGAATCGGAACAGCATTGGCATGCAGTCTTTCCTTCATCATGTCGATGACATGATAGAAGTTTGCGCCCATGATGTCCATCTTATTGACGTATGCCATACGCGGAACCTTGTAGCTATCCGCCTGACGCCAGACGGTTTCGGACTGCGGTTCCACGCCGCCCTTTGCACACAGAACGGTGACAGCACCGTCCAGCACGCGCAGGGAACGCTGCACCTCGACGGTGAAGTCCACGTGTCCCGGGGTATCAATGATGTTGATACGGTGGGTATTGGCTTTCACCAGCGCAGGGTCGTTGTGGTAGTCGGAATGTGCCCAATAACAGGTGGTAGCGGCGGAGGTAATGGTAATCCCTCTCTCCTGCTCCTGTGCCATCCAGTCCATGGTAGCGGCGCCATCGTGCGTTTCGCCGATCTTGTGCGTCTTACCGGTGTAGAACAGGATACGCTCTGTCGTCGTGGTTTTTCCGGCGTCAATGTGCGCCATGATACCGATATTGCGGGTGTTTTCCAACGAATAAGCTCTTGCCATTGGTAATCTCCTTCAATATCAGTATTTGTAGTGGGAGAACGCCTTGTTGGCTTCTGCCATTCTGTGCGTTTCTTCTTTCTTCTTGAACGCGGATCCGGCGCTGTTTTTCGCGTCGATGATCTCGCCTGCAAGGCGCTCGGACATGGTCTTTTCTCCGCGCTTTCTGGCTGCGTCGATCAGCCAGCGCAGACCCAGCGTTTGGCGACGCTCCGGGCGGACTTCCATCGGCACCTGGTAGGTGGAACCACCTACGCGGCGTGCCTTGACCTCCAGAACAGGCATGATGTTTTCAAGCGCTGCCTGGAAAACTTCCAGCGGGTTCTGACCCAGCTTCTCTTCGATCTGTGTGAACGCGTCGTACACGATCTTCTGGGCGACACCCTTTTTGCCGTCATACATAATGTTGTTGACCAGCTTGGTTACCAGCTTGGAGCCATACAACGGATCCGGCAATACGTCTCTTTTGGATATACGACCTCTTCTCGGCACTGTACTTCCCTCCTTCATATAATTTGAATGAATTCACAGGTACTCAAAAGCATTCTTCTGTCAGCGCGCGTCAGGGGTTAGGTGAAGTAACATAAACATTAAATTTCTATGGAACTCGAACTAACACGGGACGGCTCTTTTCGAACGGTTGCCTGATACCTTGACCGTTTGACCGGGCAAAAATTACTTCTTCTGCTTCGGTCTCTTTGCGCCGTACTTGGAACGGCTCTGGTTACGGTTTGCCACGCCCTGAGCGTCAAGCGTACCGCGGATGATGTGGTAACGAACACCGGGGAGGTCACGTACACGGCCGCCTCTGATGAGGACGACGGAGTGCTCCTGCAAATTGTGTCCGATGCCGGGGATGTAGGTCGTTGCCTCGATGCCGTTGGTCAGGCGGACTCTCGCGATCTTACGCAGAGCGGAGTTCGGCTTCTTCGGCGTCGTGGTGGAGACCTTTGTGCAAACGCCTCTCTTCTGAGGGTTGTGCTGGTCTGTCAGAGTGTTCTTCAGCGTGTTGACACTGTGCTGGAGAGCCTGGGACTTGGACTTGGACTGCTTGTCCTGTCTGCCCTGTCTGACAAGTTGGTTAAAAGTTGGCATGTCCTGCTTCTTCCTCCTTCTTCAAAATTTAATGTTTATATACAGTCACCCGGAGCCCGGATGGAACTGTCGGATCGGCACACCTATGATTCTACCCATAAACATGCCCTTATATTATAGCATTCAACCTGTTTTTTGTCAAGCACCGCCAAAATTTCTCCCTTTTACACAAAACAGAGCAAAGCAAAGTGCGTCATTTTCGCGGATTTTTCAAAAAATACCAATAAAATCGGGGGTCGGCGCGGTTTTTCGGTCAGACCCGCACGATCCGATAGGCGCCGCGCGTCAGGCGGACGTGCAGAGCGCGGTCGGAAAAGCGTCCGAGTGCCCGTCCGTCGGCGTCGGTGAGCACGTACTCCCCGTCGCAGGAGGGACCGAGCCGCAGTGTCACCTCGGTCTCGCGTGACACCTCCAGCGCAAGCGCGGCGGCGCCCCGGTTCCACTCGCCCGAGACGGTGAAGCCGAACGAGGTCAGCAGGCGGTCGAAGGCGGCAGATTCCTCCGTGAGCACCACGGGGAACAGGTCGCAGCAGTCGCCGTCGAAGCACTGGACGAACAGCTCCGTCATCGCCGTCACCGCCATGCACATGGAGGTGATGTAGTAGGAATCGCCGAGGTTACAGCCGCTGGTCTCCAGCATCTGCAAGCCGTGACGGTCAAGCATGGGGCGGGCGGTATCGGCGTTGGTGCGGAGCATGCCGAAGTCGCGGCGGGCGCCCGCGCGGTCCTTCATGCGGACGGAGGCGATCAGAAACGAGCAGAGCGACCAGCCCAGCCAGAAATTTTCCTTGGCGCCGCGGCAGAATTCATAGCGGCGGCGGTAGGTTTCGGCGAAGGCGGGCGTGTCGTACACGCGGCGTACGGGGCGCAGGGTGATCGAATTGAGCTGTGCGGGATGCTTTTGCTCCGGGTTGGGGACAGTTCCGCCCTCATAGGAAGCGAGAAGCCCGCCGACGACCAGCCGATCAAAGCAATAGCCCCGCCCGAGGATTTCCAACCAGCGGGCGTCCGGGGTCTGTCCCGCCGCGCGGAACATTTCGGCCGCGCCCTCCATCGTCCATGCCGCGCTGGTCAGGCAGCAGATGTAATTGTCGCGGTTGAACGAGCCCATCTCGTCCTGTCCCATGCAGGGCTTGAACGTGATGGTATACTCTCCCGACGCCGCGTCGTAGCTGCTGATGTCCGCGAAGAAATCCGCCGCGTCACGCGCCACGGGGAGCGCACGGAGCAGAAAGTCACGGTCGCCCGTGTACTTCCAGTACAGGTAGCAGATGAACAGCGGATAGGCGCCGTTGTGAAGCTGATTGGCATACGGCGGGTCGGTCGGGGGCGCGGGCATGCCGGACAGGTCGAACGCCGGGCACATCCACGGGAAGAACGCGCCGCCGACGCTATGTCCGTCGGGCTTTTTGAAGTATTTGTGCGTAAATTCCTCCGCCTGCGGCAGAATCGTCCGCCAGTGCTCCGCCACGCCGCGCGCCAGCTCGGGGTGGTTCATTCCGAGGTAGCTCTCGACCATCCAAGCCACATCCTGCGGGAACTCAAAGGGCCACAGTCCCGTGCTTCCCAGCCCGCCGGGGGTCAGGGGCACGCCGGGCGTTCCGCCCTCCGAGGCGCGGATGGCATAGAGGAAATGCAGGCGCATAGCGTTCAGCGTCCGGTCGCCCATGTCCACGAAGGACGTCTCCCAGAAGCATTCCCACGCGGCAACGTGGGCGGTATGCAGCTTTTCCGGCGACGCCGCGGTCGTTGCGCGCACGACCTCCTCCGGGGAGGTCTCCTCGCGGGAATTGACCAGCGCCAACTGCATCGTGTACGTCGTGCCGGGGGCGTCCAATGTATCCGGCGTTCCCGGCGTGTTCCGTGTATCCGGTGCCCCCGACGCTCCCGATATTTCCGGCGTTCCCGGCGCGCAGTCAAAGGTCAGCGAAAGCGTCCGCTCGTCCGCGTACGTCGCCGAGGCTTCGGGCGACAGCACCGTCAGCGTCGTTTTGCCGCGTGTGGTGATCGAACGGAGCGACGGCGCGCCCCCGACGGTCGTTTTCTCGCAGGGGTAGTCGATCGGAACGCCGTGGTGCGAGACGCAGTGGCGGAGCATTTCCGCCTCCACCATCAGCGTCAGCCCCGCCACCCCGGATGCCACGTGAAATTCATTCTGCATCAGATTCGGCAGGTCAAGCGAAATGAACTGGCACAGCGACACCCGTGCCACGGGCATGTCGCCGTCGGTCAATGTAAACGCCGTGGTGACGGTCGCCCGCTCCACGTCCAGCGTCTGGCTGTAATCCCGCACCGTCGCGTCGCCCAGCGGCAGTTCCCTGCCCGACAGGCAAAAGCGGTAGCGGAAACGCAAGAGCGGCAGGCGACATTCCAATCGGTCCCTGCCGACCTCCACATGATTTTTGTGCCACAGAAAGCAGGTCGGCTCCCCGTCGAGCGAATCAAACCTGCCAAATCCGTCCGCACAGCCGCCCCAGACGCCGCCGCCGAGCAGAAAGGGCGGATTCCCGGTCGAGCGGCGACTGCCCACTTCCCCGCGGTAGCACACCGCGGCATCGGCAAGCATCGCGCTCCGATTTTTCACAAATTCTTTCATAATACACCTCCGGACGCAACGGCTCCGCCGCAAAAACGTCTCCTTGGTTTTTGTGGATTTCCTGCTTCTCAATCTATGATTGCTTCATTATTTAATTTATAGTTGCTTCATTTTAATTTACAGGCGCCCGGCGCGATGCCGCGCAGCTGCTCAGGCGGTTGCCTCGCGGTGCTTGGGCAATAGTATAACATTGTTCCCCGGCAAATGTCAAGAAAAAAACACACAAAACGTACAAAAGCTGACACGTTTTGAAGAAGGGGGGAGATGAATGGCAAGACCCGGCGTACTGGAGGGGCGTTGCCGAGCAAGGCGTGTATGGTGCGGTTAATGCCGGGGTATGGGAAGGCTTGCTCGGCGCAACCACGGGGCGGATCGGAAAGTCGGCGGATGCGCTGACGATCACGGAGCACATCACGGAGCTGGACAGCACGCGCACCGGGCTATGGAAGTCGGGAAAGCTGGACGTGGCGACGAACGCGCGGATCGATGCGCTTCTGGCGTCGGACTATCGGGCGCTCTCGGAGAAGCTCCGGGGCATGAACGAGTCGGCGCGTGCCAGGCTCATCCGCGAGGCGAACCTCGGCGGCATTGTCAAGGCGGACGGAACGCTCACAGAGGGCGCTCAGGACCTTGTGGCGCGACTTGAAGCATCGGGGGCACAGTTGACTACCCCCGGAGCGAAAAGCGCCACAGCGGGCGAAAAAGCGGGCTCCGGGGCATTTGACGTGCGCTACTACACGCCGACGATGTCGGTGGAGGAGGTCACGGACGCTCTGCGGCGCGGCGGTGCCACGCCGATCGAGGGCGAGCTGACCGGAGCCGAAAACAAAAATTACCGTGCGATGCGCACGGCGTTTGAGGCTTTGAAATCGGAGACGGGCATGGATCTGAATCTGGTGCTTGCCGAGACGGTGGCGGGCGACAACGGTTTTTCCCTGAGCACCGGGGACAAAGCGGGCACGGTGGTGATCGGCAGGAGTCGTCTTGGCGGGGATGCCGCTGTCGCGGCGGACGCGTGGATGGCGACGCTCTCGCACGAGGTCTTTCACTTCACGGGGGACACGACATCGGGCCGGGCGCTGCACCAATATCTTTCGGAGAACACGGAGCTTTTCGGCGACGCGGTTGAGAGCTTTTTGCGCTCCGGGTATCTGGGAAGCTACGAGGAGTCGCGCCGGCTCTACAACGCCGCCATGGAAAAGGCGGCTTCGGGGGCGGCGCTGACCGCGGCGGACACGCGGATTCTCACGCTCGCGACGGACGAGCTCGGGTCGATCATGGTGGAAAAAGCGCTGGGCAACCGTCGCTTTGCCGCCGATCTGATCGCGCGCAACAGTGGCGCTGTGGGAAAACTGATCTACAAACTCCGGCAGTCCATCGAGGCTTTGCGCACGATGGGCAATCCCGAGGCGAAACAGCTCCGGGAGCGCTTCCGGGCGGCGGAGCAGCTGTTCCTGGATGCCGCGACCGAGGCGGGCTACGTCTACCGGGCGGGCACGCTGATCGCAAACGGCGGCGAGGACAAGGACGAGGGGGAGGTGCGGTACTCCCTGAGCGAGAACGCAGAACGGGATGTGGAGCGGGCGCTGAACGACACGTCTTTCCGTGATGATGTATATCTCACCGAGAGTAGTCCCGCGATCATCGCAAATCAAGAGGGCGTGCGCAATCTTCCGATGCTGATGAAGGCATCCCACATCCGCGAAAATGTCTTTACCGAAGCGGAAGCGAAAAGACGTGGCTTAAGAACCGATCGGTACATCAACTACCACGGTCTGGGGAAAGAACTGTTTTTGAACATCATCGCCGGGCTGGACGACGTATCTCTTGCCTATCGCGGCACCCGGAACGCAAGCGATTCCAGCAGAAGAGAAAACTATTTTCTTCTGATCTCGCAATACAAAGACAGCAGTGGAAACACGATCAATGTCCCCGTCTACATCAACGAAAAGGGGCAATACAACCGGGTATTCATTGACACCAACAAGGTTGCCACCGTTTTCGGGCGTGAAGGACTGAATGACTATCTCCGCCGGGAGGTTCAGAACGGAAATCTCGTCAGAATAAAAAACAGAAGCACCCAAGCCAGTGAACGGCCGACACCAATTGTCGGCGGTTATAGCAAGAGTGCTTCTGACATCAGTATATCCCAAACCACCGCAAATGTCAACCCCTCGAAGCAAAAAAATTTTGGAAATCTTTCGACAGACGCCGACAGCGACGTCCGGCACTCGCGAAGCGAGACATACGATTATTCAAAATCGTTTGCTGAGCAGATCGATGACTTCAAAAAGGGGAACATCCCCGCGCGCGACTCCTTGGTGGTGTCCGGCACTCCGGAAATTCTTCAAAGAATCGGTTTCAACGCACTCCCCATTACCATCAATCAGACCCACGTAAATTACGCTTTGAACGGGACAAAAGATGCCGATCACTTTTTGGGTGAAAGCCTTTTGAAGCAACTCCCGCAGGCATTGGAAAACCCCGTTGCCGTTATTGCCTCGCAGTCCAAAACCAACCGGGCGATGGTCATTCTGAAATTCAGCGTGAACGGCAGACAAGCGGTTGTGCCGGTCGAGATCGATGGCTTTGCACACCTGAATAATATTCGGATAGACAGTAACGCTGTTGTTTCCGTGTATGGGAAAAACTCTGCGCTGAATCAACTGTTCTCGGCAATCTCGGATGAATCAAATAAAAAAACAAGCCTGTATTATTGGAACAAAAAAGAAGCCATGACCCTTTTGCAAAGCGCCGGACACCAATTGTCCGGGGGTTTGCCGCAGGATGGCTTCATCCATAGTATACGCGAAAATTCTTCTCCTGTCAAGAGCAAATTTGAAAATGTTACAGAAACACAGCAATTCAAGCGTTGGTTCGGCGACTGGCAGAACCATCCGGAAAGCGCCAGCAAGGTCGTGAACGATGACGGGACGCCGAGGGTGGTGTATCACGGCACGAATGCGAAATTCTGGACGTTTGATTTGAGCAGGAGCGGAAGTAACTTCGGTGACGTGGCGGAGGGACTGTTTTTCTTCACAAACAAGAAAAGCGGTTATCAGAACAGCGCCTCGGACTACGCGCGAAACGCGGTCAAAAACGGCGGAGAGGAGCGCGTTCTGGGTTGTTATCTCAACATGAAAAAACCACTCGTGCTGCATTCGGATGGTTATTACACGCCTACGGCGTATTTCGACAAGAACGCAGAGGCTGTGTATAAGCAGTATTTGAACGGAGATTACGACGGTATCATCATTGAAAACAGCGATAAAAGCGTGGACGACAGCGTGATCTATATGCTGGATAACCCCACCCAGATCAAGTCCGCCACGGGTAACCTCGGCACGTTTGACGCCGGGAATCCCGACATCCGGTATTCGAAAGCCGAACAGTCGCAGGAGACCTCCCCCCGCCGGGTCAAGACGCCGATCAGCGACGAGGCGCGGGCACAGATTGAGGAGCGGGCGCAGAAAATCCGCGATCGGTACGAGGCGCAGATCGAGGAGGAAGCCTCGAAAATCCGCGAGAAGTTCGACGCCGGGGACGGGCAGACCTTACAGGAGATTCAGGAGGAGCGGTTCGGCAAGTCCCTGTCGGAGCGGATTGCCGAGGAGGACGCGCGGTATCAGGAGAAAAAGGCGGCGCTGGAGGAAAGCGAGCGTCTGACCGACGTGGCGCGGGAGCGGCGTCTGGCGGCGCTGGAGCGGGAGCACGCGGAGCGTCTTTCGCGCATACGCGAGGAGCAGGGCGCGCTCGACGATGCGATCCGGCATGCCGAGGAGCTTCGGGACAGGATGGAGGCGGAGGTTCGCGAGGTTCGTGCGCCGATTGCCGACGCGGATCAGTCCCGGATTCTAACCCGGGTGAAGCGCGAGAAAATCTCGCTCGCAAAAAGGGCAGAGCACGTCTGGGACAACATGATTCTGAACTTCACCGACGATCAGCACGCGATCATCAAGGAGGGCAAGCGGCTGGGCGTTGCCGACATGGATGCGCGTGCCAACTATGCACGGGCGGCGAAGAACGCGGCGCAATACGCCCTGGAGGAAAAGGGGCGGCAGGTGGACGCCTTCGGTCGGGACATGGGACCGGGGCTGTCGGCGATCTTCCGCAACGCGGTTGCGCGGGGCGAGGAGTATCTGAACGACTTTTACTCCTACCTGCTCTGGATGCACCACGCCGACCGGATTGCGCAGGACAAGACAGTCATGGGCGACTACACGGCGGCGGAGGCGCTTGCCGAGGCGGACAAGCTGGTGGGGGCGCACGTGGAGTTCCGGAAGATGGCGGAGGCTGTCTGGAAGTACAGCGACAATCTTATGACGCTCCGGGTTCAGCTCGGGCTGGTCTCCCCTGCCCTGGCGAAAAAGCTCCGGGCGACCTATCCGCACTATGTTCCGACGATGCGGGCAGACGTCCCGGGCAGTGGCGCGGTGGTCTTCCGGCGCGGGAACGGGGCGGTGGTCGATCAGACAATCAAGATCGCCCATGGCTCGACGCGGGACATCATGCCGCTGATCCGTTCCATGGCGCTTCAGACCATGCAGACCTACCAGGCGGCGCGGTTCAACGAGCTGGTCGGGACGCTGGTGGAGGCGGCGGAAAAGTCCGGCGGCAGTGAGAATGTGCGCGTTCTGGATGCCGGGGCGGACGCCCCGATCGAGGATGTTCTCGGAATGATCGAGGGCGACGGGCTTCTTCCCGAGGGCGGGGTGGACAAGTTCGACGCCTCGCGGGACGGGGTGCGGACGCTCAGATTCGACCCGGTGAATCAGACGGTACAATACTGGAAGGACGGCAAGCGGCAGACGGTACAGGTGAGCCGGGAGATCTTCCACGGGCTGAAAGCCTTCATGCCGCGGGTCGAGCTGGACAACGTGGTATTCCGCGGGCTGGAGAAATCAACCGCGATATTCAAAAACCTGGTGACGTCGTGGGACCCGCTGTTCATCGCCCGGAACTTTCTCAGGGATGTGCAGGAGGCGTTCTTCTCCACGGGTCACAGTGTGCCGAAATTTGCCGCCACCATCCCTGCCGCGTGGAAAGAGATTCTCACCAACGGGAAATACTGGCAGGAGTATCAGGCGGCGGGCGGACTATCCAGCAGTATCTACGACTACTACGACGGCGTGGAGGGGATTCTGAAGCGTCGCGGCACGGTCAAGCGGGCGATGGACTACGCCGCCGGCAGGATGGAGTATCTGAACATGCTGAAGTACCTGCGGGTACTGATCGGGGGGCGGTGTTGGTGCGGCGATTTACCGCGCGCCGGGATGAAAAAACCAGAACAAAGAAAGAAGCCATCGGGGGAAACTTCCCTCGGTGGCTTTCTCTTTGTCAGGGCAGAGCCTGACGGTCAGAGCGAAACCCTGACGGTCACACGCGTACACTCAATGCGCAAAATTGTCGCTTTTGCACAATTAAGGGGTTCGCGTATACTGTTTTGGTACGGTGTAAGGGATTCGAACCCCCGACCTTTTGGTTCGTAGCCAAACACTCTATCCAGCTGAGCTAACACCGCATCACTGTGGGCGATTGCCCGACAGCCTTTATATTATAGCGCGGGGGAGTGCGTTTGTCAAGGGTTTTTTGAAAAATATTCCGTGTTTTTTTCAAAAGTCCGAAACTATCAAAAAACTCAATATTTAGGGCGCCTGCCGCGCTACGCAAGCCACCATCCGCATGGCACGTCCGAATTGCGCGATGCCACGCGTTATCTTTGGCTTCCCCAAAAATGCGGCTCGGGTTTCCGGCATTTTTGCGCGATCCCGGTCGTTTTTGCCCCGTGCCGTTGGCTTTCCGCTTTCCCGGTGGCAAAGCGGTCGCCGAGAAATATCAAAGGGGGGGAGAAAAAACTCATTTTGAGTTTTTTCTCCCCCCGAAGCGCGTGATTCTGCG
Organism: uncultured Eubacteriales bacterium; assembly: GCA_934476315.1. Lineage (GTDB taxonomy): Bacteria > Bacillota > Clostridia > Oscillospirales > CAG-272 > SIG644. The sequence continues at coordinate 12,877 of CAKSNQ010000028.1, forward strand.
GGGCAGTCCTGTGTCCCGGGCAGTCCGCACCAATTGAATTTATTTTTTCTTCAGGTAGAAGAAGTAGAACGCCGTTCCGCTCGCGCCGAGCACTGCGACAATCGCGACAATGACAAGCACCGTCTTGAGCGCCGCACTGCCGGAGGACGACTGAACCTTCTCCACTGTCACGGTGACGGACTGATCCGCCAGTCCCATGGTGCCCGCGACCGTGACCGGCTCATACTTGCCGGACTTGTCGTAGGTGTAGGTGTACGAGGTTCCCGCCTGAACGGTGTACTTGTGCGACTCCACCTCGTTGCCGTCCGCGTCCACGTAGTGAATCGTCAGTCCGTAATACGCGCGGGAGTAGGTGACATACACATCGGTATCCGCCTTGATGCCGGGGATGTTCAGTGCGGGGCGATCTGCGACGTAGCCCTCAATCACGGGAGCGGTATGCGACAGCGTTTCGCCGTACTTGACCGGCACGCGGATGTCCGCCGCCATCTTATAGCCGTTGGAGGTTCCCTCCTCGACAAAGTGGATGGTGACGATGCAGGTCTTGATGGTGTAGACCACCTTGACCTCGGTCTGACCGTCGTACTTGTCGATGGTGTAGGTGGCGAACTCGGGCGTATATCCCTCCACCACGGGAGACGGCACACTGACCTTGTCACCGTACTTATACTCCTTGGTGAACTTGGGCGCGATGTCCGTGCCATCCTCATCCACGTAGCGGATGGTCAGCGTTTCGGACTGTGCCGTGTAGACAAACTCGCAGGTTTCGTTGCCGATGATCTTATCGAACGTCTTGGTTTTTGCCAACGGTGAGGTATAGCCCTTGATCGTGGGAGCCGTCACTGTGACGCTGCTGCCGTAAGCCGCGTCCACGGTTTCCCGGCGGATTTCTCTGCCGTCGGTGTCCTTGCAGATCACGGTGATCTTATAGGTGTTCGGCGTATAGGTGAACTTCACGATCGCGTCGCCCGTCACGTTCGTCAGAGTGCGGGTCGTAGCGTCCGCCGCGTAGCCGGAGATGGTTCTCGCCTCCACCGTCAGCGAGCCGCCGTAAACGACGCTGAACGTCTGGGAGGTTGCCAACGGCTCGCCGTTCTTATCCAGATACTGAACGGTCACGGTGTAGGTGCGGTGGCGGTAGGTCACGGTGTCCGTGCGCGAGGAAGACAGGCGCATCGGGTCGATGACCGCGCGGTCGGGCTGGTAGAAGTCGATCTCGGGGGACGTGACCGACGGGGTCATCTCACCCTCGCGGCAGTGAACCGTCACGGGAGGAGCTGCCTGCGTACCGTCCTCATAGACATAGTAGATCGTCAGCGAGAAGCTACGGATGACGTTTGCCCGCTTGATCTCGGGGTCGGCGTTCGCGGACAGCGTTTCCCACGCGACCGTGCCGTCGTAGTAGACCGTCTGAATCGAGGAGCAACCGTTGAAAATGTTCTTGTTCAGCGTACGGATGCCGTCGCCGGAGAGGTAAATGGTCTTCAGGTTGCGGCAACCGGAGAACGCGCCCCGCTCGATCGAGGTCACGGTGGCGGGGATGGTGACGGTGTCCAGCATCGGGCAGTCGGCGAACGCGTCCGCGCCGATGGTGGTCGTACCCTGCGGGATGACCACGGCGGTCAGTGCTCCGCAATCCGAGAAAGCGTCCTCGGGAATTTCACGGAGCGAGGAGGGGAGTCCGATGCTTCTGAGCTTATCACAGCCCTTGAACGCGCGCGCACCCATGGACTGCAGGCTGTCGGGGAAGTAGACCTGCGCCAGGTTGGAGCAGCCCTCAAATGTGCCAACGCCGATCGTACGGACGGTGTTGCTCATCCGCACCGTGGCGATATAGGGATTTTCCTTGAGCAACTCGTCGCCGATGCCGGTGATACCGCCGGTCAGCACCAGCGTGTCGGCATACTTGAGCTCGTCGATCCAGGCGGCGGTGGAGTCCGTGACGGGACCGTTGCCGCTGAGCGTCAGGATACCCGTTGCGCGGTCAACCGTCCAACTGATATTGTCCTTCGCGGAGACACCGCTCGCAATGCGTGCGATCTCCGCCGACTTCAGGCGGGAGTTGCCGGTACCGAAGTCCACGTTGTCGCTTCCGTAGAGGAAGATCGCCTTAATCAGCGAGGTGCAGTTACCGAAAGCATCCGCGCCGATGGTGAGAACGGACATGGTGTTGAAGATCACGCCGGTCAGTCCGGTACAGCCGTAGAACGCTTCTCTGCCGATGCGCGTGAGCGTCGAGGGGAAGGTCAGCGTCTTGATGGATTTGCAACCGTAGAACGCCTTGGCGCCGATCTCCACCAGACCCTCGTTGAACGTGACGGTTTCCAGCGCCTCACAGCGGAAGAACGCCTCGTCGCTGATGGTCAGAATGTTCTGCGGGATTTCGATGGCGGTCAGCGAGGTGCACTCGCGGAACGCGCCCACGCCGAGGTAGGTCACAGCGGTGGGAATTTTTACATGAACGAGTGAGGTCGCTCCGGAGAAGGCGTACGCCCCGATGGAGGTCAGCGTCTCGGGCAGGTAGACGTCGCGCAGGGCAGTCATGCCCGCGAAAGCGTAGGAGCCGATGCCCGTCACGCCGGTCTGAAGCGTCACGCTCTTGATGCGCGTCGCATAAGCGGACCACGGCGTCGCGTTGGCGGAGGCATAGTCCGGAATTGCGCCTGTACCGGTCACGGTCAGCGCGCCCGTCGTCAGATCGAACGACCAGGTCAGTCCCGTGGAGGGAATGGTGCCCGTCACCGTCTGTCCGCCGGGATTCTCGGAGGAAGAGCCGGTATAAGAAATGCGCAGGTTGGTGTTGCCCGTACCGAGTGCCACGCCGTTGGAGGACGCGCGCGGCGAGGTCGCGTAGACCGTCGGGGCGGCGCCGAGGAAGGCGTTGTCGCCGATCGCGCTCACGCTCTGCGAAAGCGTCACAGCGGTGAGCTGGGAAGCGCCGTAGAACGCGTAGGAGCCGATGCCCGTGATGCCGTTTCCGACCTCAACGCGGCGGATCTGCGACATATAGGTGCTCCAGCCGGGCAGACTGGTCGAGCTGAACGTGTAGGTCGTACCGCTTCCCGAAATGGTCAGCACGCCCGTCGAGGTATTGAACGACCACGTAGCGTAGGTGCCGCAGCTTCCGCTGATCGGCGTGACCGGCGTGGGGTTGGTCGGGTCGGTCGTCACACCGTAGGAAACCGTCAGGTCGGTATTGGCGCCCATCGTCAGCGGCGTGGTTGCCGGGCGGGGCGTGTAAGCGGTGACCTTAAGCCCGTCGGTTCGTCCGTCGAACACGGCGGAGCCGAGCGTTGTGACCGACTGCGGCAGGTAGATTGCCTTCAGATTGGGGGTATTGTAGAACGCGTAATCGCCGAGAGTCACCACCGACGTCATCTTGACGTAGTTCAGATTCGGCAGGTTGGCAAAGACGCTCGGACCGATCGCCACGATGTTCGCGCCGATCTGAATCTGCTCGATTCCGGTGGCGAAGCTCGTCCACGGAAGCGTTCCGGTGGGGGTGAGCTGAGAGTTTTCCGCCGACGCCATCAGGCGCAGGGCCTTGTCATTGACCGTGTAGACCCAGGTAATGTTCCCGATGGTTCCCTGCTGATTGGTCGGCGTGGGAACCACGGGGTCGGTCACGCCCGAAGAACCAAGATAGCGGAGCTTGTCCTTGACGTAGGAGTTGCCGTCGCCGAACGTCACCGGGCTTGCGGAAGACCCCGCGTGGGTCGCATCCGCAACGGCAACGCACGCGCTGAACGCGTTGGCGCCGACCGTTTTCAGCGAGGCGGGGAGCGTCACTCTCTGCATGGCGGTGCACATGCCGAACGCCTGCGTTCCGATAGCGGACACGCCTTCATGAATGGTCAGAGACTTAATGTCCGTCGCGCGGAAAAGCACCGTGCCACCGGAATTTTTGTACTCGTACCAGGGAGCGTTCATCGGGGTGATGTAGTTCGGAATCACGCCCGTGCCGTAGATGTGCAGAGCGCCCGAGGCGGGCAGGAACATGAAGGTCAGTCCGCTGCCGAACGTCCCGGTGACAGAGCCGCTGTCCACGAGGTAAACAATATCGTTTCCGTTGATCTTATCCGCGCGTCCGTCCGAGCCGAACGTCACATCGCCGCCCGGTGCAAAGGTAATATCGGTGCGCGCGCCCGCGACCGTCACCGTCACAGAGGTCGCGCCGAGAAACGCGCCGGACCTGACATTCTTCACCGAGGAGGGAATGTCCAGCGCCGACAGTCCCGTACAGCCCGTGAACGCGCCGGAGCCGATGGTTTCGACGCTGTTGCCGATGACAACGCGGCGCAGGTTGGTCATGTACGCAAAGGAGTAGTCACCGATGTTGCGGATGTAAGAGGAGACCTCCACCGTTTCGATCGCCGCGGCGTTGGCGTACCACGGGGTGCCGACGGCGTTGGCATAATCCTGCACGGAGTAGGTCGTCAGACCGGAGGTGTTCACGGGGAAGATGCGGAGCGTCTTGGTCGAGGCGGAATATTCCCACTTGACCTCCGTCAGCGCCGTGCCGGCACCGCAGTAGCCACCGGCATCGACGGAATAGTCGTAGCTCTTGCCGCTGGCGCGGACAAGATCGTAGTTGGTGCCGTTGGGGTCCTCGATCACTGTGTTGGAGGAGAAGCTGGAGCTTCTCAGACCGGAGCACGTGGAAAACGCATTGTATTTCACGCGCAAAAGTCCCGTCGGCAGGTTGATGACCGGGAGTGCCGTGTTCTGGAAGAACGCGCTCTTCCCGATGGTGGTCAGCGTGCTCGGGAGAGAATACTCCGTGCACGCGAGCAAAGAAGCGAACGCTGCGTCGCCGATGGTCGTCACGCCCTCCTCCACGATGACCCGTTTAATCTTTCTGGTCAGGTTCGTGGATGTTGTCAGTCTGCACCACGGCGCGCGTTCGTCGTCGGGAGCAGTGGCGTAATCATACATCGGACCGGTGCCGAAAATGCTCAACGTTCCCGATACGTCATCGTAAGAATAGTACACATTGGGTCCGCACTGACCGCTGTATGACGTGTCTTCCGCCGAGGCAGTGACCGCAAGCCCGGACAGAAGTCCCAGCAGCATGGTCAGTACCAGCAGGCACGACAAGACTCTTTGCGATTTTCTCATAAGTGAACCTCCTTGATTTGCGCGTCGGCGCACTTCCGTCCGCACCGCGCACGGCGCGCGGGCGGAGAATTTTCTATTTTTCATTATATCATATCCGAGCAGGAAAAGCAAGTGCTTTTTGTGTAATAATTTTGTGGAAAAACCGTCCGGAATCGACATTTTCCCGCGCTCCCTCCCCACCCGGGCGCATCCGGCTTAATCTTTCTTTCCGGGCGATTCGCCGGGCACCTCGCGGGGCGTCTCAATACTTTTCCCGGTGTCTGCGGGCGCGCCAGATCAGCTTGCGTATCTTCTCCGCCGGCAGAACGGTCAGCGCGAGCAGTGCCGTGAGCGCCAGCTCCCGTCCCGTCAGCGGCACGGTGCGCAGAACACTCCCGCCGAGGTAGACAAATACAATCTGTACCGCGAGAATTGCCGTCATAATAAAGATGAACGGACGGTTGCCGCCAAGTCCCGCGCACGGGCGCAGGCGGTCGGAGCGCGCATTGAAGCAGTTGAACACGGACGAGAAAATGAACAAGGCGAAAAATGCCGTCAGGTGGCACAGGTCCCCCTCGCTCGCGCGGTAGGCGGCGCGAATCCACGGGCTTTTCAGGAACAGAAGGCACAGCGCCACAGTGTAGCCGCCGAGGAAAATGATTTCATTGACCATATAGCGGCACAGAATCGGCTCGTCGCGCCGCTTGGGACGCTCGGCAAGACAGGAGGGCATCGCCGCCTCCCCCGCGAACGCCAGACCGCCCAGCGTATCCATGATGAGGTTAATCCAGAGCATCTGCACCACGGTCACGGGCGCGTCCACCCCGATGAACGGACCGATCATGGACACGGCGACCGCGCAGAAATTCATGGTGAGCTGGAGCGTGATGAATTTGCGGATGCTCTTGAAAATGTTCCGCCCGTACAGCACTGCCCGCACGATGGAGGCGAGGTTGTCGTCGAGAATCACAATGTCCCCCGCGTCCTGCGCGACCGCCGCGCCGCTTCCCATGGCAAAGCCGACATCCGCCCGCCGGAGCGCCGGGGCATCGTTGATGCCGTCGCCCGTCATGCCGACCACGCGGTTTTCCTCCTGCGCCACGCGCACCAGACGGCTTTTGTCCGTTGGAAGCGCCCGCGACACCACCGCCAGCCGCGGGAGAAGCTCCCGCAACCGGAAGTCGGAGAGCGCCGCCAGCTCCTGCCCGGTCAGGACAAGATCGACGTCGGGCGTCAGGATGCCGCAGGTGCGTGCAATGTGCGTCGCGGTCTCCTTGCTGTCGCCCGTAATCATGACGACCTGAACGCCCGCGCCGTGCAAAGCCTCCACCGCCCCCCGCGCCTCGGGGCGGATGCGGTCGGCGAGGGCAACGGCGCAGATGAGAATCAGCTCGCCGAATTCCCCGCGTGCCATCGCGGACGGGGAGAGTGCCTCCTCGCTCGCCGCAAGGAGCAGTACCCGCTCGCCCTCCGAGGTCCACTTGCGGAGCTGTCGGTCAAACCGCCACCGATCCACCGCAATCGTCCGCCCGTCGCCGTCGTAGGCGCAGCGCACGTGCGGCAGAAGAATCTCCGGCGCGCCCTTGACAAAGGTCAGGCAGGACGGCAGTCCCGCCTCGTGCAGACGCACGGTCGCCGCCGAGAACTTGTGCGCGCTGTCAAAGGGAACACGCCCCCCGACCATCGCCTGCCCGTCCTCGCCCGCCTCCCCCGGGATCAGAATACTGCGCAGAAGCGCCCGATCTGTCGCGTTTCCGCCGATCGCCACCGACGGCGCGTCCTCCCGATCGCGTGCGGCGGGGTCTTTACCGACCAGCGACGCCGTGTTGTAGCGACAGGAGGAGCGATACGCCGCAAAGCGCGCCTGCCCCGCCCGTCGGAACGCCCCGATGTCGCGGTAAACCGTGCCATTACCCGTCAGAACCGCCCCCACGCTGAGCTTGCCGTCGGTCAGCGTTCCCGTTTTATCGGTGAACAGCAGGTCCATACTTCCCGCCGCCTCGATGCCGACTGCGGTGCGCACCAGCACCCGATCCCGCACCATGCGGCGGATGTTGGCGGACAGCACCACGGCAATCATCATGGGAAGCCCCTCGGGAACGGCAACGACAATGACCGTCAGACCCAGCATCAGCGCGTGCAGAAGCGTGTTCAGCACGTACGGCAGATCGGTCAACTTGAGGCGGATGACCTCGGCGTTCCAGCCGCTCCCGATCACAAAGGCGTGGAACAGAAACGCCGCCGCCACCAGCGCCGCCGCCACGTACCCGAGCACACTGATCTGCCCCGCCAGCTTCGCCAGACGCAGCTTGAGCGGGCTTTCGCGCGTCTGCGACTGAATCTCCTGCGAGATGCCGCCGAGCACTGTCGCATCCCCGACCGCGCGTACCCGCATGACCCCCTCGCCGGCAAGAATCGCACACCCGCGGAACACCGAAACCTCGTCCGACGGGTCACCCTCGTCCCGACCGCCCGCCTGCTTGCGAACCTCGCGGCTCTCGCCCGTCATAGCGGCTTGGTCAAGCGTCAGCTCCCCGCGTAAAAGCACCCCGTCCGCCGGGATGTTTTCACCCGCACCGAGCAGAAGAATGTCGCCCACCACAACCTCGTCCCACGGAATTTCCACGACCGTTCCGTCCCGACGCACACGGCAGTGCCCCTCGGCGCTCTGCTCGCGCAAGCGGTCAAACGCCGACTGCGAGCCGACCTCGGAGAGCGCGGAAATCGTGGTTGCCAAAAGGACGGAAACGGCAATGCCGAGCGTTTCCACCCAGTCGCTTTTCCGGAACATGAACAGGACGTTGATCGCCAGCGCGCCGAGGAGGATGCGGATGACCGGGTCGCCAAGTCCCGACAAAAAGCATCGCCAGAAGCCTCTGCCCGGGCGCCGCGACAGCTTGTTTTCCCCGTGCGCGCGGCGGGAAGCCTCCACCTCCTCTGTGCGCAGACCCGCCGGGACAGCCGCCCCGCCGCCCCGCATCCGGGGCTGTCCCCCCGGGCGCGTCGCGCGGGAGAATTCCGGGGGCGAGAGCGCTTCACTTCCATTTTTTGGCAAGCCGGAGGTTTTTATACACATCATGTCTGAAAATCCGTCCTTTCAACGCCCACGGGGGGAAGCGGCAAACGCCCTCCGACGCGGAACGCACGCGCGGCATGTGGATTTCGGGCGATGCCACAGCGTAGTGTGACGGTCGCCGAGTGCCCGCGCCCCAAGCCTTTTTGCTACTATGACTATATGAGCGTGCGCAGGGCTTCATGACTGACGGCAACGGCAAAAAAGCGGCGCGGATCGCCCTCACCCCCTTGCTGTGCGCCGCATTCAGAGGATGGAAAGGTGGGAGAGAACCGCTCCGCGTCCAACATTCTAAACCTCGGCGAACCCCGGAAGGGGTCCGGGGTCCGTCTGCGGCTACGCACGCAGACCCACGCGGCAGGCACGAACGTTTGAGCCGGTTCTTCCCCCACATCCTGTACCCGAGCCGTTCGGCTTTCTGACCATGTTATAACCGGATCGGTGAAAATGGCTTGGTTCCGGCAATGATCGCCTCTTTCCAAATTGCTGTCCGTCATGGAGCCGATGTGCGTGAAGTAAATGTCAATCCGTTGCTCACCCTCGTTTTTCTTTCGTGACGGGCGCTCGTGAATCACGATTTTGCTGATGAATGTCCGCAGGATCGCGGTGTCAACTCCCGAATATCCGTATAGCGAATGCCGGTCTTGTCCTTGCGGCGTGTCATAGCACGTTTACAGTCAGGAGAGCATATTGTTTTGAGATTATTTTTTGCACAGAAAAAGCCACCCGACTTTTTACGGTCGGGTGGCTGTGAAAGCACCTATTTGTGCTTTCTTATTTATGTCATCATATCATCGCGATTTTAATTATCTATTTTCGCCATTCTGTACCCAATACCGACATGAGTTTGTATATACTGCGGCGCATCGGGGGACGGTTCGATTTTTTTGCGCAAGGTAGCCATAAATACGCGTAGAGACGCTACATTGCTTTCCCACGCTGCACCCCATATTTTTTGCGTAATGAAAGTGTGAGTAAGCACTTTCCCGACATTCTTGGACAGCAAACACAGCAGTTTATATTCGATGGGCGTAAGGTGAAGCTCTTCACCGCTAAGGTAGGCGCACCCTGCTGCATAATCTATTTTCAGATCTCCGTTTACAAAAAGCGAGTCGGATTTTCCGGAAGACTGCATAGACGAAAGCCTTCTGCCCATGACACGAAGTCTTGCAAGCAGTTCCTCTACGGAAAAAGGCTTTGTCAGATAATCGTCCGCTCCGGCGTCCAAAGCGTCGATTTTGTCTTTATCTTCGGCGCGGGCGCTGATTACGATAATCGGCATTTCCGACCATGTGCGTATTTTTTTGATAACATCCACGCCGTCGATATCCGGCAGTCCCAAATCAAGCAAAACAACATCCGGATTATGTGAGGATGCCTCCATAATAGCACTTTCGCCGTTTTGCGCAATCAAATATTCGTAACCGCGTGTTTTCAGTGTCGTGCTGATGAGGTTACGAACAGGTGCGTCGTCCTCAACCACCAAAACCAATAAGTTACTCATGAATTTCCACCTCCCCGATGGGCAATGTAAAGGTAAATACCGCGCCGTGCGGATTGTTGTCCGTTATCGTTATTTCTCCGCCATGCGCATTTATGATAGATTTGCATAACGAAAGACCTAATCCGATGCTGCGACGACTGTCGGCAATTTTGTTTGTGCCGGTATAAAACATATCAAAAACGCG
>CAKSNQ010000029.1 GCA_934476315.1 uncultured Eubacteriales bacterium
TGGTCGAGCGCGCACGATTGGAAATCGTGTATACCTCATAAGGGTATCAAGGGTTCGAATCCCTTCTTCTCCGCCAAAAGGAAAGCACCAAAGAAGTTAATTCTTCGGTGCTTTTTCGTTGAAATAGAGGGAAAACTATAAAAAATAATTACGTATAGTGCGAAAGCACGAAACGCAAAATCGAAGTTTTCCCTTTAGTTTTCCCTTTACAGATTTTTTTACGCCTCGATGGAGTTGAAATATTCCTGCATTTTCTCGGCACTTTCCAGTTTCATTTTCTCCGAGACGTGCCCGTAAACGTCGAGCGTGAATGCCGCTGTCGCGTGTCCGAGATTCTGCTGCACGGTCTTGACGCTGTCCCCGTTTTGCAGCGAAAGCACGGCGTAAGTGTGCCGCAGATCGTGCACCCGGCTCTCCGGCGTGCCTATCTGTGCCATGATACGCTTGAGGTGGTTGTAAAGCACTGTAATATTGATGTGCTCGCCAGTCGGCTTAGTGAACACAAGCGCGGTCTTTTGCTCCTCGGCGGTCTGATACCCCTGCCACAGTGGACCGGCGGCGAAGCGCTCCTCCATCTGCCGCGCGCGGCGTGCGCGCAGTATATCCATCACGAAGCCCGGCGCGGTCAGCACGCGCGTCTTGTTGTTCTTCAGCGGCGCGAACGTGTAGCCCCCGTCGGCAGCGGCACGGCGCTGCAGCTGCTTGTTTATCTTCAGCGTCCTGGCTGCGAAGTCTACGCAATCCCATGTCAACCCGACCGCCTCACTTTCGCGCAGCCCGGTAAACAAAATGACCTTTAAAATATCGGCATACTCGTCCCCATCAACGGCGGAAATAAAAGCCTTGATCTCCGCGTCGGAGAGCGGGCGAATCTCCTTTTTCTCCACCTTGGGCAGCGTCGTGCGGTCACAGGGATTGCTTTTTATCGCGTCCATCTGCACGGCGACCGTCAGCGCCTTGGATAATACACCGTGTATGTTGCGCACCGTCTTTGCGGACAGCGTTTTTTCTTTCCCGGTATTCTGTTTTCCCGCCGCCGGCGTTTGCAGAAGACGATTATAAAACTGCTGCACCTGCACCGGGGCAAGGTCGGCCAGCTTTATCGCGCCGAGAGCGGGCTTTATGTGATTGTCCACCGTCGCGCGATACTGATGCACGGTCAGGTATTTCTTGTCCCCACAAAAACCATCCAGCCATATATCCATCCACTGACCGACGGTCATCTTGGACGGCTCGACATAGCTGTTGTCGTTGACCTCGACCGCGGCGGCCTGCATCTTCTCCCGGACTTCTTTCTGCGTCTTGCCGGAGAAGCTTTTTTGCACCTGCTTCCCTGTGCCGGGGTCACGCCCGGTGGTCACGCGCGCCTCCCAATAGGTGTACGGCTGCCCGTTACGCATGACGGTTTTCTTTCGTATCGTGCCGGAGCCCTGCGCGGCGCGCCCTCCTTTTCGTCCTGCCATAATAATACCTCCTTTTCGTGTATAGCTATGCCCCCGGCGTTGCCCGGGGGCTGTTTTCGTATTAGGCAAAATGCGCGGCAACTAAGAACATTATGATAGCCGGGGCAGCCCCAGCGATAATCACACTAGCCCAGTAACCGACGCGCTTCCAGTCGATGGCGTTGTCATACTCGCTGGCGGCTCGCTCCTCAGTGACGGAAGAGGACGTTGACGGCGCGGATCTTGACACGGGCAGCTTTGCGCCACAAGAGAAGCAGTACACATTGCCCTTGGGATTGTTAGCTTTGCAGTATCTGCAATACATGGCGAGACCTCCTTAGACGTAATAAATATCCGGCTTTTGAACGATGATGATCAAGCATATCAGAGAGCCAATACCGAAGAGACCGCCGGTCAACATGAAAAGAATACCCGCCGCAATGTCGCCCTCATAGAATTTATGCATGCCCAGCCAGCCGAGGAATAGACAAAGAAAGAACGCTACCCATTTCTTGCACGCCTTACGCCCATAGCCGCGCGGCGCACAGTATGACGGAGCGGGAAGCCCATCTTCTCCTTCACGTGGAGTGTGCGGAACGTCACGGGACGCGGAAGAATCGACCGCAAGCTCCGGGAGCTTCACTCCGCACGAAGTGCAGTAGATGTTGAAACTGTCATTAGCGACACCACAGTATGGACAATACATAGTTACCTCCAGTTACTTTTTATACAAATGCCGCATGGCGACGGCGATAGCCGCGACTGCCGCCAGAAGCAGCAGCGCCAGCAGCACCGCGAACACGGACATGCCTGCAGAGTGAAACAATCCCGCCGTGAGAATGTGAGCGTCGAATATCATATACCCAATGACGACCATCACCAGCAGCGTGCAGAAGCCCGCCAGCGCGAGCACAAGGAAACACAGGGACTTAATTCGTCTCTCTAAATCGTCGTTATGCTGCCGGTCACCGTCGGAAACGGCATTCAGCCGCCCAATCTCGCCATCTTTGTGGGCATTATCCAGCTCCAAGTTGTGGATCTGACTTGTCAGCTCCGACACATCTGCGGGCGGGCGAAGGCCGAAAAGCTCATCCATGGACACGTCCAAAACGCGGCAGACGGCCGCGCAGTTAAACAAGGCGTCCTGATTGTTGACATTTAGCTTTTGGATAGAGGAGAGCGGGACACCGGCGGCCTCGGCCAACTCCTTTTGCGTGAGACCCTTGTCAACGCGGGCCTTTTTGATTTTGTACGGGTAAGATTGAATATAGGGCTGCAAATCCTGAAAAACCACTCTAAAAAACGCCTCCGATAATGAATTTCGCACGGCGGAAGCGGGAAATGGCGCATTTTGCCATATGCGCAGCGTTTCTGCCGCATGAGCGCTGGACTTTTAAAGCCTAAACTGCTACCCTAGAGACGTAGCAGACAGGTCGGTTTACAAGGAACTCATCTGCTATGGTCTCTGCCTCTGATTGCAGCAGGGGCAGAGACGCTTTACTCTCCTGATGCCAAGCCAACGAGCAAATTTATTTCTCCGCCCGGAGGCGGTCGTCGGAATGCCGGTCGTCTTCGCGATCCATCGCTTGAACGACGTCACGCCGAGTGCCCGCCGCCAACTGAACGAAAGACCGGGGATTCGGAAACTGGGTTTTCTGCTCACATACTCACCCCCTAAAAAAGAAAATTTTGTATCTGGTATATTTCAGCCTACCACTATTTAACGACATTTGCAATAGTTTTATTACATTTTACACATAAAGAAATCGACACAAAACGACAAAACAATTAAAAGGAGGACGAAAGTGTGATAGTTGCGACAAAGATGGTGGCTCTGCTGTGGATGGTGATAGCACTCATCATGCTGCTGTGGGCGTGGCAGATAAACCGCGGCGTAAGAAGAGACCTTGACGAAGCGGAAGAACACCTGGACGTCATAGAGCAGCTGGAGCGTCAAGCGGGAGAACATCTGCGGAACGCGGCAGCGCTGAAAAACGAAGCAGAGGAATATCGGGACAAGTGCCGGGCGATGTATCTCGCCGCAGCGTCCGCGAGCGGGAAAGGGGACCGAATTGACGAAGGATGAAAAGGAGCGGGAGATATTACTTAAGGAGATCAAGCGGCTACTGGAATCGGCAAGCCTCGGGGAGCTCCGCGCCATGTACGGATTCCTCACCGCATGATAAAAACCGCAAGCGTCTGAACGCTTGCGGTTTTTATTGCGAAAGAAGAGAGCGAATCATCACGATTCGCTCTCTTCTTTTTTTATGCCTTTTTCGGCCTCGGCGGCGACGCTGTCGTATATCTTTTCGAGCAGATCCCATTCGGGACCGTCCGGGTCGAAGCGCAGAAGCGCGGTGAGCAGCCGGGTGCGGAAAGCCTCCGGGCGGTCGGCGAGCATGGACTTTAAGTATGCGCCCAGCTCTTCCTCGCGGGAGCGGGGCTGATACATTTCGCCGCCGTCGTCGCCGTAGCGCAGCCACATTTCGTTCACGCCAAACTCCCGGCAGATGGAACGGATAGTCTGATCGCTGGGATTAGATTTGCCGGATTCTATAGTGCTGCATGATGAGGCGGTAATGCCAATGCGCTCGCCGAACTTCTCAAGGGTCAAGCCCTCAGACTTTCGAAGCTGGCGTATTCTTTCGCCAATGGTATTCATCGGTTTCACCCCCTTTCACGATGAGTATAAGGGCATTTTGAAAAAATGTCAAGAAAAAATTTAGACTATCCAAAAAATAATGCTTGACAATTTGGATAATCTGATTTATACTTTGGACAGTCCAAAAAGCGAATCAAGCGGAAAAGGAGGATGGGGGACGATATGTACGATATAGCGTACCCGAATCTGCGGGCTGAGTTTGGCAGAAAGTCGCTGACGGTATCGGGGATGGCGCGAGAACTGAACATGACGCGGGCGCGTCTGCAAAGAATGCTGTCGGGGGAAACCGCGCTGACTTTCAGCACGGCGGCAGAGATTCAGCGGAGATATTTTCCGGAAAGGTCCTTGGAATACCTGTTCGGGGAAAAGGATAGAGCCGGATAGGTAAGTATCCGGCTCAGCTGGCAGATTATTTAGTTTTCTTGCCGGGGCGCTGGGAAAGTGCACTTGCCGCTGCGGTTTTGCTGGCTTTGCCGGTCCTGCCGTCACGAAGAACCTTAGAAGCTGCGCTTGCGGCACGTGCGCTGGTCTGCTTGGAATTGCGCATTTAGTACTCCTTTCTTCAGGTATTGCCGATTGTGCGAGAATCGGCTTGCGCTAATTATAGTACAAAATGCGCGCTATTACAAGGACAAACACAATATATAGGAGGAAAACGATAATGAGCGAAAAAGAGAAAAAGATGCTTGAGAACATCAAAAAGTTGCCGCCAGAGCTGCAGGACAGATTCGCAGACACGGCAGCGGGCGCGGTGATGGCACTGGATGTGCTGACTGCCGCAGCAGGGAATGTTCAGAGGCCCGCCGAGCGGGGCGAATAAGCCCCGCCCGCCCTAATGCAGCCGATGCCGGTCGCAAGCCCGGAGGAAGAATGCAGAGCGGGGCGCGCTTTACTTATCAAAAAAGGAGGAGCGGGATATGTATTCAATCGAGATAAAGCATTTCGGCGCGGAGAACGTCGAGAGCATCACCATCAGCGATGTTTACGCCGCGAAGAAGGTCTATAAGTCGCTGATCATGGCGGCGGTGGACACGAGCCCGGACATAAAGCGTTTGACGCTGCGCAATCCGCAGGGCGAGAGCATCGCCATGTGCGCCTTTTGAGGAGGAGAAGCCGTGGACGAAGAAAAAAGGACGGTCGAGCGGGTCGCGTATAACGTGACGGAAGCCGCCGAGGCGCTTGGTGTAAGCACCCCGACGATGTACACCTACATAAACCGCGCGGACTTCCCGGCGTACCGCCTCGGCAAGCGTGTGTTTATCGACATCGCGGGGCTGCGGGAATGGTCGGCGCGTCTGGCGCAGGAGCGCGCGGGGTACTGATATGACGAGCTGTCCGAATTGCGGCGCGCCCATAACCGGGCGGCGGTGTGAATACTGCGGTACAGTATTTGCCGAGGAGCGGGAGACCCGCACGATGCAGGAGCTTAAAGACGCAATTTTGCGAGATAAGCTGGCACTTGAGCAAATACAAAAATCAAGTGAGCTTATCGCAAGCATATCCCCGCTGACGTTTGAGAGGTGAGAATACGTGTCAAGAGAAAGAAGCAGCGACATGATCGACCTTGCGGATACGCGGGGCGTGAACGCGACGGGCATTGAGTGCCTCGCTGTCGCAATATTTGACCAGACCGCGCGCGACCTGCGCCGGCTGCGCAAGTCGGGCAAGCGGGACATGTGGCATCTGGGCGACTATATCAGCATGGCCGAGATCGAGGCGTTTTTTAAGAGCGCGTGGTGTGAGGATCTGCTTGTGAATACGAGCTGGACGCCGGAAGACATCCGCGCGCGGATATAGGAGGAAGTCATGAGCTACACATACCACAAACACGAGTGCAAGCACAAGACCTGCAAATATCACATGCCGGCATGGAGCCCTTACGGCTGCAACTATGCCGGCATAACCGGCAAGACCCGGACGGGACAGCTGCCCCCCGAGCAGCTCGACCCGGCGAACTGCCCGCTGTACAAGAAGGGACGGCGCGTCATGGCGACGCTGGAGCCGCTGCAGTTCCCCGGCTCGAATCCGAAGAAGGACGTGGACCGTGCGCGCAGCAACAGCGGCGGCAAGACAAAATACGATTGGGACCGTGCACGCGAGCTGTATGGTGACGGCGCGACTGACCGGCAGATCGCCGCGGCGCTGGGCTGCAATCCGCACACGGTGTACCACTGGCGGCAGCGCAGCGGCTATCTGCCGAAAAACGAGGGGTGACAGCTGATGATATGCCCGTGTATCGGCTGCACCCATAAGTCAAAGCGCAAGTGTGCCGAGTGCGCCGATGGCGAGGAGTACATCAAGAGCAGCCGGAAGATGCAGCAGCTGATAGACGACGATTGGCGCCGGCGGCGCGACTGGCGCGGGGATGGAGTAACGGGGAGGGCTGAGAGTGGATAACGAAGAAAATCTAACCCACCTGTCACTGTTCAGCGGCATCGGCGGGCTTGACCTTGCCGCGGAGTGGGCGGGCTTTGAGACTGTGGGACAGTGCGAGTTTTCCGACTACCCCACGAAGGTATTGGAAAAGCACTGGCCGGACGTGCCGCGCTGGCGCGACATAAGGACACTGACAAAGGAGAGTTTTTATGAGCGGACAGGATTACGAACAGTTGACGTTATTTCCGGGGGGTTCCCCTGCCAGCCATTTTCCGTGGCTGGAAAGCAAAAAGGAAAAGGGGATGATCGTTACCTGTGGCCCGAAATGCTGCGCGTTATCCGGGAGCTGCGTCCGCATTGCGTCGTCGGTGAAAACGTTCCTGGCATCATCAAGATTGCCGCCGGGCAGGTGGTCAAGGATCTGGAGCACTGCGGATATAACGTCGTCGTGTTCAATTTTGAAGCTGCGGCTGTCGGAGCTTGGCACAGAAGAAGCCGGGTGTTCTTTGTGGGCTACGCCGAACACGATGGACAGTCTGCCGCCACGGAGTTACGAAGCGGCATTACGGCAGGCGACGGGCGGACGGAAGAACAGACGACGTCCGTGCAATCTGAGGGAGCAGGTCGACCCGGAATCATGCAGAGTGTACGCGACCGTGAGAGCGGAGACGAACAGATTGATACCGACGCCAACGGTGAACGGGAACAACAACGCGCCGGGCAGCAGCCCCAAAGCCGACATGGGACTGGCAACATATGCGAAGCTCTATACCACACCATGTGCGGCAGACAGCAAGGGGAGCACCGGCGGCGGGAATCACAGAAGCTTGCGCACGGAGATCAATGGGCAGCTGAACCCGACGTGGGTAGAGTGGCTAATGGGATTCCCAACAGGGTGGACAGACTTAAATGCCTAGGGAACGCTGTTGTGCCGCAACAGGC
The DNA here is from genome assembly GCA_934476315.1 of uncultured Eubacteriales bacterium. Taxonomy (GTDB): domain Bacteria; phylum Bacillota; class Clostridia; order Oscillospirales; family CAG-272; genus SIG644. Next base: position 7,423 of record CAKSNQ010000029.1, read on the forward strand.
GTACCCGATATTTCTTGCACTGGCGGCAGAGCTTAACCGCCAGCGCGGCAATTATTACGATGAGAGGCATTGCACAAACAAATGAACAAGATAGAAGCTTTCCCTGCAAAACTATATAGGACTATTTACATAGACCCGCCGTGGCCGGAGCGGGGGGGCGGCAAGATTAAACGTGGAGCAGACAGACATTATAGTCTGCTGTCAGTTGCTGAGATTAAGGCGCTCCCGATTAGGCAACTAGCAGATCCGGACGGCTGCCATCTGTACTGCTGGGCTACCAATAATTATCTACCTGCCGCGCTTGAGTGCGTTAAGGCATGGGGATTTGAGTATGTTACAACGATAACGTGGATGAAAGACCGGCAAGGGCTGGGGCAGTATTACCGCGGACTGACTGAGCACTGCATATTCGCTACGACCAAGAAGCGCTTGCCTTACAAAATTTCAACAGAGGGTAAACGCTGCCAAGGAAAAACGGGATTCTATGCACCCAAGACGGTGCACAGCCGCAAGCCAGAAGAAATGCGTAGCATGATAGAACTGGTGAGCTATGAGCCGCGCATAGAGATTTTTGCAAGAGAAACAACCCCCGGCTGGGATGCATGGGGAAATGAAGTATAGCATATCAAAATAATCAGAATAAAGGAGAAAAATCATGTACGAAGGAAAGTATGTAATCGTTCGCGGAGATCGTTCCGGCGTTTTTGCTGGGACACTGAAAGCCAAGGAGGGGCGCGAAGTCGAGCTGACCGACTGCCGACGCATCTGGTATTGGGATGGTGCCGCAAGCATATCTCAGTTGGCGGTTGACGGCACAAGCGCGGCTGACTCCTGCAAGTTCCCCGTGCCGGTAGCGTCAATAGTGATCACAGATGTGATCGAGATAATCCCCTGCACGAAGAAAGCGGAGGCCTCCATTAAGGCGGTGAAGGAATGGAAGAGATAAAGCTGCGGGAGTTCCTGCACGTAGATTTTACTGGCGACGGCTACGGCTCCGGCTCCGGCTACGGCGACGGCGACGGCTCCGGCTACGGCTACGGCTCCGGCTCCGGCTACGGCTACGGCTACGGCGACGGCTCCGGCTCCGGCTCCGGCTACGGCTCCGGCTCCGGCTCCGGCTCCGGCTACGGCTCCGGCTCCGGCTCCGGCTACGGCTCCGGCTCCGGCTACGGCTCCGGCATAAAATCAATATGCGGCATGGCAGTCAATATGATAGACGGCGTGCCGACTATTATCACACATCTGCATGGCAATGTGGCCAAGGGCTTTATAGTCGATTCAGATCTATCAATGGCCACAACGTTTGTTGTAAAGGGGCAGAATCTGTTTGCCCATGGTGCGACACTCGCAGAAGCGGTGGCAGCACTGGAAGAAAAGATCATGGAGAACCTGCCGGTAGAAGAACGGCTTAAGGCGTTCAAGGAGAAATTCAGCCCCGGCAAGACCTACACCGTGGCTGAGTTTTACGACTGGCATCATCGCTTGACAGGCAGCTGCACGCAGGGGCGAGACCATTTCGCCAAAGCGCACGGACTGTTGATGGACGACCCAATGACCCCGGAAGAGTTTATCCGCTTGACTAAAGACGCATACGGCGGCGCGGTAATCCGCCAACTCGCCGCGTATTACGGAGAGGAGGAATAACATGAAGCTCAAGGACATAGCGAAACTGTGTGCAAAAACACACTCGATAGGTATCTCGGAAGTGAACGGGACACAATGGCTCGGAAATGGGTATGCCGCATACCCGGTATTTAATCTGCCGCCGCTGGATGAGGACACCGCCCCCGCAGTGCTGGATTTTGACAAGGAGAAGGCAGAGACGCTTGATGTGCGGTACGTGGACTTGCAGTCAAAGTTTGGCCTGCACGAAAACAGCGACTTTGAGGCCTTGACGGCTGTCCTCCTGCGCTTTTTGTATAAGGGCGAAACCCTCGACGCATGGCAGACGGAGAGCGGGCACATAGTCTTTGTCGACCCAACGTATACAAAACCCTATTTCGCGGATGAGAGCGGCGTCCCTGTGCTTTATCTGAGACACGGCAGGCACGGGGACTACATAGTCGGCAAGAGCGGGATGTTTGTGACGGCGATAATCATGCCGCGTGAGCTGGACACTAAGGAGGCGGATAGCTTATTGAGGAAGTTCAACCGGCTCGCCTTGGCAATGGACGAGATAGCCGGGCCGCCTCCTATGCCCGTCGACCCGGACACCGGGGAGGTACGCGACGATGAGTGAATACGTAAAACTCAAATCGGCGCGCAAAATAGTCTGCTCTGTGTGCAAAGAATACGCACCGCCCGGAGACTGCCCGGAAGACTGCGCGTGGATGAGACGCCTCAAAGAAAACGCCGCCGACGTCGCACCGGTGGTGGAGACAGAATACCAGACCCGCCGTGCTGACCTGCTGCACGCGGAGCTCCAGCGCGTGTTTGATATGTATGTCCGCGCGGAGCTGAGGGCGCAGGAGCAGGAGGACGACGGTCATGCAGACGATGATTGACCTCCTTGCACCGCTGAGCGTAGCGCAAACGGCGGCGGTGGCGCTGTGCATCGTCACCGCCGTGATCATCAGCCCCGGCATTATCATTGACACCGTTGCCGGCATCGTTCGCCGCGTCCGGGAGATCGCCCGGACGTGCACGGACAGGGAGGCGTTTGACCCCGACTGGATGGACGCGGATGCGGTCGACCGCCTGGGCGACTGAGACAAGCCCCGCCGCATATACGCGGCGGGGCGCAGAAAGCAAAATAGAATGATTTGGAAAGCGCCCGCGCGCGTCGCGGACGGCTTCGAGACCATTTTGTACCTTTTATCTACTTATATACAATTCGCGCGCGAGGAAAAACACCCGCGTGCGATGAACGGGAAAAAGAAACGCGCGCGTGCGTTTCTCGCTAGACTTTTAAGAGGCTAAGATAAGGACACGGGAGTAAAGGATGAGGATACCGATGGAATATAAAATTATCAGCGGGTCTGTGGTGGAGGTCAAAAGGACATGGATGAATGCCCGCCCGAACGTCAAGAAGCCCCGCGGACAGAGGATAGCCGGGAATACCTCCGAGAGGAAGATCCGACAGAATGAGATCGAGAAGAAAAAGCAGCTCGCCCGGATACTGAATGCGAATCTGTCTAAGGGCTGGCTGCTCGTCACGCTGAAATATGACGATGCTCATCTCCCGGCGGATTATGAAGCTCTGAAGGAGAGCGGGAAGAAATTCTGCCGGACGCTGCGCACGGCCTTTAAGGCGGCCAACGGACGCAATCCGCGCATGGTGCTCGTCAACGCCAACTGGAATCCGACAGAGGACTGCCCGGCACGTCTCCATCACCACATCGTGATCGAGGATTGCTCCTGGGACATGCTGCGTGATATTTGGCCAACACCGAACGGGGTCAGCATTGAGCCGATAGACGGGCGCGCGGATCACACGGCACTCGCGGTCTATCTCGTTGATAACATCCACGGCCGCCCGCGCGGGGAGAATGCGTGGAGCACGTCCCGCGGGAATCTTGAGAAGCCGATATATACCGAGCCGACCCCTGTTGATAACGTCGAGGAGATAGAGATCATCCCGACCGCACGTCAGACTGCGTTTGAGCGGCTTGATGATGAGGACGGGCTCGCCGTCAGTACCTACATACGTTGCATCCTGCCTTGTAAACCGACCGTCAGAGGTCGTCAGATCATATTGCCCCGCCCGCAAAAGCGCGGGGGGCGGAAACAGCGGCGAGCCGCCGCAGAAAGGAGCGAAGAATGAAACAGAAAAGCCTTGTGTACGATAAGCTGTGCGCCGAGTGCCACAGAAAAATGAATCTGCTGTACAGGCTGAAAGAAGTACCGGCAGAGTACTCACACGCCGGGATAGGAAGGTGTGGACTGTGCGATTTTGCCGGGGCACTGACCGAGTATTACTATGACCCGGTCAGGGATAAGCGCACGCCGGAGGAGCGCGCCGCGATAAAGGCGCAGCGCGCCGCCAATGCCGCGCCCAAGTTCCGCCGGACGGAGGCGGAGCGGGAGGACGCGAAAGACTACGGCTGGACGCAGGAGACCTTTGACAGCCTCGACCTTGCCATGACCGGCAAGATGTGAGGAGGGCGGCGTGATGAGCAAACCCCGATATGACTGGTGGGGGTACGTCAAGCGGACGCTCTACCGCTACCCGAGCTGTCAGCGCCCGGCGGAAAACCGAGCGATAGACAAAGCCGTGCGGCAGACGAGAGAGACCTGCGCGGACGCGGAAGCGCGGCTTGAGCTGGTGCGGCTGATATACTGCGCGAACACCCGGTACAGCATTCCCGGCGCGGCGCTTGCGCTGACGGGCGTGTCGGAGGCGACGGCCAAGCGCTGGCATCGAGATTTTCTCCGGCTCGTCGCCCAAAATCTAGGGCTTGTAGACCGCCATAAAAAATGAGCCACAAAAGCCAAATGAATCGAGTATCATACAGTCAGAAGGTCGTCTTGCTTTCTTTCATTCAACCTCCTTATGACGGCAAAGCGGAAAGACGCTTGACAGCCCGGACAGACGGGCATTTTTCACACCCGCGAGCGATAAGCTGTGCGGAAAATTAATTCTTGAGATTTTGAAGCCCATAAAAAAGGTGGAAAACGATGATGAAAATAATCTACATGAGTGCAGGGGAATTGAAGCCCTATGCAGGAAATGCGAAAGTACACCCGGAATCACAAATCGCCAACATAGCCGTAAGCCTTGAACGTTACGGCTGGAAGCAGCCGGTGGTGATAGACCGCGACGGCGTGATAATTGCCGGTCACGGTCGCGTACAAGCGGCAATGCGGTCAAATATGATGCGCGATAAACCCGTGCCGTGCGTCTTGGCGGACGATTTGACGCCGGAGGAGGTCGCAGAATTTAGAATCGTCGACAACAAGTCGGCGGAATCGCCGTGGGACATGGACGCATTGGAAAAGGAACTGTCGGTGATAGATCTGTCGGACTTTGATTTTGATTTCGGCTTTGAGATGGCCGACGAATACGGCACGGATTTTTCTTTGCCCGACGGCGATAAGCCGGAAATGGTACAAATCACGTTTGTTTTGCACGAAAGGCAAAAAGAATTGATCGAAAGGGCGCTTGAGGCGGTAAGGGGCACAGAAACGGAAACCTTCGGGAACACAAACAAAAACGGAAATGCGCTTTATGAGGTGGTTAGACAATGGGCGACGCAAAACGGATAGATGTGCGCGTGATACCGGGCAAGATAGCGATCCCATTTGTGCGGACGCATCACTATAGCGGCAAGGTCGTCAACAATAGCAACCTGCACTTTGGTGTCTTTTACAACGGCGTTTTGCATGGCGTTATGTCATTCGGCCCGCCGATGGATAAGCGTAAATTGCAGGGGCTTGTGGCCGGAACAGGGTGGAATGATTTTTTAGAATTAAACCGAATGGCGTTTGATGAAACGTTGCCGCGCAATAGCGAATCAAGGGCTATCGCCGTCGCCATGCGGCTTATACGCAAAAACGCCCCGCAAATAAAGTGGGTGGTGTTCTTTGCCGACGGCTGCTCCTGCGGCGACGGCACGATCTACCGCGCGTCCGGGTTTGTGCTGACGCAAATAAAAGAAAACTGCAATTTATGCCAATTGCCAGACGGGACGAAGATACACAAGATGACGGTCGAAGGAACGGGGGCAAGCGTGCCGCGGCCGGAACTTGGCGGACGGACGTATTTTGACGTGACCGGCGGTAAGTTTGATTTTAAGCGATACGTCGCTGCGGCGGGCGGGAAGCTTTTGCCTGGCTACCAATTGCGCTACGTCTATTTTCTTGACCCGTCGGCGCGGGAACGGCTTACCGTGCCGGTGATACCGTTTAGCATGATAGACAAGGTGGGAGCGGGAATGTATAAAGGCGAAAAGGTACCGCAGGCGGATAGGCACGCGGCGAAATAGCGCATATATAAGCGGTGGTAGTTTAACGGCAAAACGACCCGCAACCCGCGGGGAAACGGCGGTTCGGCACCGACCCCACCGCTCCAAACAAAGCCGCCGTGACCATAGGAAAGGGGGCAAAGGCGAATGGCAAACAAGAAAAAGCAAACCGGCAAGAAAAAGCCGGGACCAAAGAGCCAGGTCAATAAGTGGGTTACGCCCGACGCCTTGACTCTGCTTGAGGCGTGGGCGCGAAACGGTTTGATTGATAAGCAGATAGCGGATAAGATTGGGATTAGCGCGACTACGCTATATAACTGGAAACGGAAATATCCGCAAATAGACGAGGCTTTGGCAAATGGGAAAGACATAGCAGACGCAAAAGTGGAAAACGCGCTTTTTAAGAGCGCATTGGGATATACCTACGAAGAAACAAAAAAAGAAGTCGTTCATGGCGGTCCGGCGAAGATTACAAAAACAACAAAGACCGTGCACCCGAACGTCGCCGCCATCATCTTCTGGCTCAAAAACCGCAAACCGGAGGTATGGCGCGAGATCATAACCGAGACGCAGGAACTGTTGGAGGATGATAATTTCCTTGAGGCGCTGAACGAGAAGGCGGCGAGCGTATGGCAAGAAAAAGCGTAAAAAGCGCCGGTTTCAAGTTTAAGCCATTTTCCGTTAAGCAGCAGCAGGTGTTGACGTGGTGGCTGCAGTCGAGCGGGGTGTCGGAATACGAGGGCATCATCGCGGACGGCGCGATAAGAAGCGGGAAAACCGTGTCTATGGCGCTGTCTTATGTCATGTGGGCAATGGAGACTTTCCGCGAGGAGAATTTTGGAATGTGCGGGAAAACGATAGGCAGCTTCCGCCGGAATGTGCTGAATCCGTTGAAGCGAATGCTGAGAACGCGCGGATACAGGTACGTTGACCATCGAGCAGACAACTACGTCGAGATCAGGCGCGGCACGACCTCGAATTATTTTTTTATCTTCGGCGGCAAAGATGAGCGCAGCCAAGACCTTGTACAGGGTATCACCCTTGCGGGAGTGCTTTTTGACGAGGTCGCGCTCATGCCGGAAAGCTTTGTCAACCAAGCGACGGCACGATGCTCGGTCGAGGGGGCTAAGTTCTGGTTTAACTGCAACCCGGACAGCCCGGAGCATTGGTTCAAAAAAAACTGGATAGACCAGCTTGGAGAGACGAGCGGGAAACGGTTGTTGTACCTGCATTTCACGATGGACGACAACCTGTCCTTGAGCGAAGAAACAAAAGAGCGGTACCGCGGCATGTACGTCGGTGTGTTCTACCGGCGCTTTATTCTGGGCGAGTGGTGCGTCGCGGAGGGGCTTGTCTACACGGAATTCACGGCGGAAAACATCAAGGACAGCCATGTGGAGAATCCCACGCGGTGGTTCATATCCATCGACTACGGCACGTATAACGCCTTTTCGGCGGGGTTATGGTCGTGGGACGGTCGCGCGGCGCAGCGGGAAAAGGAATTTTACTATTCCGGGCGCGCGGAGCGGGAGCAGCTGACGGACGATGAGTATTACACCAAGGTGGAGCAGCTCGCCGCCGGGCGGGAGATAAGCTGCATCGTGATAGACCCGTCCGCCGCGTCTTTTATAACGCTGATACGCAAAAAAAGGCGCTTCAAGGTAAAAAAAGCGAACAATGACGTGCTGGACGGCATACGCTTCACGGCGGCGTGCCTGAAGGCCGGTTTGATAAATATACACGCCGACTGTACCGACTGCCGCCGGGAGTTTGGGCTTTACCGCTGGAATGAGAAAGCGACGACCGACGCAGTCATCAAAGAAAACGACCACGCGATGGACGATGTGCGATATTTCGCGTACACGATCCTGCGCGCCTTACTGCGTACCGCCTACAAGGACACGCAGGACAGCGTGCTTGCGATTTTTAGAGGGAGATACCTATGAGCTTTTTGACATTTCAGGATTTTGAGGCAGCGGAAAAGGGAGGGAACCTCGCCGATTTTGTGCGCCGCGCAATAAGCGAGCACGAAAACAGCGCAGAATACGCCACGGCCACGACGGCGGACGAATACGACCGCAAGCGTAACACCACGATATGCAAGTATGTACAAACCATTATGGACGTGACCGGGCTGCGCATTGTAGACATTACCGCCGCAAACAACAAAATATGCTCAAACTTTTTCCACCGGCTGAATACCCAGCGGAATATGTACTCGCTGGGCAACGGCTTGACGTTCACGGATGAGGAAACGAAGGCGAAGCTCGGCAGGAATGCCGACGTGCTGATAAAAAAAGCGGCGTACAAGGCGCTGAAGCACGGGCGGTCGTTCATTTTTTGGGATGGACGGCAAATGCACATCTTCCCGGTGACGGAATTCAAGCCGTTCCCGGATGAGGAGACCGGAATCGTGCGAGCGGGAATCCGATTCTGGCGGCTGTCGAAGGATAAACCGTTGATAGCTGTGTTGTACACGGAAAGCGGCTACAAGAAGTTTATATATCGCAATGGCGAACAGCCAGAGATCATACCGCCGGACAGAGAAAAATACACGGCTTACAAGGTCACGCTGCGTACGGTGGAGCTGACCGGTGAGATGGAGGTCGTCGGTGAAGACAACTGGGACGGCAAGCTGCCGATAATCCCTCTGTACGGCTCGGAGCTGCGGCAGAGCACGCTTGTGGGTATGCGCGAGCAGATAGACGCTTTTGACCTCATCCGTTCCGGCTTTGCAAACAACCTGCAGGATTGCGCGGAAATATACTGGATCGTCAAACGAGCGGGAGGAATGAGCGAGGAAGACCTCGCCGATTTTAGAAACCGCCTCAAGACGCAGCACATCGCGTCGGTCAACTCCGAATTTGACGACGGAGAGGGCGACGCCGTGTCCCCGTACACCCAGCAGATACCGTTCGAGGCGCGAAAGGCGTTCCTCGACGAGATACGAGCGGGGATTTATGAGGACTTCGGCGGCTTGGACGTCCACACCATCGCGGCGGGGGACACCAACGACCATATCGACGCGGCGTATCAGCCCTTGGACGAGGAGGCCGACGATTTTGAGTACCAGATCATCGAGGCGGTCGTCGCGCTGCTCGCCCTGCAGGGCGTGGACGAGGAAGCCGCCACGCCAAGCTTTAAAAGAAACCGCATCAGCAACCAGAAGGAGCAGACGGACATGATCATGGAGGCTTGGAATCTCATAGGGGACGACCTCGCTTTGAAAAAGCTTCCGTTTTTGACCCCGGACGAGGTCGCGGCACGGCTTGAAATGATGGAAAGCGGCGAAATGACGCGCATAGATAACGGGGGAGACTGACGGCAGTCTCCCCCACAGCATAGGAGCGGGATATGCAGAAAAACCGAATGGATAAGGGGCGGAAGCTGACCGATGAGCAGCTGGCAGAGCTTGAGGCACGAATCCGCAAAATGTACAACGATTCCGCGCAGGAGCTGCAGGAGATCATAGACGACTATTTTGATAAATTTGCCGCCCGCGACAAGGAAATGCGCGCCATGCTCGACGCGGGGAAGATAGACGAGGAGAAATATAAGCAATGGCGGCTTGCGCAGATAGGTCGCGGAAAGCGCTTTGAAGCACTGCGCGATAAGCTCGCCGACCGGGCGACGCACGCGAATGAAGTGGCCGTGTCATACATAAACGATGCCACGCCCGGCATCTACTCCCTCAACCGCAACTATGCCGCCTATGAGCTTGAGAGCGCCGGAGCGGGAATCGACTTTACGCTCTATGACGAGACCACGGTCCGCCGCCTGATAGTTGAGCAGCCGGATCTGATGCCGTATTATCCGCCGAAGAAAGCCGTCAACCGGGGAATAGACCTCGACTACGGCCGAAAGGTGATAACCTCGCGCGTGACGAGCGGGATATTGATGGGCGAGAGCAACCGCCAGATCGCCGCGCACCTGCGCGAGCGGATAACCAGCATGAGCATTGAGAGCGCCATCCGCGCCGCACGCACGGCGACCACCGCCGCCGAGAACGGCGGGCGCAGCGCCAGCTACAAGGCGGCGGCGGACATGGGCGTAAAAATGACGCGGGAGTGGATAGCCACGCACGACGCGCGTACCCGTCCGGAGCATGGACACGCCGACGGGCAGCGCGTGGGAATAGATGAGCCGTTCCTCGTCGGCGGGGAAAAACTGATGTTTCCGGGGGACAGTTCGCTCGGCGCGCACGGCTGGAACATCTACAACTGCCGCTGCGCGATCAAAGCAACGATCAAGGGGCACGAGCGCAGCAGAGAGCTTTATTCGGAATATCTCGACAGGAAGATGGAAGAAGACCCGGATGGCACGACGCTTGAGTTTAAGAAAGCTGCTCGGACGAATGCGGACAGGAAACAGTGGGAAGAGTACCGCGGCGTTGTCGGGAATGCAGTCCCGAATACATTTGCAAAGTTCCAAGACATGAAGTATACTGAACATGAGAAATGGGCATATACAAAGGGCCTGAAAAGCTATCTGGTCAAGCACCCTGACAGCAGCAAGAAATACTTCGATGTTCAGAGCCAGCTGAAAACGGCGGGGATCGACAAGGGCGTTGTATTGCCGCCAGAAAGCATCCGTGCATATATTATGCCGAGCGGAAAACGCGAACCGTACCACGTTATGAAACGCATGACAGAACGAGGAATCACAGACGATGAAGTGCGCGCCTATGTTCAAAACGCAGAGGTTATGTTTGAGCAATGGGGCGGGAAGCGCCGCGTGTACATCTCTCCAGCCGGCGTAAGCATAGCGACGCGCAGCGGCGAGGACTGGCTTTATAAAACCGCGTGGAAAGCCACAGATTACGACGAAGAAACAGAAAAAATATTGGAGGCTATAAAAAATGCTGGATTATGAAGCTGATCATTTTTGCCCGGCATACAAGCGCGTCATAGACGCCGACCTGTGCTATGATTCGCTTTGCTGCCTGAATGGAATGTTTAAAATTTCATCAACAAAGGAATTAGCGGAAATAGGTGACATCGAGGCGGCACGTGCGGCTTGCCGCGCCTGCCCATATAGCGACCTGAGCGGGGGCGAGGAATGAGCAGAGGGTTTGAAATCCGCGTTGTTGATAACAGCGACCTCGTCAAAAACGCGGCGGCAGAGCAGATCCGCGCGGCGTTGGAGGCGGTCGGCATACAGGCCGAAGGCGACGTGAAGGACGCGATGACCGAGGTATGGGCGGAGACCGGCACGGACATTGTTGACACCGGGCGTGGGCGCGCCAGCATCACGCATCAAGTGGCGGAGGACGAAAAGGCGGTGTATGTAGGCTCATCGCTTGAGTATCTCCTCTATGTCCACGAAGGCACGGGCAAGTACGCCGCGGGCGGCGGAGGCACGCCGAAAAGCCGCTGGGCATACAAAGACCCGGCGACCGGCGAATGGCGCATTGGCGTGCCGCAGAAGCCCCGCCGCTTCCTCAAAAACACGTTCGAGAAATTTGCCAAGGACTATATCGAGATCATCAAAGAATACCTGCGCGGCGACGGCAAAAACACGTTCGAGAAATTTGCCAAGGACTATATCGAGATCATCAAAGAATACCTGCGCGGCGACGGCTGAAAAGATGAGCCACAAGAGCCAAAATTATATATTAAAATTAGCTCACAACGTAAGTTGTGGGCTATATTTTTTGCTCTTCCGCCCCTGCGGCACGCACGCCGCCGAGGAGCAGACAAAGGAGCGGGAGAAGCGGGAATACAGCTCATTTCCTGCGGGCAGACCGCCCGCCGAAGAACCGAAAAAGGGGAGATATTTATGGCACTCACGAGAAAAGCCCTCAAGGCAATGGGGCTGACAGACGAGCAGGTGGACAGCGTGATCGAAATGCACACCGAAACCACCGACGCCCTCAAGAAGCAGCGCGACGACTATAAGGCCGACGCGGATAAGCTCGCCGATGCACAGGCGGAGCTTGAGACGCTGAAAAAGGACGACTACAAGAAAAAGTACGATGATGAGCACGCGGCATTTGAATCGTACAAATCCGACCAGACCAAGAAGGAGACCAGAGCGGCGAAGACCGCCGCCGTGCGCAAGTATTTTGAGACCAAGGGCATCACCGGCAAGGGTCTTGATATAGCGATGCGCGGAGCGGGAGCGGAGATAGATGCGGCGGAGCTGGACGGCGAGAGCCTCAAGGACACCGCGGCGCTGGATGCGCTCGTCACGGGCGACTTTGCGGGATTGGTCGGAAAGAAATTCACGCAGCGCGCCAAGGTAGAGGATCCTCCGGAGAATAACCCGACCGGGGTAAAGACCCGCGCGGAGATCGCCGCAATGCCCGACCGCGACGCCCGGCGTGCGGAATACGCCAAAATCATAAATGCAGACAAAGGAGAATAACACATGGCAGCAGATGCTAATCTGATAAAAAGATCTGACCTCGCGCGTGTGCGCGAAATGGAGTTTGCCGACCAATTCGGCTACTCCGTCAAAAAGCTTCTGGAAGCGCTGGGCACGACCAGAAAGATGAAAAAGACGCCCGGCACCATCCTCAAGAGTTATAAGGCCAAGGGCAAGCTTGAGAGCGGGCTCGTCGGCGAAGGCGAGACTATCCCTCTGAGCAAGTACGAAGTGGAGGAGGTCCCCTACAAGGAGATCACTCTGCTCAAGTGGCGCAAGGGGACGAGCATTGAGGCCATCAACGACCGCGGCTATGATCAGGCGGTCGAGGACACCACGGCGGAAATGCTGAGAGACGTGCAGCGCACCATCCGCAAGAACTTTTTCGATTTCCTCATGACCGGCGAGACCACCGTGTCGGCGAAGAATTTTCAGGCGGCGCTTGCCCGCATGTGGGGGCAGCTGCAGGTGCTGTTCGAGGACGACGAGATACAGGCCGTGTATTTCATGAATCCGCTTGATGTAGCGGATTACCTCGCCGATCACGACATTTCGGTGCAGACCGCGTTCGGCATGCGCTACGTGCAGGACTTCCTCGGCATCGGCACCACGTTCTTCAACTCCTCCGTGCCGCGCGGCAAGATCGCCGCGACCGCCGCGGGGAACGTCGTGTGCTACTACATCGACGCGAACAACGGCGACATCAGCGAGGCATTCCGCTTTACGACTGATGAAACCGGCTATATCGGCATACATGAGGAGCCAAACTACGACAACCTCACCGCGAACGACACCGTCATCTGCGGCATGGAGCTGTTTGCCGAGCGTATAGACGGCATCGTCGTCGGCGCGGTCAGCGCCACCCTCGGTACGCTGACCGTTGCCAGCGCCGCCGGCAAGGCCTCCGGCACGACCAAGCTTACCGTGACGCCTACGAAGGGCGCGGGCAGCGTGTACAAGTACAAGGTTGGAGAGACCGCCGCGACCGTAGCCGCGGGGGACGACGTGTCCGGCTGGGATAGCTGGGACGGTACTTCCGACGTGACCGCCGCCAATGGCAAGACCATCACCGTTGTCGAAGCGGACACCCTCGGCGCGGCGACCGCCGCAGGCTCCGCGACCGTGACGGCAAAGACCTGATAAAGGAGGACGGCAGCGTGTACGATATGCTTGACGAGGTATGCGGATACCTTAACAACTGGTTTCTCGCGCCGGGCGGTGTCCACGTCGGGAACTACACCGTGACGGATGGCAAGCTCGCGCTGCCGTACCTCGCCGACGGTCAGTATTACCGGATAATAGGCAGCGTGTTTTCCGACGGCATCCACCGCGCCGGTGATACTGACGACGTACTTCCCCCGGAGAGCTTCCGGGGGGCAGTGTGGGCATTGGCGATCCCCCCGGCGGTGATAAAGATCGCGGAGGAGATAACGGCGTGGGAGGCGGCCAACGCCGCCACGCTGGCCAGCCCGTATCAGTCAGAGAGCTTTGGCGGGTACAGCTATACCAAGGCGGCCACAAGCGGGAGCGGGGCGCAGCAGACATTGACGTGGCGCAACGTCTACGCCTCGAAGCTCGCCAGATGGAGGAAGCTATGAGCCTTTACGAGACTTTTTACGAGAAATGCGTCATCATGGACAAGACGAAAGTGCCGGACGGCGAGGGCGGTATGATAAACACCTACACGCCCGGCGCGGAGTTTGACGC
>CAKSNQ010000030.1 GCA_934476315.1 uncultured Eubacteriales bacterium
CAGACAACAAAGCACAGGCGAATATAAACGGAAAGAAAAAGCCACCTGCAAAAGCAAGTGGTTTTTTTGGCAGGGGCAGGAGGATTCGAACCCGCGACACGCGGTTTTGGAGACCGCTGCTCTACCGGCTGAGCTATACCCCTGTACTCTGTTTGTCACGCGGAGTTCCGCGCAACGCACGTATTATACCATATTGCGGGCAAAAAAGCAAGAGCTTTTTGAAAAAAACTTGCGGATTTTAAAATCTGAAGCCGTCGCCGCTGAAAAATCGGGAAATCTCTTGACCCACGGTGGCTTTTATGGTATGATTTGGGAGAGAGAAAACCAGTGGGGGATGAATCAATGCGTTTGAAACAAGCCGGGAAAATTTCAACCGCGCACCTGTGCCGCGCCTTGGCGGTGATTGTACTGTTTTGCGTGATGTGTCAAGCCGTGCTCTTTCCGTTGCCGGTCAATGCCGCGACCGCGACGACCGCCGACGAACCGCGCACAGCTGACGAGACAACCGTGGCGGAACTGATGGCTCGCGGATTCCCACGCTCCTACGCTGAGGCGTTGCTCCCGCTGACGCGCCTGCACCCGGAATGGACATTTGAGGCGCTGAAGATTCCGGAGAGCTGGTCGTACATTTTACGTATGGAAACGGACGACGAACCTGCGCGCAACCTCATTCATGCGGACGACATGTTTGCGGCGTACCGCCACGGGAAAAACCATAAGCTCTACGACACGGCGTACTATCAGGCGTCGCGCGAGGCAGTCGCTTATTTTATGGACCCGCGTAATTTCTTCAATGAAGCGGATATTTTCCAGTTTTACGCGCTGGAGTACCATACGTCCGTCGGAGCGGAAGCGCTCGTCGCGGCGATCGACGCTGTGGTGAAGGGGACCTTCATGGAGGGCGTCGTTCTTGAAAATGGGAAGACCTACGCCGAGAATTTCATGGAGATTGGCGAAAAAACGGGTGTGAATCCGATTTATCTGGCGGTCAAAGCGCGCCAGGAACAGGGAAGTGCCGGCAGTGTTGCGATCAGCGGCACCACGGGAGATTTTTTGTGGGAGCTGATACAAAAAATGGCGGCGGAAGCCGAAGCCGGGGCAGAGGCGGGAGAGACGTCGGAGGCAACAGAGGAAGCCCCTGAGCTTCCGGTGGTGGACGAGAAGCTACACCAGATGCTGTTGCCGTACAACGGACTGTATAACCTTTATAACGTCGGCGCGACCGGGAGAGGCACCTACGAGATTCTCTTGGCGGCGATGAAGCGGGCGGAAAGAGGAACGGCGGGGCTGGACACTTTGGAATCCGCTCCGACGGGCACGGGAGACGCATGGAACAGCGTTGTCCGCTCTATGCTCGGAGGCGCCATGGTGATGAAGACTCGCTACGTGGATAATAATCAGAATAATATCTACTTTCAGAAGTTCAACGTCCGCCCGG
The DNA here is from genome assembly GCA_934476315.1 of uncultured Eubacteriales bacterium. Lineage (GTDB taxonomy): Bacteria > Bacillota > Clostridia > Oscillospirales > CAG-272 > SIG644. The sequence continues at coordinate 1,439 of CAKSNQ010000030.1, forward strand.
ATTCGGGACGGCGCTTCTGGGGACAGTATATGCAGAATGTCGTCGGCTCGCTGAGCGAGGGAAGATTGCTCTTTTCCAGCTTTTCCGCGGCGGGACTGACCGATGCCCCGTGCCACTTCCGGATTCCCGTCTACACGGAAATTCCCGATCAGGTCAACGCCGACCCCGCGGACGGCGCCTGCTCGGTTACAGCGTCCGCCGATCGCTTCTGCGATTTTGGGAGCCGACTGACAGTTTGTGAAACCGCTCTGAACCCCGACCGCAAAAACGACGCCATTCTCTGGACGCTGGATGACCCGGTGTCCCTTGCCGGACAGTTTATCCTGTATGACCGGGAAATGCAGGCTTCCCGGGCGGAGGGACTGGAGTGGCGGGTGGTTGCGCGCAACGGACAAGCTGTGACCGACAGCGCGTGGCAACCGCTCCCGTTTCTGACCGGGGAGGATGGAATTGCGTCCTTTGCTGAAATTTTGCCGTCTCTTGCGGAAATGTACCCCGCCATGGAGCGCGGGGATACGCTTACGCTGTCATTGCGCCTGACACCACCGGAGGACTCCTCCATCCGGTACGATCACGTGTACCTTGCCTCGTTTGACCTGTACGTCGAGGCTCCCGTACCGGCAACGGTTCGGGTATGCCACAGAGGCAAAACGCTTTCGACGCAGACGTGCGAGGTCGGCCAGACGCTCGCCCTCACCGACACGCTTCTTTCGGAGGCGGGAGTCGCCCTTGAGAGCGGGGATGTGCTCGCCGGGTGGATCGTCCGCTCGGACGGGGACGAACAGGTCTACCCTGTCCGGACTACACTGACCGTGGACGCGCCGGATATGGAGGTTGAAACGCTGATTCTGGACTTCCGCATTCTGCCGGGAGCGGCACTGACGCTGACGTCCGCGACGCCCGCGCTTTGCTTCACAGGGGTCATCTCCACGGAAAACGCGACATTGCTCTCCCGTGCATCGGGGGGCTGGACGTTTACGCTTCGCGCACATGCCAAGGACGGGAAAACCGCGGAGCAGGCGGTGTCGCTCTTTGCCGTCAATTCCAACGGTAAGTATTGGATGGGCGAGGTGCATGTCCCGATGGAAAGTGAGGAAGATGCCGCCCGGGTGTATTCCGCGTCCGTCACGCTGACGCTGACCTTTTCGGATGGCAGTACCGCGGAGTTTACCTCGCCGCAGTTGCCCGCGACGGTGGGAGAACGCGCGGCATGGCAGGTCGCGCAGGCGGCGCTTTGCGATGCCGGACACGGGGAATACCCGGCGGGACAGCGCGCGATGCTTGAAAAGCTGGCGGCTGTCGGAGCGGCTTCGGATGAGCCGTCATCGTCGCAACCGTGATTCTGCTCGGACAGAATCGGTTCTGAATTGAAACAAAATAAGCCGCAGACCATCGGGTTTCCCGATGATCTGCGGCTTTGATGTTGGAATGAAATTCAAGAAATCCGGCTGTGAGTTCCACCGTCGAATTGCGCGGTGTTGTCTTTATTTGACCTTGATGATGGATTCGTTCCACATGCCGGGCGCTTCGTAGCCGAGGAGGTTGACCGTTGTGGCGGCGACGTTAGAGAGCCCGAACTGTCCGTTGTCCGCCTTGACGGTGTAGGCGTCGGGGCAGGTGTTGTTGTAAATGATGCACGGCACACGGTTGAGCGTGTGGGAGGTCTTGGCGATCATGTTGCCGTTCTTGTCCAGCTTGGGTTTTCCGGTCTTCTTGTCGATTTCGAACATCTCGTCGGCGTTGCCGTGGTCAGCGGTGATGATCGCCGCGCCGCCGAGCTTGTCAACGACAGGCAGAATGCGGGCAAGCTGGAGGTCAAGTGCCTCCATGGAGCAACGGGTGGCGAGCAGGGAGCCGGTGTGACCGACCATGTCGCCGTTGGGGAAGTTCACGCGCAGGTAGCGGTACTTGCCGGATTCCAGGCACTCGATCAGGCGGTCGGTAATTTCAGCGCACTTCATCCACGGGCGCTGTTCAAAGGGAACAACATCCGAGGGGATTTCGATATAGGTCTCCAGCTCCTCTGAGAATTTCCCGGATTTGTTACCGTTCCAGAAGTAGGTGACGTGGCCGAACTTCTGCGTTTCCGACATAGCAAGCTGGGCGACGCCGGTTCCCGCGAGATATTCCGACATGGTGTTCGTGATCTCGGGCGGGTTGACAAGGTAACGGCGCGGGATGTGCAGATCGCCGTCATATTCGAGCATGCCCGCGAACAGAACCTTGGGAACGCGTACACGGTCAAAGCGGTCAAAGGTCTCGTCACCGTCAAAGGCGCGAGAGATTTCAATGGAGCGGTCGCCGCGGAAGTTGAAGAAAATCACGGAATCTCCGTCCTCGATCGTTCCGACCGGCTTGCCGTTCTCGGCAATGACAAAGGCGGGAAGGTCCTGGTCAAGAATACCGGGAAATTCGGCGCGGTAGGTGTTGATGGCGTCCTCGGCGCTGGCAAAGGCGCGACCCTCGCCGAGCACATGGGTGTGCCAGCCGGCTTCGACCATGCCCCAGTTTGCTTCGTAACGGTCCATCGTGATCTTCATACGTCCGCCGCCCGAAGCAATGCGAATGTCGAAATCCTCGCCGCGCAGCGTGTCCAGAAACGCCTCAAAGGGACGGACAAACTCCAGTGCCGAGGTCGGATCGACATCACGACCGTCCAGGAGAATATGAACGCGGACGCGGCGGACGCCCTCCGCCTTTGCCTCGACGATCATCGCCTTGAGGTGGTCGATGTGGGAGTGAACGTTTCCGTCGGAAAACAGCCCGAGGAAGTGCAGGGTGGAACGATTGTCCTGGACATTCCCGATCAGCGCGCGCCACGTGTCGGACGCGAACATCTTGCCCGACTCAATGGAGCCGGAGACGAGCTTTGCGCCCTGCGCGAAAATCTGACCGGCGCCCAGGGCGTTGTGACCAACCTCAGAGTTGCCCATGTCGTCGTCGGTGGGGAGTCCGACGGCGGTTCCGTGCGCTTTGAGCGTGACCATCGGGTAATTTTTCATCAGAGAGTCCAGAGTCGGCGTGTACGCCTCGGCAACAGCGTTGGCGATGGTGTCCGGGGCGAGTCCCACGCCGTCCATGACAATGGTCAGCACCGGACCGGGAACCCCTTTGAAATTTTTGAGTGCATCCAGTTTTTTCATAAAAGAATGTCCTTTCTTCAAATTCGGTGACTGAAAAGCGAAGCCTGCGCACCCGCGCGGTCACGGCTCGCGTGAGGTGACAAGATAGTCTTTGAGCCGCGCGGCGATCTCGCGGAGTTCGCGGTAAGACTGCCCGCGGTAGCTTTGCAGATCGGCACTGACGCCCCATGCCTCAAGCCCCAGAGCCTTTGCAATGTAGAGCGCACGGTAGAGATGATATTCCTGCGTGACGATCACGACCCGCTTCATTCCGGCATCGCGCACGTTGCGGATGCTGTCGTAGGTGCAAAGCCCGGTCGGGTCGGTGAGAATTTTTTCCGCATCGATGCCACGACGGATGGCGAACGCCTGCATGGAGGCAGGCTCGTTGTAGTCCTCGCGTACACCGTCCCCCGTCATCATGATCGTCTGACTGACGCCGGATTCGAAAAGGGAACAGGCGCGCAAAAGACGGTCGCGGAGCATGTCGGAGGGGGAGCCGTCCGGTCGCAAGCCCGCGCCGAGGACAACGATGGCGTCAATGTCCTCTAATTCTGCCGCCGCCTCGGGCGTGAGAATACGGTCGCGGGTGGAGGCTTTCACCCGGTGATTGACAATCAGCACAGCGCCGACGAGCACGAGCCCGAGCACAAGGCACAAACCGAGGATGAGGCAGGCGGGGTGGCATTTGCGGTGCATAAAAACCTCCGATCGGTGGTGGGTTAGTCTTGGCATGTTTGCTTCAGAATCGTCTGTGTCGCCGCATCCAGATAATCATTCTGCATCATTTCGATCCAGCCGCGATCGACGAGCGCCGCCAGCTTTTGATCCATCGGGATTCGCGCCAACAGCTCGAATCCGAACTTCTGTGCGGTCTCCTCAACGTGGCTCTCCCCGAACACATGAATTTCTTTTCCGCAGTCGGGGCACTTGACGTAGCTGAGGTTCTCGACGATGCCGAGAACGGGAATGTTCATCAGCTTTGCCATGTTCGCGGCTTTGGCGACGATCATGGAGACCAGTTCCTGCGGGCTTGTGACGATGATAATTCCGTCCAGCGGGATCGACTGGAACACCGTCAGCGGGACATCGCCGGTTCCGGGGGGGCAGTCAACAAACATATAGTCAATGTCGTTCCAGATCGTGTCGCTCCAGAACTGCTTGACCGTTCCCGCAATCAGGGAGCCGCGCCAGATGACCGGCTTTTCCTCGTCGTCGAGGAGGAGGTTGGTGGACATGATGTCGATGCCGGTGGTCGTGGACGGGGGAATCAGATGCTCACCGTCGCTGTCCACCGCCGCCTTCAGTCCGAAAGCCTTCGGGATGGAGGGACCGGTGACATCCGCGTCGAGAATTGCGACCTTGTAGCCCTCGCGTTGCATGTTGACCGCGAGCATGGAGGTGACAAGGGATTTGCCGACGCCGCCTTTTCCGCTGACCACGCCGATCACGTGCTTGACGTGACTGAGGTCGTTGAGCGGCGCGTGCAGGTCCTGCGGCGCCTGACGGGACGAACAACTGCTCCCGCAACTTGAGCAGTCATGAGTACATTCTTCTGCCATAGTAGGTTCCTTTCATGGGGACGTCTTCGCGTCCTTTTGACGTGTGATATTTTGAAACACTCGGATTTCCGGGAATTATTCTTCCCGGGAACGATCCGTTTCAGTATAGCACAAACCGAAAAAAATGTCAAGAAAAGTGAGAGACTTTTGCGGGGCGGGGAGGAAAAATTAAGGAGCGCTGAATTTTTGCGGACGCCCCTTGCCTTGCAGGCGGATTTGTGGTAAAATAACCCTATCACAGACCATCGGAGGAAACGCAAAATGCTGGAAACAAGAAACCTTTGCAAGGTGTACAGACCGCGCCGCGGCGTTCCCGTTCAGGCGCTCAAGGATGTGACTTTACGCTTTCCCGAGCGCGGGATGGTGTTTTTGCTCGGCAAGTCGGGAAGCGGAAAATCCACGCTTCTCAACCTCTTGGGTGGACTGGATCGCTACGACAGCGGAGAGATTCTTTTGCGCGGCGTGTCCACCAAGAAATTTTCACAGCAGGATTTTGATACCTACCGCAACACCTACGTCGGGTTCATTTTTCAGGAATATAACGTCCTTGAGGAATTTACCGTCGGCGCCAATATCGCCCTTGCCATCGAGCTGCAGGGCCGCCGCGCCGAGGACGCGCAGATCGCCGAAATTCTGCGGCAGGTCGATCTGGAGGGCTACGGCAACCGCCGCCCGAATGAGTTGTCCGGCGGTCAGAAACAGCGTGTGGCGATTGCGCGTGCGCTGATTAAAAACCCGGACATCATCATGGCGGACGAGCCGACCGGGGCGCTGGACAGCGCGACGGGGCGCGCGGTGCTGGACACGCTGAAAAAGCTGTCGGCGGATAAGCTGGTCATCGTTGTTTCCCACGATCGGGAATTTGCCGAGAAGTACGCCGACCGGATCATCGAGCTTGCGGACGGACAGGTTATCAGCGACATGGAATACACAAGCGAGACCGCCCCACAGGAGACGCAAGCGCAACCGACCTATGACGGCGACACCGTGCGGATTCCCGCGGGTTACCACCTGACGGAGGAGGATCGCCTCAAAATCAATGAATATATCGACCGCCTCGGCAAGGATGCCACCTTGCGGGCAGAGCGGAGCGACGGCAAACGGATCGCGCGCCCGACCGCCCCCGGGAAAATAACGGCAGGACAGACGGGAAATCTGCGCAAAATCAAATCGCGACTGCCGCTCCGGTGCGCGTTCCGCATCGGCGCCAGCGGTCTGACGCACAAAAAAATCCGGCTGACGTTTACCATCCTCCTGTCGTGTGTGGCGTTTGTCCTGTTCGGACTTGCGGACACTTTCGGCGCGTATAACCACATCCGGACGTGCGCGCGTTCGCTGACGGATTCCGGAATTACCTACGCCACCGTGCAAAAACAGGTGCGGGTCGCGGATTCCGACGAGCCGTACTATACCACCCGCGGCGCGCGCTTCCTCGCCGAGGATATTGAAAAGCTCAACCGCGAAACCGGGCAACCGTTTGTCGGCGTGTGGACGCCGGAGGGCTGGCGACTGGATTGGGAGGAGCAGTGCGGGGAATTTTCGGAGGAGACGGAAAAATTCCAGGCGATGGGATACTATTCCACGAGCGCGACGGGCTTCTCCGAGATGACCGAACAGAGCCTTGAGCGCGCGGGCATGAAGCTGCTCTCCGGACGGCTACCGGACGGTCAGCGGGATGAGATCGCCCTGAGCTCGTACCTTTGCGAGACCTTTCTCGCCGCGGGATATATTCCTGTGGATGCCGACGGAAACCCGATCGGCGGGGTCGTCTCCCTCTCCGGTACCCGGGACATGATTGGAAAAACGCTCTGCCTGAACGGGAAACTATACACCGTGACCGGCATTTTTGACGCCAATGTTGACATGGAGCGCTACCGCTCCCAGTGGGAGAGCTACTATGGCAGAACGCTGAGCACGGCGGAGGACCTGATCCTGTATGCCATGATGTCGGAATTTGGCGCGGCGGTCAATTACAGTACGGCGCGCGTAATTCTGGTGGGCGAGGGCTTTGCCGACCGACTCCGCACCGAACTGCCGGCGGAGATTTCCCTTGGTACCTACGGGACGGCTACCCTGTCCTGCGAGAACACCCAAATGGTGTATTCTCTTTCGGTGGCGGATCTGCGGGCGGTGGATTCGTCGCTGGTTCTGTGGGCGCAGGGACATGTCCCGTCGCTCGGTAAGGGAGAGATTATTGTCACCATGGATATGTTGCTGTTCGGTTTGTTGGGAGAAGAGGCAGAGGCTCTGTATTCCGTGGGAACTCCGGAGGAACTGCAAGAGGCGCTTCCGGCGGTCCTCGGCACGGATGGCTTGACGGTAAAATGGAAGGCGTCCTGGTACGACGGCACGCTGGAAACCGGGGAATACCGGGTTGTCGGCGTGATTGACAACATGTTCTTCGGATACGATCGGGATATTCCGGAACAGTGCGTGATCGGAGAGGAACTGTACGGGCGCGTCGCCGAGCTCAGCGAGGAAATCTCCTATCAGATGGCGATCGCCCCGATGCCGCACTCCGGCGCGGAGATCCGCGGGTTGGTCGCTTATTGCTACGACGACAGCGCTCCGGTTCGCTTTGCCATGTGCAATACGGTGACATTTGAGTTGGACATCGTTCATTCCGTGCTCAAGGTGCTTGCCAAAGTCTTTTTGTATATCGGAATCGGCTTTGCCGTGTTTGCCTCGCTGATGCTCGCCAACTTCATCGGTACCAGCATCGCCTATAAAAAGCAGGAGATCGGGATTCTGCGCGCGATTGGCTCACGCGGAAATGATGTTTTCCGGATTTTCTTTGCGGAGAGCTTTATCATCGCCATGATCAACTTTGTTCTTTCCTCCGTCGGCGTCGGACTTGTCACCACCGCCATCAACCGGGCGTTGCGCCGGAGTGCCGGGATTTTAATTACCGTTCTGGATTTCAGCTTGCGTCAGATTCTCCTGCTGTTTGTCGTCAGCGTTGCCGTGGCGGCGCTCGCCAGCTTCCTGCCTGTGCGACGCATTGCCTCCAAGCGCCCCATTGACGCCATCCGCAACCGTTGATTCCAAAATTCGATACGTTTAACCTAAAAATGGTATGCCGCGCCAAGCGCGGCATACCATTTTTGACGGAGAACGCGATCAGTTCTCCAAAATGCGGGCGAGAAAGCGGAGAAATTCCGGTCCGCTTTCTTCCAGCGGGGCAGAATTATCAAAAATGTAGTCGTATGGGTAGTCCTCCACGTCGTCGTCGGAATGGTTCCCGTATGTGTTGGCGAGAGCATCGTCGTGACGCCGCACCAGCAGTGTCAGGCTGGGAGCGCCGAGACTGGAGACGAAATGCGCGATCTGCTCCGGCTCGCGGATGTGGACAAACAGAATCTGCTCGTCCGTCCCGAGAAAATCGCGGTACTGCTCCAACAGATAAACGGTCGGGAGGTCGTTGTATTCGGTAAAGACCCGTTTCAGCTCGGAGAGAAACCGCCGCGCGCGCAGGTCCTTTTCGCCGTTCCATCCGTTTTCGCGGGCAATCTTTTTGATCGGAGTGATGGAGGAGACGTTGCGCACGCGATAGCGGGTCGCCGCAATGTCGCACAGCGTATCCTTGCCGACGCCGCCGCGCCCGTTGATGATGATGGTTTTTTTCCCGGAATCGTGTGCCTGTAACATCGTTATAATCATGACCCCGCGCAGGCGTGGGGCTTCCTTTCTTGCGGCGTTTTGGGAGTTCACGCGAAGAAGCGAAGAAATCGGGGCAGAGGGAAAAGCGCGGGAGAGCCTTGCGCCCGATACAAAGCCGCGGAGTATTGACGCCGCGTCAGGACAGAGCAAAGGTCTTGATGCAACGCATCGCTGGCTTGCCCTCCGCGAGAATCACCTCGCCGAGTGCGAAAAATTGCCCATCGGCATGGTATAAGCGAACGCGGTCGTGCTCATCGAGCCGCAGCCGGAGTTTTTCCAGTGCGACGGCGCATCCGTTGGAGCACAGACGGTCATAGAACGCGGGGAGCACCACGCGGGGGAGGTCGGCGAAGAGCTGTTCGGTCGGAATCAGCCGCGCGAGACGTTCCTCCGGGGAAAGGAACTCCAGCGTCCGGATGTCGGTCGCCTGCTCCAGATCAAAGCCGCACGCCGAGGTGCGGGTGAGCGCCGCCATCACGCCGCCGCATCCGAGCCGCTTGCCGATGTCCGCGCACAGCGTGCGGATGTAGGTGCCGCCGGAGCAGGAGACGTCCAGGATGTAGTCGGACGGCGTTTCCGTCGGCGTGCACGTCAGCGAAAAGACCGTCACGGGACGCGCCTGTCGTTCGACCGTCACGCCGCGCCGCGCCAGGTTCACCAGCTTCTGCCCATTCACCTTGAGTGCGCTGTACATCGGGGGAATCTGTTCGATTTCACCGACAAAGTCGCGGCACGCCGCAAACACAGCATCGGGAGTGGGAAGCGCTTCCGATGCGCAGGTCGTCAGAACGGCGCCTGTTGTGTCCTCGGTGTCGGTCGTCATGCCGAGACGCAGACGCGCGGTGTACCGTTTCCGACAGCCGCTGAGGTATTCGGTAGCCTTCGCCGCACGCCCGAGGAGAACGACCAGAACGCCGGTCGCCATCGGGTCAAGTGTTCCCGCGTGACCGACCGCGCGGGTCGCGTACAGACGACGGACCATGCCTACAATGTCATGCGAGGTGACGCCGGCGTGCTTGTTGACGATCAGTACGCCGTCGGGAATTGTTTTTTCATTCATAACAGTCCTCAGAAGCGGACGGACGCCGCGTGGATGGTACAACCGCGGGAGGAAAAGTTCCGCTCGTACTCGGTCATGACGTTTTCCGCAGCATGCTCGCTTGCGTGCAGGTCGTCGGTTTTCCACAGAACGGTCAGTCCTGCCGCCTCAAATTCCTCCAGCGAAAAGGTGAAGAGCTCCTCGTTGTCGGTCTTGAATTGCAGAGTGCCGCCCGGGATCAGCAGACTGCGGTAAAGCTCCAGAAAGCCGCGCCATGTCAGACGGCGCTTGTGATACCCGGACTTGGGCCACGGGTCACTGAAGTTCAGATAGAGCTGCTCCACGGTGTGCGGCGCGAAATACAGGGCAAGGTTGCGCGCGTCACCGATGAGAAAGCGCAGATTGTCGGGACGCTCCGCGGCGCACGCCATAGCCTTTTCCAGGGCAAGGCACGCCACATCGGAAATGCGCTCCATGGCGATGAAATTCACGTCCGGATGCGCCGCCGCCATACCGCAGGCAAAGCTCCCCTTGCCGCACCCGATCTCGACGTGCAACGGGCGGGAAGCCCCGAAATATTCCTCCGCGTGCTCAATCGGAGCCGCGGGGGTGGGGATGAGCAGGGCAGAGCAAGCGGCAATGCGTTCCTCGCCGTGCTTCTTTTTTCTCATTCTCATGCGACGGACTCCTTGTCAGACGTTGAAGCGGAAGAGAACAATGTCTCCGTCCTGCATCACGTAGTCCTTGCCCTCGGAGCGGTAAAGTCCCGCTTCGCGCACGGCGTTCATGCTTCCGAGACGCTCGAGGTCCGCAAAGGACACGACCTCGGCGCGGATAAAGCCGCGTTCAAAGTCGGAGTGAATCTTTCCCGCCGCCTGCGGCGCCCGTGTGCCGCGGACGATCGTCCACGCGCGCACCTCGTCGGGACCCGCGGTCAAAAACGAGATCAGACCGAGCAGGGAATAGCTTGCCTTAATCAGGCGGTCAAGCCCGCTCTCCGCAATGTTCATTTCCTCCAGGAACATCGCCTTTTCCTCCGGGGCAAGCTCGGAGATTTCCGCCTCGATGCCGGCGCAGATCTGCATGACCTGCGCGCCCTCGGAGAGCGCGAATTGCCTGAGCTTGTTGTAGCCCTCGTTGTTGACGGGCTCCGCTGCGGCTTCCGCCTCGGAAACGTTGGCGACATAGATGACGGGCTTCATGGTCAGAAGCGGCGTGTCGGCAAACAGCGCCGTCTCGTCCTCGGTCAGCTCCACCGTGCGGGCGCATTTCCCGTCGGCAAGTGCGTCATAGACCCGCTTGAAAACTTCGATCGAGGCGGCAACGGTCTTGTCGGATTTGAGCGCCTTGTTCGCGCGGTCGATTCTGCGCTCCATCATCTCCATGTCGGCAAAGATCAACTCCATGTTAATGGTCTCCAGGTCCCGCATCGGGTCGATCTTTCCGTCCACATGGATGATATTCTCGTCCTCAAAGCAACGGACGACGTGCAGAATCGCGTCTACCTCGCGGATGTGCGACAGGAATTTGTTGCCCAGCCCTTCGCCGTGCGACGCGCCGCGCACCAGTCCGGCAATGTCTACAAATTCAATGACGGCGGGCGTGGTCTTTTTCGGGGAGTACATCTGCGACAGATAATCCAGGCGGGAGTCGGGAACCGCGACTACTCCGACATTTGGTTCAATGGTGCAGAAAGGGTAATTCGCGCTCTCTGCGCCGGCGTTGGTCAGTGCGTTGAACAGCGTGCTTTTCCCCACGTTGGGAAGTCCTACGATACCAAGTTTCATGTCCTGTTATTTCTCCTTTGGTCATATCAACCGATGATTATACAGCAAATAGCGCAAAAAAGCAAGTGAAATCGGGGAAACGCGCAAAAAACTCCGCGTCGCTCACACGCCGACCTCATCCTTGTCCTCACCGTCGAACAGATTGATCTGATTGGCGGGGGTCTTGGGGGAATACGCGAGGTTCAGGTGCTCGTACGCCAGACGCGTGACGCAACGACCGCGCGGCGTGCGGGAGAGAAATCCGATCTGCATCAGATAGGGCTCGTACACGTCCTCCAGCGTGACCGCTTCCTCGCCGACGGTTGCCGCCAGCGTTTCCAGCCCGACGGGCCCCCCGTCGTAGAAATCAATAATGGTGCGTAGCATGCGGCGGTCCAGATTGTCCAGCCCCAACGCGTCGATTTCCAGCTTGTCAAGCGCAAAGTTGGCAATCACGGCGTCTACGGTGTCCTTGTCCTGTACCTGCGCGAAATCCCGGACGCGGCGGAGCAGGCGGTTGGCGATACGCGGCGTTCCGCGGGAGCGGGAGGCAATCTCGTACGCGCCGTCCTCCGTGATGACGATACCGAGGATTCCGGCGCTGCGTTGAACGATGCAGGCAAGCTGCTCGTTGGTGTACAGCTCCAGCTTGAGCAGAACGCCGAAGCGGTCGCGGAGCGGAGTTGAGAGCTGACCGGCGCGCGTCGTGGCGCCAATCAGGGTGAATTTCGGCAGATCGATGCGGATACTGCGCGCCGACGGACCCTTGCCGATGATAATGTCAAGTGCGAAGTCCTCAATGGCAGGATAGAGAATTTCCTCAACGGAACGGGAAAGACGGTGAATCTCGTCGATGAAGAGAACATCCCCCTCGTTCAGATTGGTCAGAATTGCCGCCAGATCGCCCTGCTTTTCGATGGCAGGACCGGAGGTCACGCGCAGATTCACCCCCATCTCGGTGGCAATGATGTTGGACAGCGTTGTCTTTCCGAGTCCGGGGGGACCGTAGAGCAACACATGGTCAAGCGGCTCGCCGCGCATCTTCGCCGCATGGATGTAGACCTTCAGATTTTCCTTCACCTTATCCTGACCGATATAGTCCTCCAGCGTGCGTGGACGGAGGCTGTTTTCCTGCTCGTCGGAACGCTGGTAATCGGCGCCGACCATGCGGTTTTCAAAATCAAATTCCTCGGTATCCAAAGAAAGTACAGTCCTTTCGTTTTACTTTTGACGCTTTATTTCATCAGGGACTTCAGCGCGGCGCGGATAATGTCCTCCAGCTCCATGGAGGAGACGTCCACCCCTTGCAGGGCGCGGAGCGCCTCCGCACGGGAATATCCGAGCACGAGCAGGGCATCCTGCGCCTCACCCAGTTTACCGGAGGAGGTTTCGCGGGGGGAGGTGATCGCCGCGGAAAGTGTGGCACTCACCTGCGCCGCCGGCGTCTCCTTGAGCAGCTTGTCCTGCAATTCCAGAATGATGCGCGCGGCGGTCTTGGGTCCGATGCCGCTCGCCCGGGCGATCGCTTTTTTGTCGTCGGTGCAGACCGCCAAAGCGAATTTTTCCGGACTCAGGACGGAGAGAACCGCGATCGCCGCCTTGGGACCGACGCCGGAAACGCCGAGCAGCATGCGGAACGAGGACAGCTCCGCCTCGCTGTAAAACCCGAACAGCTCGATTCCGTCCTCACGGACGGACAGGTAGGTGTACAGCCGCACCTGTTGCGGCTTGTCGATCGCGTGCGGCAAAGCCTCAAACGTGCTCTGGCTGATGACCATTTTGTATCCGACCCCTCCCGCGTCCACTACGGCGGTCGTCGGCGTCAGATAGGCAAGATTTCCTTGTATGTAATAGAACATAATCAGCGCTCTCCTTGCACAGTCTCATTTTCGGATGGGATACGGCGGCGGACGGCGTGCTCCAGCTTTACGCGGTCAACGCACAGATCGTGTCCGCAACCAAGGCAACGAATCCGCACCTCGCTCCCGACGCGGAGCACGGTAAAGCTCCTGTTGCCGCAGGGATGCGGTTTTTTCAGCTCCAGCGTGTCTCCGACGCACAGACGCAGAATATTCGGCATAACGACCCTCCCGATACGACTATTATCTACATCATACCATATTTTTGCCCGTCTGTAAATGCGGAGAGCAAAATTTTTTCGATTTTTCGCGCGGTTGCCGGGCGCCTTTATTTTTTACCCAAAAAAATGCGAGAAAATCTTGACAAATGACAGAGAAAAAAGTATAATAAAATTATAATCGGGGGATATGGTTTTTTTGCGACAGAAATGAAAAAACATGTCTCCCGTAATCGTGAATTCGGGAGGTTACAGATCAGGTATGGACAGAAATGCGACGGTCGGAAGTGAGAAAATCCGTGCACTCTTCGACGATGGTTCGTTTGTCGAAGTCGGTGCCTATGTCAAGGGCACGGACGGAGGCGAGTATGACGGCGTTTTGTGCGGCTATGGCTCGGTCGGCGGCAAGCTGGCGTTTGCCTTTTCGCAGGATATGGACCGTACAAAAGGCGCCTTTGACGCGTCGGGCGCCAAGAAAATCCGGATGCTCTATGAGATGGCAATGAAAAACGGTGCGCCTGTCATCGGCATTTTTGACAGCGAGGGCGCGGTCATCCGCGAGGGCGCTCCGGCACTGTCGGCTTACGGTACGTGGATGCGGGTCGTCTCCGAGGCTTCCGGTGTTCTGCCGCAGATCGCGGTGATTACGGGTGTCTGCGCAGGAAGCGCGGCAGTGATCGCTTCCATGTTTGATGTCGTGCTCGCAGCGGGCGAGAACGCCAGTCTGTACGTGACTGCATCGTCGGTCGTCGGCAAGCAGGGAACGGGCGTAAATTCCGCCGCTGAGAAGGGACTGGTCAGCGTGGTCTGCGACGGCGAGGCGGACGCATTCGCGCGTGTCAGAACGCTTATGGACCTGTTGCCGCAGAACAACTGCGACAAGGCAACCGTTGACGCGCCGGAAATCGGAGCTGTGGCGGCGGACACCGTTCTCCCCGAGGGGATTCTGGACGGCGCGGCGTTTGTCGAGTTGTCCGCGGATTTCGGTAAGGATGTCCGCACAGGCTTCGGTCGCGTCGGCGGCGTGCCGGTCGGAGTGGTCCGCGCAACCGGCGCTCTTACCGCAGACGGCGCACGCAAAGCGGCGCACCTTGTGGAATTTTGCGATAGCTTCGGCATGGCGGTCGTGACGCTGGTGGACAGCGACGGCTTGGCAATCCGCACCGACGACGAGGCGCAGTCCGACATTTCGTCGTACGGTCGCCTTGCTACGGCGTATGCTTCCGCAACGTGCCCCAAGGTCACGGTCGTGACCGGACACGCGTACGGCGCGGCATACATTCTCCTCGGCTCCAAGGCGCTGGGCGCGGATATGACCTACGCTCTGCCGCAGGCGGTTATCAGCACGATGGCGCCGGAGCGCGCGGTCGCGTTCTTGTGGAACGATCGGGTGAGTGCCGAGGTTTCGCGCGAGAGCCTTGAAAAAGAGTGGACAGAAACGATGGCAAGCCCCGAGGCGGCAGCGGCAGGCGGCGATATTGACGACATCATTCCGCCGGAACAGCTGCGCATGCGTGTTTGCTCGGCGCTTTACATGCTGGCGGCAAAGACGGATGACCGTCCCACCCGCCGTCACACCGTCGCTCCGCTGTAAGCCGAAGTCGCAACGGAGGTATCAGATATGAATTTAACGACAATCCTTTTCAGCCTTCCCAACGTGACGGGAATGGACTTCGGCGAGCGTCTTTCCTATTCGCTCCGCATGCTGGTTGTCGGCATGGGCGTTGTGTTTGCTTCGCTTTGTATTCTGTGGGCGGTGCTCGCACTGTTCCATCGGGTGTATGAGCGTGTGACCTCTCCTGAAGAGGAGAGCCCGGACGATGCCGCACAACAGCCGGCTTCGGTGGCGGTTTCCGCACCCGAGACGAGCGCCGGGGCGACCCCTGCGACGGACGACGGCGCGCTGGTTGCCGCCATCACCGCCGCCATCATGCAAGAGCGTACGAAGAACGGTCAGAGCGGCGCGTTCCGCGTTGTGTCTTTCCGCAGAACCAAGAATCATTCCGCTTGGAATAAATAATTGAAAGGTTGGTCCTTAAAATGAGCAGATATCAAGTTACGGTTAACGGTGTTTCCTATGATGTTGTTGTTGAAGAGATAACGGGAGCTCCCGTTGTTGCCACCCCCCAGCCCGCGCCGGTTGTGACCTCCGCGCCGATTGCCGCTCCTGCCGCCGTTCCTGCGGCTCACGCTCCGGTTGCGACTCCGGCTGGCGCTACGACGGTCAAGGCGCCGATGCCCGGCACGATTGTGAAGGTTTGCGTCGAAAAGGGCGCGCAGATCAAGAAGGGCGATATGGTTTGTATCCTGGAAGCTATGAAGATGGAGAACGAGATTTTCTCTCCCGCGGACGGTACGGTTGCGACTGTCAATGTCGGCAAGGGTGCGTCTGTCAACACGGACGACGTCATCATTTCGATCGCGTGAGGACACGATCCGATCTCTCGATTTTTACAGAAAGGATACCCTGATATATGGCTGCTGTATTGGAAAGCCTGGAAAAATTTATCCACACGACGGGCGTGGCGCAGTTGTTTGACAACGGTGATTGGTGGAAAACACTGATCATGTTCGTCATTGCCGGCGTGCTGGTTTATCTCGCGATCGTCAAGGGCTTTGAACCGCTTCTGCTCTTGCCGATTGCCATCGGCGTGCTCCTGACCAATCTTCCCGGCGGAAACATGTTCCATCTCGATTTCTTCATCACCGAGGAGGAAATTCCTTTTTCGGAGCTGTTCGCCAAAGTTCTCAATGACGGTGGATTTCTGGATATGCTGTACCTTGGCGTCAAGCTCGGCATTTATCCCTGCATTATTTTCATCGGCATCGGCGCGATGACGGACTTCACCCCCCTCATCGCCAACCCCAAGAGCCTGCTCATCGGAGCGGGCGCTCAGCTCGGCGTGTTTGTTGCCTTTGCCTTTGCCCTCCTGTCCGGCTTCTTTACCCCGGAACAGGCGGCGGCAATCGGTATTATCGGCGGCGCCGACGGACCGACCGCCATTCTCGTGACGAAAATCCTGGCGGCGGAGCTGCTCGGCGCGATCGCTATCGCGGCGTACAGTTATATGGCGCTGATCCCGATGATTCAGCCACCCTTTATGAAGCTCCTGACCACCAAAAAAGAGCGGGCGATCAAAATGACGACCCTGCGCCAGGTTTCAAAAACGGAAAAGGTGATTTTCCCCGTGCTCGTCACGGTGGTCGTTGCCCTGATCGTTCCGGATGCGCTGACACTGGTCGGATGTCTGATGTTCGGAAACCTTCTGAATGTCTGCGGTGTGACTGACCGCCTGTCCAAAACCGCACAGAACGGTCTGATCAATACCATTACCATCTTTCTCGGTATTTCCGTCGGAGCGACGGCAAAGGCGGATAACTTCCTGAGCGGACAGACGGTGGCGATCATCCTCTGCGGACTGGCGGCGTTCATTGTCTCTACCATCGGAGGACTTCTGACGGCGAAAATTATGTGTTTGGTTACGGGCGGAAAGATCAATCCGCTGATCGGTTCTGCCGGCGTTTCCGCGGTTCCGATGGCGGCGCGTGTGTCGCAAAAGGTGGGACAGAAGGAAAACCCGACCAACTTCCTACTCATGCACGCCATGGGACCCAACGTCGCGGGCGTTATCGGCTCTGCCGTTGCCGCGGGCGTGTTCCTCTCGTGGTTCCGCTGATGACCGCTTAACATCGACCGACTACCGCATATCGAATATCGGATGAAAGGATTGAAAAGATACTTATGGCACAGGTAAAAATTTGTGAAACCGTCCTGCGCGATGCCCATCAGTCACTGATCGCGACGCGTATGAAAACGGAAGATATGTTGCCCATCCTGCGCACTATGGATGAGATCGGATATTATTCTTTGGAAGCATGGGGCGGTGCAACGTTTGACGCATGCCTGCGTTTTCTGAACGAGGACCCGTGGGACAGACTGCGTAAAATCCGCGCCAATGTCAAAAATACCAAATTACAGATGCTCTTCCGCGGTCAGAATATCCTCGGCTATCGTCATTACTCGGACGATGTCGTGGCGTACTTTGTTCAGAAATCCATTGCGAACGGAATCGACATTCTCCGCATTTTTGACGCACTGAACGACGCCCGCAACCTCAGGACCGCCATCGACGCCACCAAGAAAGAGGGCGGACACGTCCAGGCGGCGATTAGCTACACAACGGGTCCCGTTTACGACCTGGAGTATTATACGAATTACGCGCGTCAGCTCGAGGAAATGGGCGCGGATTCCATCTGCGTCAAGGACATGGCGGGTCTGCTTCTCCCGTATACCGCATATGACCTCATCAAGGCGCTCAAGGAAATGGTCAAGGTGCCGATTCAGCTCCATACCCACTATACTGCCGGCGTCGCGTCCATGACGTGCATGAAGGCAATCGAGGCAGGGGTGGATATTGTCGATACCGCGATTTCTCCCATGGCGCAGGGAACCTCGCAGATGCCCACCGAGTCGCTCGTTGCATCGCTTGCGGGAACGCCCTATGATACCGGCATCGACCTTGCCAAGCTCAATGAAGTGACGAAATACTTCACGCCTCTGCGCGAAAAATACCTCGCCGAGGGACTGATGGACCCCAAGGTCATGAAGGTCAACGTCAACGCGCTGATTAACCAGGTGCCCGGCGGCATGCTCTCCAATCTGGTTTCCCAGCTCAAGCAGGCAGGGAAGTCTGACCTTCTGGACGCAGTGCTGGAGGAAGTCCCGCGCGTCCGTGCCGATGCAGGCTATCCGCCGCTGGTCACGCCGTCCTCGCAGATCGTCGGAACGCAGGCGGTGTTCAATGTTCTCAACGGTGAAAGATACAAGACGACGACCAAGGAATTTCGCGCGCTGGTTCGCGGCGAATACGGAAAGACACCGGTCGCGATGGACCCCGCCTTTGTCAAAAAGATCATTGGTGACGAGGAACCTGTGACCTGCCGTCCGGCAGACCGCCTTGCACCGGAGCTGGAAACGCTTCGCGCCCAGATTCCACAGTATATCGAGCAGGACGAGGACGTTCTGTCCTACGCGCTGTTTGAGCAGGTTGCACTGAAATTCTTTGAGCACCGCAAGGCGCAGAAGTACGCCTTGGACATCGATCACTCCGACCCCGAAAAGGGAGTTCATAACATTTGATGAAGCACTCGGAATATTCGACGGCTTCGCGCGAGGAAAGGGAGGAGCGGGTGTCCTCCCCGCGGCGCCTGCGCCTGCGCGCTATGGTGTTGGCGGCATGCTTCGCCGCCATGCTTTGCCTGATCGCACCGATCTCGTTTCCCATCGGCGTCATCCCGATAACGTTGTCGGTCTTTGCCCTGTTTTTGGCATCCTTGATTCTGCCGACGGAAATCGCGCTCATCTCCGTCTTTGTCTATATGGCACTGGGCGCAGTCGGACTGCCGGTTTTCTCCTCGTTCCGGGGCGGAGTGCAAATGCTGATCGGACCGACGGGAGGATACCTTTTGGCGTATCCGCTGATGGTGCTTTGTGTCGGGGGCGTGCGTAAGATTTTACGGTGCTTTCCGGCTCTGCTCCGGGAGGTGATCGGAGGCATCGCGGCGCTTGTCGTGTGCTACGGCGCCGGGACAATGTGGTATTGCGTTGTCGCGGAGGTCGATTCCTTTTACGCCGCGCTTGCCATGTGCGTCCTGCCGTACATTCCGTTCGACCTTGCTAAGCTGGCGGTGGCGATTCTGATCGCCCATCTGGCGCGCCCGCACATCCGGGCGCTCAACCGCGGAGCGTAAGGGCACCACGGAAAAAGTAACACAACGGAAGAAATAAAAAACACCGATTTTCCTCAGAATGGAACGTCGGTGTTTTTCTTTTGTGTCGGCGAATTCAGCTCGGCGGGGGCAAAGCCGCCCGGGAAATCAGAGATGCGTCGCGATGGCGTCCAGCGCAACATACAGCACGCCGCCGACCATCAGTGCGGCAAGTACGAGCGCAAGGATGCGAACCGCCCACTTGCGTGCGTCGGGTTTCGCGGCTTTGTTTTCACGATTTTTCATGGAATGAGCGTCCTTTCTTGTAAATTCGGAATCACGGCAGAGAAGTCTGTCAGAGGT
>CAKSNQ010000031.1 GCA_934476315.1 uncultured Eubacteriales bacterium
CCACGCCCTCCACTCCAAGGCTGGATGCGCGTCGCGCCGCAACAACGCGGCGCTTTGCGCATTGGGGAGGGCGGCGCGGGGACGCGCCGATGACCCCTCCCCATGCCCCTCCCGGGGGCGTTGAAATTTAGAAAGCCGGGCGAGGGAAAGCCCACCCATTTTGCCCGCGGGAGGGGGCTCCGTGAAAAAGTCGGCGTTGTTCGCGAAAAAATCGGCGCGAAACCTTGACAAAACGGGGAAAAAGGGTTACAATATATGATGTATTGCCATATGATCGGGAAAGCGAGGCGATTGCGTGGTCAGCAGTATGACAGCCATCGGACGGGCGGCGACGACCGACGACGAGGGAACCCTCCGGGTGGAGCTCCGCTCGGTCAATAACCGCTATCTGGACTGCTCCGTCCGTCTGCCGCGGGCACTTTCGTGCCTGGAGGAGAGAATCAAGCCGTACCTGCAATCCCGCGGGATCAGTCGCGGCAAGATCGACGTGCAGATCGGCTTTGAGGCGGCGCGCCCCGACGAGGGTGTCGCGCAGCTCAACGACGAGGCGGCGCGTGAGTATCTGTCGGCTCTTTTCCGTTTGCGCGACGAGTACGGTCTGCGCGATGACATCAGCGTGATGAGCGTGGCGCAGAACCCCGCCCTTTTTGCCCCGCCGCGGGACGACGGCGACGATGGCGAAGAGGTCGCAGAGCACGCGTGGCAACGGCTTTTGCCTGTGTTGGACGAGGCGACCGATCAGTTCCTTGCCGCTCGTCGGCGCGAGGGCGCCCGCCTGCGCGAGGACCTGCTTGCCAAGGCGGACGGGATTGCCGCGGCGGTCGATCGCATCGAGGCACTGTCTGCCGAGGATGTGTCCGGCTACCGCTATCGGCTGGAGGAGCGGCTGCGCACGGTGCTCGACGAGTACCGCGTCCGGGCGGACGAGGCGAGACTGCTCACCGAATGTGCGGTGTTCGCCGACAAGGTGGCGGTCGATGAAGAGCTGGTGCGCCTGCGGTCGCATTTTGTGCTGTTCCGCCAACTCATGGACAGCGATGAGGCGGTGGGGCGGCGGCTCGACTTCCTGCTTCAGGAGATGAACCGGGAGATCAACACCACCGGCTCCAAATGCGCCAACGCCGAGATCGCGCATCTGGTGGTGCATGTCAAGAACGAGCTGGAAAAAATCCGTGAGCAGGTGCAGAATCTGGAGTGACGCGCCGTGGGCAGATGAGGGACAGAGACTTTTGCCGCCGCGATATGCCGCGGTCGGAGCAAGGAGTGTAATTTATGGCGAAATTTATCAATATCGGGTTTGGAAACATGGTTGCCGCCGATCGCATCATCGCGCTGGTCAGCCCCGATTCCGCGCCCATCAAACGGTTGATTCAGAGCGCAAAGGACGATGGGCGCGCCATTGACGTGACCTGCGGACGGCGGGCGCGGGCGGTCATTGTGACCGATTCCGAGCATGTGATTCTGTCCGCGATTCAGGCGGAGACCATCGCGAACCGTCTGGACTATGACGACGGAGATGAGGATGAGGACGAGGACGATGCCCCGTCCGAAAACTGACGACAGCTGCGGTACGGAGGAGATTTGCGGATGGGAAAAGGGATTCTGATTGTGATTTCGGGGCCTGCCGGGAGCGGCAAGGGAACGGTGACGGCGCGGCTGATGGCGACGGGGGACTACGCGTTCTCGGTTTCCATGACGACGCGCGCGCCAAGACCCGGCGAGGTGCCGGGGCGGGACTATCTCTTTGTGACGCGGGAGGAATTTGAACGCCGCCTTGCCGCGGGAGAGTTGCTCGAGCACAACGAATACTGCGGGAATCTGTACGGAACGCCGCGTCGCGAGGCGGAGGCGGTTTTGGCAAGCGGCAAAAATCTGATTCTGGAGATCGACGTCAACGGCGGGTTGCAGGTGCGGGAGAAATACCCCGATGCGGTGCTCGTCATGCTGGCGCCGCCAACCTTCGATCAGCAGGAGCGCCGCCTGCGCGGTCGGGGCACGGAGGACGACACGGTCATCCGCCGTCGGCTGGACACGGCGCACTCGGAGCTGGGACGGTTGTCGGAATACGATTACATTGTCTATAACAACGACGAGGACACTGCGCGGTGCGCCGAGGACATTCTCGCCATTGTGCGGGCGGAAAAGTGCGCGGTGCGCCGCCATCCCGATGCGTGCGAGCGCTACTTTGCCAACCGCATGCCGGACTGACGCTTTTGACGATTTTTCGGCGCCCGATGCTCAGCCTGAAAACTGATTCTACATAAAATATTGTCCGTGAAGGAAGAAAGAGGAAAACTATGCTTCATCCCACCATTGACGAACTGACCAAGGGAGAATACAACCGATATGAGCTTGTGATCGCGACGGCGAAATGCGCACGCATGGTGACGGACGAGTACGTCCGCCAAAGAGAGATGGCGGAGCGCGAGGTGTCCGGCAACAAGGACGCCGACAAATCGATCGTCAACATGATCGACAAGGAGTACCGCGACGAAAAGGCGGTGCGGGTGGCGATCAATCACCTGTATTCGGGTGACTTCTATGTGACCAATACGGTGGAGCATCCCGATCCGGAACCCGCAACTGACGGTGAAGCGGGTGAGAGCACGGGCGCGGAGGCCGTGGCAACCGCACAGACGGAGGAGACTGCGAAGGAGGGCGAGGGCGCGTAAGAGCGCCCGCCGCTTTTTTTCACGCTTCGGGCGTTTGCACGTTTTTCGCCTGTTTTGCACCTCGCGTTTTCGCAAATTTGCTCCCGACGGGTTCGCGCGGCGGGGGGAATGCGCGGAAGAATCGCGCACTCGCGTTTTTTGCGTGTTTTGCATTTTCGTGTTGCTTGTATCGTTGGCGCGGCTGTCCGGTGAAGCGGAGCCGCCCGAAAAGAAAGAAAAAAGAGCCGACATACACGGTCGGTCAGCGTTGGGAGGACGAGAGGAGGTCACGCCATGGCGAATGTGTACGCCCGGGTCTATGTGCTGGATCTGCCGCTCGTGGCGGATCATGAATATACCTATGCTGTGCCCGCGGCGCTGACGGATGAAGTGCATCGCGGCTCTTTTGTTACGGTCCCGTTCGGTGGGGGCAACCGACAGCGGCTGGCGCTGGTGACAGAGCTTGCGCCGACGACCGACCAGCCCCGCGTCAAGCCGTTGATCTCGGTCAGCCCGGGGCGACTGGAGCTGCGGGAGGAAGAAATGCAGCTTGCCCTGCGCATGAAGGAACAGCTTCTGTGCACGGTGGGGGACGCCGTGCGCGCGATGGTTCCCGCGTCGGCGCTCATGCGCATGACGGAAATTTATCGGCTGTCTCCGGATGCCGACCCGGAGGGCTACGACCCTGCCTGCCCCGAGGACGGCGAGGTGCTCGCTTACCTGCGGGCGCACCCCGATACCCCGACGGCGACGTTGCGCCACACGTTCGGCGCGTCGGTGGAGGACAGCCTTTGGCGACTGCGCCGCAGGCGGCTCGTGGTGCGGGATGCGGAATACAAGGACGTGGACGCCGCGCGCTACACCATGTGCCGACGGTTGGCGATCCCGACCGAGACGGCGGACAGGCTGTTGCGGGGCGAGCGCGTGGACGGTCGCGTTCTGCGCTCCGAAAAGCAGATGACGATTTTGCGCACCCTGCTCGGCCTTGACGGGATGGCTCCGGACAAGGTGCTGTGTGAGGCGGCAAAATGCACCGCGTCGGTGCTGACGACCATGACCCGGAGCGGACTGCTCGCCGAGGAAAAGCAACAGGTCGAGCGCAACCCGTACGCGCCCCCAGCGCATGTCGGGACGCCTGCGCCGATTTGTCTGAACGAACAGCAAAAAGAAGTCTATGAAACGCTCCGCGGCTTTGTCGACGCGGGAGAGGCGCACGCCTGCCTGCTTTACGGCGTGACGGGGAGCGGCAAAACCTCGGTCATGCTGGCGCTCATCGAGCACCTGCTCGCGACGGGGCGGGGCGCCATCGTCCTGCTCCCCGAAATCGCCCTGACGCCGCAGTCGGTTTCCATCTTCTGTACCCGCTTCCGGGGCGAGGTCGCGGTCATCCATTCGGGACTGTCGGCGGGGGAGCGCTACGACGCCTACTGCCGCATCCGCGAGGGGAAATGCCGCGTTGTGCTCGGCACCCGCTCGGCGGTCTTCGCCCCGGTGGAAAACCTCGGCGCCATCATCATCGACGAGGAGCAGGAGCACACCTACAAGTCGGACAGCAACCCCAAATACCGCGCGCATGACATCGCCCGGTTCCGTTGCGCGAGCGCTGGCGCGCTGCTGCTTCTCGCCTCGGCAACGCCGTCGTTGGAGAGCTATTACAAGGCGACGGAGGGAAGCTACACCCTGCTTCGCCTGACCGAACGCTTCGGCGGGGCGACCCTGCCCGAGGTGCTCATCGCGGACACGCGCGGGGAGGCGCACAGCGGAAACGTTTCGCCGCTCGGCGGGCGGCTGTGCGAGGAGCTGACGAAAAATCAGACGGCGGGCGAGCAGTCCATTCTGTTTCTCAACCGCCGCGGCTACCATAAATTTGTGTCCTGTCGCAAGTGCGGCAAGGCGATCCTCTGCGAGCGGTGCAGTGTTGCCATGACCTATCATACCCGCCGTGGAAGCTACGACGAGGGTGAGCTGCTTTGCCACACCTGCGGCGCCCGCCGCCCCGTGCCCGCGACCTGCCCGGAGTGCGGCTCGCCGCACCTGACGCACAACGGCTACGGGACGCAACGCGTCGAGCAGGAGCTGGGACAGCTTTTGCCGGAGGCGCGCGTTCTGCGTATGGACACCGACACCACCTCCACCAAATTCGCCTATGACCGCATGCTCGGGCAGTTCCGCTCCCACGAGGCGGACATCCTGCTCGGCACACAGATGGTGACAAAGGGGCACGATTTCCCCGACGTGACGCTGGTGGGCGTGCTGTCGGCGGACTCCTCGCTGTATCTGGATGATTACCGCGCCGCCGAACGCACGTTTGCGCTTCTGACGCAGGTGATCGGCAGGGCAGGGCGGGGCAAGCGCCCGGGGCGTGCGGTGATTCAGACCGCCAACCCCGACCACGAGATTATCCGCCTCGCCTGCGCGCAGGATTACGACACGTTTTACCGACGCGAGATCGCCCTGCGGCGCCTGCTGGTGTTCCCGCCGTTCTGCGACATCGCTTTGCTCACGCTGTCCTGCGAGGACGAAAAAACATTGCTTCTGACCTCCCGCCGACTGTACGAGGAGGTCGAGGCGCGCATGAAGGGCGAGTTTTCCGACGTTCAGCTCATCGTGTTCGGTCCGTTCGAGGCGCCCGTCTACCGCGCGGACAACCGCTACCGCATGCGCATGGTCTTCAAATGCCGCCTCAACCGCCGCTCGCGTGCTCTGTTTTCCTCCCTCCTGCTCGCCTTTCCCGGCGGCGCGGGGGCGGCTCAGCTTTCGGTCGATTTCAATCCGTCCTCGCTCTGACGCCGAGGCCCCGGTACACGCATAAAAGAAAGGAAGTTTTCCATGGCAAAAAGAAAAATTGTGCAGTTCGGCGACGACATTCTCCGCCGCACCTGCCGCCCCGTCGATAAGATCACTCCCGCGACGCTCACCCTCTTGGACGACATGGCGGAGACCATGCGCGCCGCCGACGGTTGCGGGCTTGCCGCGCCGCAGGTGGGGATTCTGCGCCGCATCGTCGTCATCGAGGTCGAGCCGGGCGAGCTGATCGAAATGATCAACCCCAAGATTATCGCTACCGCGGGCGTACAGGAGGAGAGCGAGGGGTGCTTGTCGCTCCCCGGTGAGTTCGGCATCACGCACCGCCCGATGCACGTCACCGTCCGCGCGCTCAACCGCCGGGGCGAGACGTTCGAGCTGAGCGGGAGCGGTCTGCTTGCCCGCGCCATCTGCCACGAGGTCGATCATCTGGACGGCAAGCTGTTCATCGACTGCGTTGTCCGCATGCTCGACAGTGACGCGGAAAACTGAGGAGGTGCGCACGATGAGCGACCGCGACATCCGTATTCTTTTTATGGGCACGCCGGATTTTGCCGTGTTCTCGCTGGACGCGCTTCTTGGCGCCGGGGAGAACGTTGTCGGCGTGGTGACGCAGACCGACAAGCCGCGCGGACGGGGCTACGAGATGGTTCCGCCGCCGGTCAAGGTGTTCGCACAGGCGCACGGGATTCCCGTCTATCAGCCCAAAACCCTGCGGGACGAGGCGTTCGCCGAGCTGCTCGCGCGCATTGACCCCGATCTGATTATCGTCATCGCGTTCGGCAAGATTCTGCCCGAAAACGTACTGTCCTACCCGCGTCTCGGATGCATCAACGTCCACGGCTCGCTCCTGCCGCGCTACCGCGGCGCCGCGCCGATGCAACGCGCCATCATGGAGGGCGAGCGGGTGACGGGAATCACGACCATGTTCATGGACGCCGGGGTGGACACGGGCGATATGCTGTTGCGGGCGGAGCTGCCCATCGGCGAGGACGACAATTTTGAAACGATTCACGATAAATTGGGCGCGCTCGGTGCCGGGACGCTGATGAAAACGCTGGCGGCGCTCCGCGCGGGCACGCTCCGGCGCGAGCGGCAGGACGACAGCCTTGCCACCTACGCCGCCAAGATCGAAAAGGAGGATTGCCTGCTGGACTTCACCCTGCCTGCCGCGACGCTCGCCAACCGCATCCGCGGGCTGTCGCCCGTCCCGCTGGCGTTTACCCACACCCCCGACGGGAAAATGCTTAAGGTCATCGCGGCGCGCGTCGCGAAGGATGCCGCGGTTCCCGCCGGCGCCCGACCCGGGGAGATTATCGACACCTCCGACGGGACGGTCACAGTTGCCTGCGGCGAGGGGGCGCTCTCGCTGACCCGCGTTCTGCCCGAGGGCAAGGCGCGCATGGACAGCGCCGATTTTATCCGCGGCAGAAAGGTCGCTGTGGGGGACATTCTCCGGTAAAACGCGGGGCTTTCCGCGGAGCTTTCCGGGGTGTCGCCCGGTTGAGGCGCGGACGCCGCCGGGATTTTCCCCGGGGATTCTGCCCGGGTGCGATGGTTCCCGTAAGATGCGGCGGCAGGCGCTTTCCCCACGCGGCGCATGAGATACAGGCGCGCGGCGCAAGCTATCGGTGACGTTTCGGGAAGCGTACTTTTCATTTCCAATTTTCATGAAAGAGGTGTAATCTGATGCTATTCGGCTATTTCTGGGGCGACTGGACGTTCATTGTGCTCATTCCGGCGCTCATTCTGACGTTCTGGGCGCAGATCTCCGTACAGCGGGCTTACCGTAAATATTCCCGCGTCCCCAACGTCCGGGGAATGACCGGGGAGCAGGCGGCGCGGCGGATTCTCGACGCCAACGGGCTGACCAATGTGCGCATTGAGACCATCGCGGGCGAGATGACCGACCACTACGACCCCCGCACCAACGTTATCCGTCTGTCGCAGGGCGTGTACGGCGCGGACACCGTGGCGGCGGTCGGCATCGCCGCGCATGAGGCGGGGCACGCCGTGCAGTATGCGCAGGGCTATGCGCCCGTCAAGGTGCGCACGGCGATTCTGCCCGTCTGCAATATCGGCTCCTCGGCGGCAATGCCCCTGTTTTTCCTCGGACTGTTCTTTTCGTATGATCCGCTGATGATGGCGGGCATCCTCGCCTATGCCACGGTCACGCTGTTTCAGCTCGTCACCCTGCCGGTCGAGTTCAACGCCAGCCACCGCGCTTTGCAGGCGCTGGAGGATGGGGGCTCGCTGTCCTTTGAGGATGTAAAGGGCGCGCGCCGGGTGCTCCGCGCCGCCGCGATGACCTACGTTGCCGCGCTTGCCACCTCGCTGCTCTCGCTGTTGCGGCTTCTGATTCTTGCCAATTCGCGCCGTCGGCGCTGAGTTTTTGTGCGGGAAGCCGGGGCAAGTGAAGAATTGTCCCTCAAAACAGACCGGGGACGGGGGGAAAGCAGACTCCAAAGCAAACCCCGTAAAGTCGTCCCCAAAGACCCATAAAACAGACCGAAAGGATGGTTTGACCCTATGCCCGAAAGTGCCGCTTCGCCGCGTGCGCTTGCCATGCAGCTTTTGCTCCGGTCGGAGCGCGACCATGTGTACGCCAACCTGACGCTCGATACCACCCTGCGGCGGTACGCGCTGTCCGCGGCGGATCGGGCGCTTTTGACCGTTCTCGTGTTCGGCGTCATCGAAAAGCAGACGACGCTGGACTACCTGCTCGCGGCGCTGTCCTCCCGCCCCGTCGCGGCGCTGGACGACAATGTGCGGGTCCTGCTCCGTCTGGGGCTGTATCAGCTCCGCTACCTGACGCGCGTCCCGCCCCACGCGGCACTCTATGAGACGGTCGCGCTCGCGCCCGCACGTCAGCGGGGCTTTGTCAATGCGGTTCTGCGGGAATATACGCGACGGGGCGGGGACATTCCTCTGCCCGACCGGGAGTGCGACCCCGTGGCATATCTTTCCGTCGCTTTTTCTGTCCCTGAGCCGCTGTGCGCGCGCTTTGTCGGAATCTTCGGGGCAGAGCGCACCGCGTCACTGCTTGCGGCGTTTGACCGCGAAACGACGGCGGGGCTGACCGTGCGGGTCAACACCGCGCGCGTGACACCCGAGGAGCTTGCGGCAAAGTGGCGGGCGGCGGGACTGACTGTGCGGGCGGGCAACTATTCCGCCGTGGCGCTGACCACCGACGAGGGGAATCCCCGCGCCCTGCCCGGCTTTGACGAGGGGCTGTTTTTTGTGCAGGACGAGGCGTCCCAGCTCTGCGTCGAGGCGCTCGGCGCGACCGCGGGGCAGACCGTGATGGACGTGTGCGCCTGCCCCGGTTCCAAGACGTTCGGCATCGCGCTCGGGATGCAGGACCGCGGGGGAGATCGCGGAGAATACCTCGGAGGAAATCGCGGGGAAAATCGCGAGGGAGATCGCGGGGAAAATTGCGGAGAAGCCCGCGGAGAGACCCGCGGACAAGTCCGCGGCAGAATCCTCGCCTCCGATCTGCATGAAAACAAGCTGTCGCTCATCACCGCGGGGGCAGAGCGGCTGGGGCTTGACTGCATCGAGGTCGCGGCGCGCGACGCGCGGACGTTTTGCCCGCAGTACGCGGAATCTGCCGACGCGGTGCTCTGCGACGTCCCCTGCTCGGGCTACGGCGTGATCGCCAAAAAGCCGGAAATCCGCCACAAGCCGCCCGAGACGGCGGCGGGCTTGCCCGACATTCAGCTTGCCATCGCCGACACCGCGGCGCGGTATCTGAAAAAGGGCGGCGTGATGGTCTATTCGACCTGCACGCTCCTGCCCGAGGAAAACGAGCGAAACGTCGCCCGCCTGCTGGCGGCGCACCCCGAGCTTTCCCCGTGTGATTTTACGCTCGGCGGGGGACTTGCCTCGACGGGGGGCACTCTGACGCTGACCCCGGACGTCCACGGAACGGACGGCTTCTTTATCGCCAAACTGAAAAAGGAATGAAACCGATGCAAGTGAATCATACTAACCCCGCGCGCGATCTGCTCTCGCTTTTCCCCGAGGAGCTGTGCGACCTGCTGGTCGCGGCAGGGGAGCCGAAATACCGCGCCGGGCAGATTTTCCCCCAGCTTCACCGCGGGCACTCCCCCGAGGAGATGACCAACATCGGGCGGCTCACGCGGGAGCGTCTCGCCGCCTGCGCGCCGTACTTTTTCCCGCGCGTGGAACGCAAGCTGGTCTCGGCGATCGACGGCACGGTAAAATACCTGTTCGCCCTCGCGGACGGCAACTGCGTTGAGAGCGTCGTCATGCGCTACGAGCACGGGTTGACCATCTGCATTTCGTCGCAGGTCGGATGCCGCATGGGGTGCCGCTTTTGCGCGTCCACCATCGGCGGCAAGGTGCGCGACCTGCGCGCGGGCGAGCTGATCGGGCAGATTCTCGCCGCGGAACGCGACCTCGGCGAGCGGGTGGACAACGTGGTCATGATGGGCATCGGCGAGCCGCTGGACAACTTTGACGAGGTCGTTCGCTTTCTGCGGCTGGTCAACCATCCGGACGGGCGGAACATCGGCTATCGCCATATCTCGCTCTCCACTTGCGGCGTGGTGGATAAGATCGACGCGCTGGCAAAGCTGCGCCTGCCCATTACGCTGTCCATCTCGCTTCATGCCCCGGACGACGCCACGCGCAGTGCCATCATGCCGGTCAATAACAAGTGGGGCGTTGAGACGCTTCTCGCCGCCTGCCGCCGCTACTACGACGCTACGGGACGGCGCATTTCCTTTGAATACACGCTGATCGCGGGCAAGAACGACGCGCCCGCGCAGGCGCAGACGCTCGCTCGCGTGCTCAATTCCCACCTGCGCTCGGGCGAGGAGAGCATGCCCATTCACGTCAATCTTATTCCGGTCAACGAGGTCAGCGAAACCGGCTTTGTCCGTTCGGGTGAGGCGGCGGTGCGGGCGTTCGCGGCGGTGCTGGAAAAGCACGGAATCCGCGCGACGGTGCGTCGGCGACTCGGACCGGACATCAACGCCTCCTGCGGACAGCTTCGCCGCGCGGCGGCACAGGAAAAGTCCGGGGGAACCGAGAAATCCGGGGAAACTGAGGAATCCGGAAAATCCGGGAAAATTGAAAAACCCGGGATGCCCGGAACGTCCGGGAAATCGTAACGCCGCCGCGCCGGATACGGGTCGCCCTATCCGATCTTTCTTTACATAGCCTGACAGGAAATCCGCCTGCGAGAGGTGGGCTCGGAATTCTCCTGTCAGGCTGCCGTGACAGGACATCCCCCCGCGAGAGGCGGGCTTGGGGTTTTTCTGCCGGGCTGGGGAAAGGGAGGATCGGATATGGCGGCAAAAGGAAACAGGGGCGCGGGGACGTCAAAATTCCGCCGCGCGCTTTGGTGGAGTATTCTCGGGCTGTGTGTGGCAATCCTGGGGGTGTGCGGATTTTTGGTGGCGCGGTTTTTGCCGCTTGCCCCGCGCGACAGCCGACAGATCGTCGTGCCCGCGCTGGAGGGAAGCGTTCTTGCCGACGGCGACGGACAGATCGACGAGACGCTGTTTGACGTGACGTTCGTCTACCGCCAGGACGCCGGGAGCGCGCCGGGAACGGTGCTCCGACAGTCCCCCGCGGCGGGGGCTATGCGGCGTGTGATTCCCGGCAGGGCAAAGTGCGCGCTCCGCCTGACGGTCAGCACCGGGGCGGACAGTCTGACGCTCCCCGACCTGACCGGAACGGACGCACGGGAGACGACGCTCATGCTTCGTTCCCACGGCGTGCGCGTGCGGACGGAAACGGTGACGCGCCCCGACCTTTCCGACGGGCAGGTGGTGGAAACCTCCCCCGCGGCGGGCACGACGGTGCATGCGGGCGAGGCAGTGACGCTTCGGGTCAGCCGCCCCGCCACCGTCCGTACCGTCAAGGTGCCCGACACGGTTGGCATGCAGCTGCCGTACGCCAATGCCGCCATGGTGCTCCGCGGTCTGCGCCCCGGAGAAGCCGAAACGTGCGTCTCTCCGCTCCCGGCGGGAACGGTCATTTCCCAGCGCCCGCTTGCCGGAACTACGGTGCCGGCGGGAACGCAGGCAACGCTGATCGTCAGCGACGGAAGCGCTCCCGCCCTGCCCGAGGGCAACCGCGGCGGTGCGTCGGGCGAGCCGCGCGACGACGGTGGGAAACCGTCGGACGGACAGGGACAGGAGACGCACAGCGCGGGCGAGACGGAAGAATAGAAACAGATCGTGAAAAATGCAAGGCGGGGCGTCAGAGTCGGTGAAAGCTCCGACAGCCGCCCGACGGAAACGATGAAAGAGTAAGAGAGCGAAAGGAGTGACGGGACGCATGGAGTACAGAAGCAAGGGCAAGATTATCCGGGGTGTCGGCGGGCGGTATACCATCGACCTGTCCCCGACCACGGGCGCGCGCGCGCCGCTGGACGGCAAACAGGTGACGTGTTACGCGCGCGGCTCGTTCCGCCACAGCGGGGAAACGCCCCTGCCGGGCGATGACGTGCTGGTGCGTTACGACGCGGACGAAGTGTGCCCCGACGGACAATCTGACGGGCAATTTGGTGGGTGCTCTGACAAACGTCCCGGCGGTGAAGGGCACGCCTGTTGCGCGGACGGCACGAGCGACGCAAACGGCATAAACGACACGAACGGCGCAGGCGTTGCGGACGCTACCCATGGCGCGAGGGGTGTGGATTCTAAGAACACCTCGCGTGCGGACGACGGGGAGGTTTCGGGCGTGGGGAATCTTTGCATCGAGCGGATTCTGCCGCGACGCAACTGCCTCATCCGACCGCCCATGGCGAATCTGGACGTGCTGTTCGTCAGCATGGCGGCGGCGCGCCCCGAGCCGCTCCTTTCCACGGTGGATAAGCTGATCTCCATCGCCGAGTATCATCACATCGAGCCGGTTATCATCGTGGGAAAGTCCGACCTCGCCCCCGAGGTCGCGCAAAAGCTGACTGCGATCTACACCCACGCGGGATTTACCGTTTTTGCGGTGAGCTGTGAGCGCGGGGAGGGCATCGACGCCGTGCGCGACTACATAAAAGAACGCCTGCGCGGGGAGCGGGACGCCTGCGGAGGCATCGGAGCGTTTGCGGGGGCGTCCGGCGTGGGGAAATCCTCCCTGCTCAATGCGCTATTCCCCTCCTGCGCACGGCAGACCGGCGAGATCAGCCGGAAAAATGAGCGCGGAAAGAACACAACGCGTGAGGTCACGCTCCTGCCGCTTTCCCGCCTTTTCGGGGAGTGCGCGGGGGGGGCGGGGACTTTCGAGGACGGCGTCCTCGCCGCAAATGACAACCCCGCGGCAGACGACAGCCTTGTCACAAATGATGCTCCCTCCGCGGACGGCTACCTTGCCGACACACCCGGCTTTACCCTGCTGGACTTCACCCGTTTTGATTTCTTCGGCGTGGAGGACCTGCCCGCGACCATGCGCGATTTCGCGCCCTACCTCGAGCATTGCCGCTACACCGACTGCACCCATACCAAGGAGGAGGACTGTGCCGTCCGCGCGGCGCTGGCGGCGGGGGAGATTGAGCAGAGCCGCTACGACAGCTTCCTTGCCATGTACGCCGACCTCAAGGATAAGCGTCCGTGGAGCAAACCTCCGACGCGCCGCTGAGCCGTCGGACGACCGCGCCTGCCGCCCGTCGCGCAGGGCGGGACATATCGCAAAAGGAGAACCATCATGAACGCGTGGATTCTGACCGGGGGAGAAATCTTTCCCGAATACATTCATGAACGCCCCGCGGCGGACGACCTGTGCATCGCCGCCGATGCAGGCTGGAAAAACGCCGAACGCCTCGGCATCCGTCCGAGTATTCTGCTCGGCGACTTTGACTCGCTGGGCGCGGTGCCGCCGCACGGCGAGGAGCTGGAGGTGCTGACCGTTCCCGCCGAAAAGGATATGACCGACACCCAGCTCGCCGTGGAGGTCGCACTTCGCCGCGGCGCACGGGAGCTGACCATCGTCGGCGGACTGGGCGGGCGGCTTGACCACACGCTGTCCAACCTCGCCATTCTGGAAGATCTGGCGGGGCGGGGCGTGCGCGCCGTCATCACGTCGGGACACGATCGCGTGCGGCGACTGCACAACGACAGCCTGCTTCTGGCGCGGACGGACTACCCGTATCTGTCGCTCCTCGCCTGCGAGGAAAAGGTGCGCGGCGTGAGCATTGAGGGCGTCAAATACCCGCTGAAGAACGCGACGCTGCACCGCAGCTTCCAATACGCCGTTTCCAATGAGATCGACGGCAACTGTTGCCTGATCTCGGTGCGGCGCGGCACGCTTCTCGTGGTGGAGAGCCGCGATTGAGGCGACGGGGACCCGCGGGGGGGCGGAAGAATCCGGAAACCCGAAGAGCCGTGGAACCCGGAAATTTTGAGCGCACACTTACCATCTCCGGATGACGGACATAAACTAAGGAGGGTCAAAAATCATGCTGTCAACCATCTATTCCACCGGGCTTTACGGCATCGACGGCTATCTCGTTTCGGTCGAGGTGGACGCACGGCGGGGGCTGCCCGCGTTTGAGCTGGTGGGACTGCCCGACCTTTCGGTCAAGGAGGCAAAGGAGCGTGTGCGGACGGCGTGCGAGAACATCGGGGTGCACTTTCCCGAATGTGCACTGATGGTCAACCTCGCGCCCGCCGACCGCCGCAAGCAGGGCTCGGGCTTTGATGTGGCGATCCTTCTGGGCATTCTTTTCTCGTGCGGGCTTGCCGCAATGCCGGAGTGGATCGGGGAGAGCTGTTTTGTCGGCGAGCTGTCGCTGTCGGGCGAGGTGCGGGGCGTGCACGGCATGATCTGCATGTGTGCCGCGGCAAGGGACGCCGGCAAACGGCGCATTTTCGTTCCCGCCGCGAATGCGGCGGAAGCGGCGGCGGTGCGCGGCATCGATGTGTACGGTGTGCACAGCATGACAGAGCTTCTGGACCATATCAGCGGCAAGCGGCTTTTGTCCCCCATGCCCGAGACACAGATGGTCGATGGCGGAATGGGCGACGCGGCGCCGGACTTTCTCGACGTGCACGGGCAGGCGATGGCGAAGCGCGCTATGGAGATCGCCGCCGCAGGCGGGCACAACATCCTTCTGATCGGACCGCCCGGGACGGGCAAGTCCATGCTCGCCAAGCGCCTGCCGACCATCCTGCCGCCCCTCGGCTTTGAGGAGGCACTGACCGCGACCAAGATCCATTCCGTCGCCGGCGTGCTCCCCGCGGGGCAGGCGCTGGTACATACGCGCCCGTTCCGCTCCCCGCACCATACCATGAGCGCCGCAAGTCTGGTCGGAGGTGGCGCTAATCCCATGCCGGGTGAGATTTCCCTGGCGCACGGCGGGGTGCTGTTTCTCGATGAATTTCCCGAATTTCCCAAGCAGGTCACGGACGCACTCCGTCAGCCGCTGGAGGACGGGCAGGTCACGATCACGCGGGCAAACGGACGGGTGACGTTCCCGTGCGCTTTCATGCTCGTCGCGGCGATGAACCCCTGCCGGTGCGGATATTTCGGGCATCCGACGCATCCCTGCACCTGCCGGGCGGGGGATGTCGCGCGGTATCTGTCGCACATCAGCGGACCGCTGCTCGACCGCATGGACATTCAGATTGAGTTGCCGTCGCTGACCTTTGAGGAGATGGCAATGCCCGACAGCGCGGCGGAATCCTCGGAGACCATCCGCGCGCGGGTCTGCGCGGCGCGCAAATTTGCGCACGACCGCATGGCGGCGGTGATGGAGGAAGAGGCAAAGCACCGCGCACAGAATTCCTCCGCGGCATCCGGACAGGAGGAGGGAAGCGCCCGGTCTGCCCCGGCGGGAACGACCGACGGAGCGGAGCATGACGCACAGCTCGCCTTTGCGGAGGCGGCGGACATTGCGGAGCGTGACGCACAGCTCTCCCCGGCGGGATTGGAGGGCATCGTGGAGTGCAACGCACAGCTCTCCCCCGCGGGCATCCGACGCTTTTGTCATACCACCCCCGGCGCGCTGGAATTGCTTCGCGGCGCGTACAATTCGCTCGGGCTGAGCGCCCGCGGACACGACCGCATCCTGCGGGTCGCCCGCACGATCGCCGATCTGGACGCGAGCGAGGAAATCCGGGAAGAACATATCGCAGAGGCGATCCAGCTCCGCAGTCTGGATCGAAAATATTGGCACTGAGGGCGCTCGCGTCCCCGGTGCGACATGAGGGACGGGAGGACCGGAACGAATGACAACACTGCTTTGTAAATGGTTTATCAGAGATCGGAATCAGATTCGCGACCCGCGGGTGCGGCGCGCCTACGGCACGCTCGCGGCGGTGGTCGGGATCGTTTTGAATCTGTTGCTTTTCGCCGGGAAATTCACGGTCGGCATGCTGACCGGCTCGGTTTCCATCCGCGCCGATGGTGTGAACAACCTGTCCGACGCGGCGTCGCAAATCATCACGCTCATCAGCTTCCGCGTCTCCGCCAAGCCCGCCGACCGCGGACATCCGTTCGGGCACGCGCGCATCGAGTATGTGGCGTCCATGATCGTGTCCATGTTGATTCTGCTGGTGGGGTATCGCCTCCTGCGGGATTCGATCGAAAAGATCCTCACGCCCGTCGAAACGGAGTTCCGCGTGATCTCGGTCGTCGTGCTGGCGGTGTCGGTCGCGGCGAAGCTGTGGCTCGGTGTCTTCAACCGCAAAATCGGCAACCGCATCGACTCCGAGGTCATGCGCGCGACCATGACCGACAGCCTGTCGGACGCGGCGGCGACCTCGGCAGTGCTGATTTCCACGCTCATCTTCCGCTTCGCCGGGTTTGACGCGGACGCTTATATGGGCGCGCTGGTCGCCGTGCTCATTCTGATCGCGGGTGTCAAGGTCATGCTGAAAACCAAGGATTCCATTCTCGGCGAGGCGCCGAACGATGACATGGTGCGCACCATCCGCGACACTATCGGGGAATTTCCCGAGGTGCTTGGCGTTCACGATCTCGCGGTGCATAATTACGGTCCCGGGCGCGTCGTCGCCTCACTTCATGTCGAGGTGGACGGCAATCAGTCCGCGTTCTCGGCGCACGACATCACCGACCGCATTGAGACCAGACTGCGCGAGGAGGCGGGCATTGAGGCGACCATCCACATGGACCCGATCGCCGTGGGCGACCCGCTGACCAACGCTCTGCACGTCCGCGTGGGCGAGCTGCTCAGCACGGTGGACGAACGCCTGGGCATGCATGATTTCCGCGTGGTGCCGGGGACGACGCGCAGTCATCTGATCTTCGATGTCACCGCACCGTTTGAGCTGAAAATGTCCGATGACGCGCTCCGGGAGGAGATTTGCCGCCGCATCGCGGCGTGGGGCGAGGGCTACGACGCCATCCTGACGATCGACCGGGTGTGAGGCGTTTCCGCAAAAATCCGGAAAACCTCTTGACGGCGTGCGCGCCGCCCTGTATAATGAGAATACCAAAAGAAAACGCGCGGCGACGCGCGGGGAGGGTGGACAAATATGAATTATGGATTGCAGCTTTACAGCGTCAGAGACCTGACCAAGGACGACCTGGAGGGCGCGCTTGCCAAGGTTGCGGCACTCGGATATTCCTTTGTGGAATTTGCGGGATTTTTCGGGCACGGCGCCGCCGAGGTGCGCGGAATGTTGGAAAAATACGGGCTGACCGTCAGCGGAACGCATACGGGCGTGGCGGAACTGACCCCCGAGAAGCTGAAGGAGACCATTGCGTATCATAAGGAGCTGGGCAACCGCAATATCATCATCCCGGCGGCGGATTTTTCCACGCGGGAAAAGCTGGACGCGCTGATTGACCTCATTAATGACATTCAGCCCAAGCTGGCGGCGGAGGGCATCGCGCTGGGGTACCACAACCATTACCACGAATTTCTGCCCACCGAGTACGGCGCCATCGTCCACAGCGAGCTGGAGGCACGCACCAAGGTGTTCTTTGAGATCGATACCTACTGGGCGTACGTCGCGGGACAGGACCCCATCGCGGTGCTGAACCGCCTGGGCGAGCGCGTCCCGGTGATTCACCTCAAGGACGGTCTTGCCGACGGTCACGGCATGGCGCTGGGCGAGGGCACTGCGCCGGTCGAGGCGGTCCGCGCCTGCGCGATCGCCACGGGCAGAACCATGGTGGTCGAGAGCGAGACCTGCCAGCCGTCGGGTATTGAGGAGGTCGGACGTTGCATCCGCTATTTGCGGGGGCTGGACGGCTGACCCGACGGTCAAAGTCCCTTGACCTGACAAAACAAAAGAGGAATCTCAGCGTCGGCGCTTGCCGGGCGGGATTCCTTTTTTACAGGGCTGTTACAACTCAAAATGAGTTTTTAAATATCCCCTTTTTTATTTGAGCAGGTCGGGCATGCTTGCGAGCATGTTGTCAATGAAAATGCCGTAGCCCGCCGAGGGGTCGTTGATGAGGACGTGCGTGACCGCACCGATGATCTTTCCGTCCTGGAGAATCGGACTGCCGGACATGCCCTGCACGATTCCGCCGGATTCCTCCAACAGGGCGGGGTCGGTGATGCGGACGGCGAAGCACTTGGAGCCGTGCGCCGAGCGGTCGATGTTCGTGATGCGCGCGCTGTACGTGCGGCGCTCGTTGCTTCCCAGCGTGCAGCAGATGGTGGCGTCGCCCTCGTGGACTTCCTCCCGCTTGCCGACAGCAATGGGTTTTTCGTCGGTCAGCGCGGCGGGAGTCTCGGCGTACAGCCCGAACACGCCGCAGGGGGTGTTACCCAGCAGAGTGCCCGTTTTGCCCGTCCCGAAATAGCC
The DNA here is from genome assembly GCA_934476315.1 of uncultured Eubacteriales bacterium. GTDB lineage: Bacteria > Bacillota > Clostridia > Oscillospirales > CAG-272 > SIG644. Next base: position 18,206 of record CAKSNQ010000031.1, read on the forward strand.
CTTGATCTCGCCGGGCGAGCCGGGAAGTCCGCGGTTGACGCCGCTGACGGTCACATCGACGACGGTGCCGCGCTCAATGGGCATCAGTTCGCCCGTGTCCACGTCGCAGATACCGTGACCCAGCCCGGCAAAGGCGTGGTTCTGCGGCAGGACGAACGTGACCGTTCCGATGCCTGCGCCGCTGTCGCGGACGTACAGCCCGGTCTTATAACCGCCGGTGGCAGGGTCGGGAAGCGGCGTGAGCGTTGCTGTGTTGCATTTGTCGCCGCGACGGTAGATCAGCGTCACCGGCTTTCCTCCGGCGGCGTCGATGGCGCGGGTGAGGGCGGCGGCGTCCTCAAGCGCCTCGCCGTTGACGTGGGTGAGAATATCCTTGATCTTAAGCCCGGCGCTTTTGGCGGGATTTTGCGCCTTACCGCCGACGTCTATGTCACAAAAGCCGACGATCAGCACACCGTTTGTGGTGAATTTGACGCCGAACGGGAAGCCGCCCGGCAGGACGACGTCGGTGGCGGGTTCGGTGTCGGGAGGGAGAGCGGCCGCGCCGACGCCGGGGCAGAGCAGTGCGACAGCGAGAAGGCAGAGGAGCACCGCCCGCATGCGGGGGAGAAGTTTTATTTTCATGGGGGAACCTTCCTTTTTGGTATTGAGATGATAGGGAACAGGGAAAATGTGACGAGGGAAAGTGCTGTGGCGCGGCAGGCGCCATGCCTTACTAATGTGCACCGCGAGGGGCGGGTTCATGTGTTACAATTCTTCGTGGCGGAGGCAATTTTTTCAGATTTTTGAATTTGGAAAGATGGCGGTTTGGTTTTTTTCGATTTCTCCAAAATTTCGCTGTCCCTCCATTAAGTTTTCGACAACCTTTTTCAAGAGGCGGTGGGGTTGTGGGGCTAAGCCCCGCATCGTGCTCCGCAGAGCGCGAAACCCCTCGGCATTTGGTTTTCTTTTGTGCCTCTGGTCTCAAAAGAAAAAAGCGGCTGAAAACGCTGAAGTTACATGGGATAGCAGGTGTTT
>CAKSNQ010000032.1 GCA_934476315.1 uncultured Eubacteriales bacterium
CCGATACCGTAGATGTAGGTCAGTGCGATCTCAACGCGCTTGTTGTTCGGAATATCAACACCAGCTATACGAGCCATGTTCTTATTTCACCTTTCTGTATGGTTTTTGTGTGGCTGACCGCGATTAACCCTGCGTTTGCTTGTGCTTGGGGTTTTCGCAGATGACCATGACCTTGCCATGTCTCTTAATGATCTTGCACTTGTCGCAGATCTTTTTGACAGACGGTTTTACCTTCATAGGATAATCATCCTTTCTAAACTTATTTGGCACGCCAAGTGATACGCCCCTTATCCAGGTCGTAGACAGAGACCTCGACGGTCACTTTGTCACCGGGCAGTATCTTGATATAATTCATGCGCAGCTTTCCCGAAATGTGAGCAGTAATGACATGCTCATTCGGGAGCTTGACCTTGAAGGTGGCATTCGGGAGCGCCTCCTGAACCACGCCTTCAAATTCAATCACATCGTCCTTCGACAGAAAAATCCCTCCTTCCCAACGTTGCTTTGTTGTAACAGAACAATCAGAATTGCGAATCCACTTGCGTGAGGATTTCGACCTCGCCGCCCACCAGCGCGATGGTGTTTTCGTAGTGTGCCGACAGCTTGTGATCGGCGGTAGTCACCGTCCAGCCGTCCTCGTGCTCCACGACGTTTTCCGTCCCGACGTTGACCATCGGTTCGATTGCGATCGTCATGCCGTTGCACAAACGAACACCGCGTCCCGGCGTTCCGTAATTAGGAACATCGGGTAGCTCATGCAGCTCGGCGCCGACACCGTGACCGATGTAGCGCTTGACCGTCGAAAAACCGTTTTCCACCACATAAGAGTCAATCGCGTGGCCGACATCGCCCAGGCGATTTCCGACTCTCACGGCGGAAACTCCGCGGAAAAAGCTCTCCCGCGTCACGTCGATCAGCCGCTGTGCCTCCTTGGACACATGACCGACCGCGATCGTCCGGGCGCTGTCCCCGTGAAATCCCTTGTAAAAGGCGCCGACGTCGATCTTGACCAGGTCGCCGTTTTTGATGACGCACTTTTTGGAGGGGATTCCGTGGATGACTTCTTCGTTGATGCTGATGCAGGCGCTGGCGGGAAAACCGCCGTAGCCAAGGAACGAAGGACGCGCACCCGCGCGCACGATGAAGTCATGAATGACCCGGTCGAGCTCGTAGGTGGTAATTCCATCGCGCAGGTGGTCGCGGGCAAGGAGCAAAGCCTCACCCGTGATTCGCCCCGCATCGCGCATCGCCGCAATTTGCAGTGAATTTTTAACTTGTATCATGTTACGCCTCGATTTTACCGAGTGCCTCAAAGATGCGGTCTGTGATCTCACTCACGGCGCCCTGTCCGTCCACGCGGATCAGCTTGCCCTTTGCCTCATAGAACGCAGCAATCGGTTCTGTTGTCTCATGATACGTCTGCAATCTTTTTTTGACTGTCTCGGCGTTGTCGTCTGCCCGAACGGTCAGCTCGACGCCGCATTTGTCACACACATCCGCAACCTTGGGAGGATTGTGCTTGACGTGATAGGAAGCACCGCAGGCGCACACGCGGCGACCGCTCATGCGCTCCACGATCACGTCGTCCGGCACATCAATGCTGACAACAGCATCAATGCGCACTCCCATGGCGTCCAGCGCCTGTGCCTGAGGCAGCGAGCGCGGGAAGCCATCCAAAAGGAAGCCGTTTTTGCAGGAATCTGTCGAAAGATAGTCCTTGATAATCCCGATCACGACTTCATCGGGAACGAGCTGTCCGGCGTCCATAAAGGACTTTGCCTTCTTGCCCATTTCCGTTCCGTCCTTGATCGCGCGGCGGAGGGTATCCCCCGTCGAAATGGTCGGAATATGAAATTTCTCTGAAATCTTCGCGGCTTGGGTACCCTTACCCGCGCCGGGAGCGCCCATTAAAATTAAATTCATGCCAATACCATGCCTCCGTATGGGAAGTAGATCAATCAAGGAAGCCCTTGTAGTTACGCATTGCGAGCTGGGATTCCAGCGCGCGGAAGGTTTCCAGCGCCACACCGACCACGATCAGAAGCGAGGAGCCTCCGAACGCAAGACCCGCGAACGAACCCTTGAAGCAAAGGTTGATCAGCATGGGGAAGCCGGCGATGAACGCAAGGAACACAGCGCCGATCGTTGTAATCCGGTTCAGGATTCTCGTGATATAATCGGACGTCGGCTTGCCCGGACGGATGCCGGGGACCGAACCGCCCTGGCTTCTGATATTATTGGACACCTCAACCGGGTTGAAGGAGATCATAATATAGAAGTAAGAGAACAGGAAGATCAGCACGATATACACGATCAGATACGGCCATGTTGCGGCGCTGAACCAGTTTTCCACGAACTTGTAGAACCAGTTGTCATGATTCTTAATGAATCCGGCAATGGTTGCGGGGATAGAAACGATCGAGCTGGCGAAGATGATCGGCATAACGCCTGCCATGTTCATCTTCAGGGGAAGGTTGCTCGTCTGTCCGCCGTACATTTTACGACCGACCTGACGCTTTGCGTACTGGATCGGGATGCGTCTTTCCGACTCGGTGAACCACACGATCAGGTACACAATGGCGATCGTGATTGCGATGGAAAGGATGGACTTGACAAGACCCAGCCAGCTGAAGCCCGCGAACACGTTGTTCGCCGAGGTCTTGGTGAAAGTCATTGCCCAGACCGTACCGAGCAGCGCGGTGGCACGGGAGATGATGTTGGCGAAAAGGATGATGGAGATACCGTTGCCGATACCGAACTCATTGACTTTTTCCGCCAGCCACATCACCAAAGCGGCGCCTGCGCAGAAGCATGCAATGATGACAACCTTTCCGAAGAAGGTCTGACCGCTTGCCGTCAGGTAGCTGTTACCGTTGTAACCCGCGTCCAGAAGCGTGGCGAAGCCGTAGCTGGTGACAAGCGCCAGCGCGACCGTTACCCAACGGGTAAGAGTCGTCAGCTTTTTCTTGCCCGCCTCGCCGTCCTTTGCCCAACGCTCAAGCGCGGGGATGGCGATGGTCAACAGCTGTACCACGATGGATGCCGTGATATACGGCGAAACGCCCAGAGCGAACAGCGTACCGTTTGTAAACGCGTCACCCGAGAGCAGGCTCATATACTGGAACAGAGAACCTGCCGTCTGCTCTGCAAAGATCGACATCATTTCGGAATTGATAAAAGGAACCGGGATATTTGCTCCCAAACGATACAGAACAATGATCAGCAAGGTAAAGAGGAGCTTCTTTTTCAGTTCCGGGACCTTCCAAGCATTTTTTAATGTCTGTATCATCGTCAAGCCACCTCAGTCTTTCCGCCAGCTGCTTCGATCTTTTCCTTAGCAGTTGCAGAAAAGACTGCCGCTTTGACGGTGATTTTCTTTGTGATTTCGCCCTTGCCGAGGACCTTCACGCCATCGAGCAGTGCGCGAATGACTTTTGCGTCAAGCAGAGCCTGCGCATCGACCACCGCACCATCCTCAAAGCGATTGAGGTCTTCCACATTGACGATTGCGTAATTGTGTGCGAAGTGATTGGTAAAACCGCGCTTCGGCAACTTTCTGTAAAGCGGGATCTGACCACCCTCGAAGCCTGGACGGACACCGCCACCGCTCCGTGCATTCTGACCCTTGTGACCCTTGCCTGCGGTCTTTCCGTTGCCGGAACCGGTGCCGCGGCCCTTGCGCCATGCCGCCTTAGCAGAACCTTCAGCGGGAGAGAGTTCATGAAGTTTCATTGTGCTACCTCCTTATGCCTTCTCTACGGTTTCAACCGAAACCAGGTGTGCGAGGACTTTGATTTTGCCGTCAAGAGCAGCATTTTCCTCAAAGACCCGAGAGTTTCCGATCTTGCGCAAACCCAGCGACGCAGCAGTTGCCTTCTGGTTGGGGAGAGCGCCGATCAAGCTCTTTTTCAAAGTAACCTTTTTCATGTCCGCTCCTCCTTAACCTTTGACCTGCTCCACCGAGATGTCACGGATCTTCGCGACCTCCTCGACAGAACGGAGCTGCTGCAAGCCTGCCATCGTTGCCTTGACAACGTTGGTCGGGTTGTTGGAGCGCAGGCACTTCGCACGGATGTTGGAAATACCGACAGCCTCCAGCACGGCTCTGACCTTACCGCCGGCGATAATACCGGTACCGGGAGCGGCAGGCTTCAGAAGAACCTTACCTGCGCCGAAGACACCGAGAATCTCGTGCGGAATGGTCGTTCCCTTCAGGGAGACCGTAATCATATTTTTCTTTGCGTCCTCGATGCCCTTGCGGATTGCCTCCGGCACCTCAGCCGCCTTACCAAGACCGATGCCGACATGACCGTTGCCATCGCCGACGACCATCAGCGCGGCAAAACGAGCGATACGACCGCCCTTGACTGTCTTGCAAACACGGTTCAGAGCTATCAGATTTTCATGCAAATCCAGCTCTTCGGGATTGATTTTGTTAATCATTTTTTCCTCCAAATGATGTTCAATTTTGTTGATTGAACAGTGTACAAACCGGAATCCGGTCGGCGCAAGCGCCGATCAGAACTTCAGGCCGCCCTCGCGAGCGCCTTCCGCCAACTCCGATACACGTCCGTGATACAGATAGCCACCACGGTCGAACACGACTTCGGTGATACCCATAGCAACCGCCTTCTCGGCAATTTCCTTGCCGACTGCGCGAGCCGCAACTTTGTTGCCTCCGTTTCCTTCATACCCCTTACCGAAGGTAGAAGCGCTGACCAGTGTCTTACCGGTGCCCTCATTGGCAGTGTCGTCAATGATTTGCGCACTGATGTTGGCATTGGAACGGTATACAGCAAGGCGAGGGCACGCAGCGGTGCCGGAGATGTGCTGTCTGACTCTCTTATGTCTCTTAAGACGAGCCTTGTTTTTATCTTTTCTTGAAACCATCTTTCAGCTACGCTCCTTTCATTATTTGCCCTTGCCACCGGCCTTACCGGCCTTGCGACGGATGACCTCATCGGAATACTTGACGCCCTTGCCGTGATACGGCTCAGGCTTACGGTAGGAGCGGATGACAGCGGCGATCTGACCGACCTCCTGCTTGTCTGCGCCCTTCACGATGATGGTGTTGGGATCAGGGACTTCAAATTTGATGTCCGCGGGAGCTTCCACCGTAATGGGGTGGGAGTGACCCAGGTTGAGCAGCAGGTTCTTGCCCTGCAGAGCGCACTTGTAACCGACGCCGACGATCTGCAGCGTCTTGGAGTAACCGGTGGAAACACCGATGACCATGTTTTCAAGCAGAGCGCGCGTCAAGCCGTGCAGACTTCTGTTCTCCTGCTCATCGTCCGGACGGGTGACCGTCAGAACATTACCGTCCAGCGCCAGCTGCATGTTGGCATTGAACTTCTGGGAAAGGGTTCCCAGGGGGCCCTTCACGGTAACAACATTCTCGTCGCCGAGGGTAACGGTGACGCCTGCGGGAACTGTGATCGGCATTCTTCCAATTCTTGACATATCATATACCTCCCGCTTCTCTTACCATACAAAGGCAAGAACTTCGCCGCCGACATTCAGTTGACGGGCTTTCTTGTCGGTCATGATACCCTTGGAGGTGGAGACAATCGCCACACCCAGACCGTTCATGACCTTGGGCATATCCTCGCAGGAAGCGTAGATACGCAGACCGGGCTTGGACACACGGCGGATGCCGCGAATGACTCTCTGCTTGCCGGCAGCGTACTTCAGCGAAATACGGATGGTGCCCTGCTTGCCGTCGTCAATGATCTGGTAGCTCTTCACATAGCCCTCTGCGACGAGGATGTCCGCGATGGACTTTTTCATGTTCGATGCAGGAACGTCAACAGTTGCATGCTTTGCGTTGCTGGCATTGCGGATTCTGGTGAGCATATCTGCAATTACGTCTGACATTTGCATAGTATTTTTCTCCTTTATGCAAGTAATTTATCTTGCTGCCGGAACATCGCCGGCGGCATATCGGTGGTAAATGGCGCGCCGCCATTCCTTCCGATAGTTGGGAGTACAAATTTTTCCGGTATGCGCTATGCTTACCAGGATGCTTTCTTCACGCCCGGGATCTCGCCCTTGTAAGCGAGATTACGGAAGCAGATACGGCAGATGCCGAACTTGCGGAGATAAGCATGAGGACGACCGCAGATCTTGCAGCGGTTGTAGCGGCGGGTCGAGAACTTCTGCTCGCCCTGCTGCTTGAGTATCATTGCTTTCTTTGCCATCTCTGTATCCTCCTCAGTTTGCAAACGGCGCGCCCAGCTTGGTGAGCAGAGCCTTTGCCTCTTCATCGGTGTTTGCCGTCGTGACGAAGCAGATGTCCATACCGCGAACCTTGTCAACCTTGTCGTACTCGATTTCCGGGAAGATCAACTGCTCCTTCAGACCGAGCGCGTAGTTGCCGCGTCCGTCGAAGGCATTGGGATTGATTCCCTTGAAGTCGCGCACCTTAGGCAGTGCGAAGTTGAACAGTCTGTCCATGAACTCGTACATTTTGTCACCGCGAAGCGTGACCTTGGCGCCGATCTTCATACCCTCACGGAGCTTGAAGTTTGCGACGGACTTCTTTGCGGTCGTGGGAACCGCCTTCTGACCGGTGATAAGAGTCAGGTCCGAGATCACGCTCTCGATGACCTTGGAGTTTTCCTTTGCATCGCCCGCGCCGACATTGACAACAATCTTGTCCAGCTTCGGGATCTGCATCACCGACTTATAGCCGAATTCCTTCATCAGAGCGGGAGCGATTTCGGCGGTGTACAAATCTTTCAGTCTTGCCATCTTCCACTACCTCCTCAAAGCTCTGCGCCGCATTTTGCGCAAACGCGGACTTTCTTGCCGTCATCGGTGATCTTTGCCTTTGTACGAACGCCCTTGTCGCACTTGGGGCAGTAGAGCGCCACGTTGGACGCGTAGATTGCGCCCTCAGCGTCAACGATACCGCCGGTTTCGCCCTGTCTGCGGGGCTTCATGTGCTTGTGGATCACGTTTACACCCTTGACGATGACCTTGCCCTCGGCAGGAGCCGCAGCAATGACCTCGCCCTTGGTGCCCTTATTGTCACCGGAGAGAACGACAACGGTATCGCCTTTTTTCACATGCAATTTTGCCATTTTCGTTTCCTCCTCACAGTACTTCGGGAGCCAGAGACAGGATCTTCAGAAAATCCTTCTCACGAAGCTCTCTTGCCACCGGCCCAAAAATACGGGTACCGGTCGGGGTTTTATCTTCCTTAATAATTACGGCTGCGTTTTCATCGAAGCGGATCGTGGAACCGTCAGCGCGTCTCAAACCATGTACGCTTCTGACAATCACAGCTTTCACGACTGCGCCCTTCTTCACAACACCGCCCGGCGTAGCTTTCTTTACGCACGCGACCACAACGTCGCCGATGTTTGCGTATCTGCGGCCGGAACCGCCCAGAACGCGAATGCACATCAACTCTTTTGCTCCGGTGTTATCGGCAACCTTCATCAGTGTCTGTTGCTGAATCACTTTAGCTTTTCCTCCTATTCAATACGATTTTCGACGTATCTACTCTTATTTAGCCTTTTCGATGATCTGGACAAGTCTCCATCTCTTGGTCTTGGAGAGGGGTCTTGTTTCCATGATCTCGACTCTGTCGCCAATGGAGCATTCGTTATTCGCATCGTGTGCGTGAACCTTCAGGGTTCTCTTGATGATCTTGCCGTAGATGGGGTGCTTGACGTTATCCTCGATGGCGACGACGACCGTCTTGTCCATCTTGTTGCTGACAACCATGCCCACACGGGTTTTTCTGAGAGCTCTTTCTTCTGTCATGACTCATTCCTCCTTATGCGTTCTTCTGCTGTTGAAGAATTGTCATTACGCGCGCGATGTCACGCTTGACCTCAACAATTCTGTGGGGGTTGTCAAGCTGATTGATCGCGTGCTGGAAGCGGAGGTTGAAAAGCTCAGTCTTCAGCTCTTTGAGCTTTGCCGACAGTTCTTCTGCCGACAGTCCTCTGATTTCTTTTGCTTTCATGGCTTAAACCTCCTCGTTCTTTGTCACGAACTTCGTCTTGATGGGGAGCTTGTGGCTTGCCAGACGCATAGCCTCTTTTGCATCCTCCTCGGAGACGCCGCCCATTTCAAACATCACACGACCCGGCTTAACGACAGCGACCCAATACTCGGGCGAACCTTTACCGGAACCCATTCGGGTCTCAGCAGGCTTCTCGGTGATCGGCTTATCCGGGAAAATCTTGATCCAGACCTTACCGCCACGCTTGACGTAACGGGTCATTGCGATACGAGCCGCCTCGATCTGGTTCGCGGTGATCCACGCGGGCTCCAGGGCAACCAGACCGAACTGACCGTTGGTCACGGTATTACCGCGCAGCGCCTTACCTTTCAGTCTTCCGCGCTGAACGCGACGGAATTTTACTCTTTTCGGCATCAACATAATTACTTGCGACCTCCTTCTCTGGGAGCTCTGTCGCCGCGATTCTGGAAGCGATTGCCGTTTCCGTTGCCATTGCCGCCGAAGCGACGATCGCCGCGGTTGTCTCTGCGATCTCTGCGATCGCGGTTGTCGCGGTTGTCACGGTTGTCGCGGGGAGCCGCCACCGAGGTTCTGCTCACTTCGTTGAGAACCTCACCCTTGTAGATCCAGACCTTGACGCCGATCTTTCCGTAGGTAGTGTTTGCCTCCCAGAAGCCGTAGTCAATGTCGGCACGCAGCGTCTGAAGCGGGATGGTGCCCTCGTGATAATGCTCCGTTCTTGCGATTTCGGCGCCGCCCAGACGACCGCCGCAGGAAATTTTGATTCCCTTGGCACCCTGTCTCATGGTGTTGCGGATTGCCATCTTCATCGCACGGCGGAACGCGATACGACGCTCCAGCTGACCGGCAATGTTTTCAGCGACAAGCTGAGCGGACAGATCGGGCTGGCGGATCTCAACCACGTTGAGGATGACCGTCTTGCCGACCATCTTTTCGAGGATCGCCTTGTACTTGTCGATCTCGGAGCCACCTTTGCCGATGACCATACCCGGCTTTGCGCAGTTGACAAAGACGCGAACGCGCTCGTTGTCGCGCTCGATTTCGATCTTGGAAATACCCGCTTCCTTGAGTTCATTCTTCAGGTACTTTCTGATATTATAGTCGGAAACCAGCGTATCGCCGAAAGCCTGATCGCTGACGAACCATCTGGAATCCCAGTTTTTAATCACGCCCACACGAAGACCGTGGGGATTTACTTTCTGACCCATTGAAACCGTACCTCCTTTTCTCAGTCTTTTTCTTTCACCGCGATGGTGACATGGCTGGTTCTCTTGAGGATTCTGTCAGCGCTGCCCTTGGCGCGCGGCATGATTCTCTTGAGCGTCGGACCGGGGCACACAAAGCACTCCGAGATATACAGCTTGTCAGCGTCCATATGCGGGGGATTGTTGGTTGCGTTCGCCACAGCGCTGTTCAGCAGCTTAATCAGCAGCTCGGACGCGGCGCGCGGCGTGTTCTTCAGAATTCCCATAGCGGTAGCGACGTCCTTGCCGCGGATGAGGTCGAGGACGATCTGAACCTTACGAGGAGAAATTCTGGCATATTTCAAATAAGCTCTTGCTTCCATTGTGAAAGTATCCTCCTCTTATCAGTTACCGTTGTTGGAAGTTTTGGTACCCGCATGACCCTTGAAGGTGCGGGTCGGCGCGAACTCACCGAGCTTGTGACCGACCATATCTTCGACGACATAGACCGGCACATGCTTTTTGCCGTCATAGACAGCAATGGTATGACCGACAAACTCCGGGAATATGGTAGACGCGCGGGACCAGGTCTTGAGAACTTTCTTCTCGCCTTTTTCGTTCATGGCAACGATGCGGTTGTAGAGCTTCTCTTCCACAAACGGTGCCTTTTTCAAGCTTCTGCTCATCTGATATTCCCTCCTTATTTATCGTTTCTGCGCTTGATGATGAACTTGTTGGTTCTTGCCTTCTTGTTACGGGTCTTGTAGCCCAGAGCGGGCTTACCCCAAGGCGTAACAGGGTTGGGCAGACCGACGGGGGACTTACCCTCACCACCACCGTGCGGGTGATCGCAGGGGTTCATGACCGAACCGCGGACGGTCGGGCGGATACCCTTGTGTCTGGTTTTACCGGCTTTACCGAGCTTAACGGTGTCGTGCTCGATGTTGCCGACCTGACCGATGGAAGCCTTGCAGTTCAAACGAACGAAACGAACCTCACCGGAGGGGAGACGGACCTGCGCCATACCGTTGTCCTCTTTGGAGATCAACTGTGCGGCGGTACCGGCGGAACGGACGAGCTGAGCGCCCTTGCCGGGATAAAGCTCAATGTTGTAGATGAACGTACCGACGGGGATGTTGGCAAGCGGGAGCGTGTTGCCCGGCTTGATGTCGGAATCGGCGCCGCAGTACACGGTGTCGCCGGCTTTGAGACCCTCGGGGGCGATCACGTAGCTCTTCTCACCGGCTTCCGTCTGAAGCAGTGCGATGTACGCCGTTCTGTTCGGGTCGTACTCGATGCCGACAACCGTTGCAGGAGCCTCGTTCTGACGCTTGAAGTCGATCAGTCTGTACTTGATCTTGTTGCCGCCGCCTCTGTGACGGACGGTGATGCGGCCGTAGCTGTTGCGTCCCGCATGCTTCTTCTTAATGACAATCAGACTCTTCTCGGGAGTAAACTTGGTGACTTCCTCAAAGGTCGGCACCGACATGTTTCTTCTCGAGGGAGTTGTAGGATTATACTTTTTGGTAGGCATTCTCTTGTCCTCCTACTCTTAGTTCAGCCCTTCGAAGAACTCAATCGTCTTCGAATCGGGCTTCAGCGTAACGATCGCCTTTTTCCAAGCGGACGTATAGCCTGCGTGAACGCCGTATCTCTTCGGCTTTTTCTTCATGCTCACGGTGTTGACCGCGGCAACGCTGACCTTGAACATTTTTTCCACAGCCTCAGCGATCTCCGCCTTGGTTGCGTCGCGTCTGACCTCGAAGGTGTACTTCTTGTCAGCAAGTCTGTCCATGCTCGCCTCGGTAATGATCGGTCTTACGATAATATCTTCCACCATCTTCATTACGCAAACACCTCCTCAAGTTTTTCGATCGCGGACTTGGATGCGATGAACTTGTCGGCGTTCAGAATGTCGTAAACATTGATGAGAGCAGCCGGCGAGGTCTTGACACCCGGAATGTTGTTGCAGCTCTTGACGATCATGCCGTCCGCCGCAGGAAGAACGATCAGGGGCTTGCGGGCACCGCCGAGAGCCTCGATCATCGCGATCATGGCCTTGGTCTTGTACTCCGTGCACTTGATGTCATCCACGACAATGAGATTGCCCTCGGCAACCTTGGCAGACAGTGCGCTGTAAAGCGCCGTTCTGCGGGTCTTCTTGTTCATGGACAGGCGGTAATCTCTGGGCTTTGGACCGAGAGCGACGCCGCCGTGCGTCCACTGCGGAGAGCGGGTCGAACCCTGACGGGCGCGGCCGGTTCCCTTTTGTCTCCAGGGCTTCTTGCCGCCGCCGCTGACTTCCGTACGGGTCAGCGTGGACTGGGTACCCTGTCTCTGGTTCATCAGATAGGTTCTGACTGCGGCGTGGAGAACAGCGCCGTTGATGTCCGCACCGAAAATCTTATCGGACAGCGTCATCTCGCCGACCTGCTTGCCGGCCATATCCATAACTTTTACGATTGGCATTGTCTATATCCCCCTTCCGCTTATGCTTTGACCGAGTCGCGGATAAACACGATGCCGTCTTTCGCGCCGGGGATGGCGCCCTTGATGGCGATCAGGTTCTTTTCGCTGTCGATCTTGACGATCTTGAGGTTGAGAACCGTGACCTGTTCGTTTCCGTACTGACCGGCCATTTTCTTATTCTTAAAAACGCGGGACGGGCTGGAGTTTGCGCCCATGGAACCGACTTCGCGGTGGATCGGACCGACACCGTGCGTGGAGCACAGCGTGTGGTGATTCCAGCGCTTGATGGAACCGGTGAAGCCGCGACCTTTGGTGATACCCGTAACATCGACCTTTTCGCCTGCGGCGAAGGTATCGGCGGAGATCACATCACCGACGTTGATCGCGGAGCAATCCTCCAGGCGGAACTCTTTGAGATACTTCTTCAGAGCGACGCCCGCCTTTTCAAAATGACCTTTTTCCGCCTTGTTCAGGTGCTTTTCCTTCACATCGGCGAATCCGAGCTGAACGGCGTCGTAGCCGTCCTTTTCCGCGGTTTTCTTCTGCGCAACAACACAGGGACCCGCGGCGATTACCGTGACCGGAATCATTTTTCCGGTTTCATCGAAGACCTGTGTCATACCGATCTTCTTGCCGATAATACCCTTTTTCATTTGTTTTTCCTCCTGTAAATTATTGGTTGACACATGCAACTGACATGTATTGGTGTCAACATGACTTACAAAGTTACCGACCGAACCGCGGCGTGCCGACCGTGGGACGCGGCTGTTGTCTTTGTACCGCTTGCGCGATTATCGACCTCGAGCTGCTTGATTAAAGCTTGATTTCGATTTCGACGCCGGCGGGAAGTTCGACGCTCGACAGGGCGTCGATCGCCTTCTGAGACGGCTTGATGATATCAATCAGTCTCTTGTGGGTGCGAAGCTCAAACTGCTCGCGGCTGTCCTTGTACTTGTGCACCGCGCGGAGAATCGTGATGATCTCCTTATCGGTGGGAAGCGGGATCGGACCGGAAACCTCTGCGCCATTGCGCTTTGCGACATCGACGATCTTTTCAGCCGCCGCGTCGATCAGCTTGTGGTCGTAGCTCTTGAGCCGTACTCTGATCTTTTCTTTCACTGCCATGGTATTTTGCCTCCTTTTCAGATTTGCCCGACTTCGCTTATAAAGAGGAAGTGATTCTTCTTTGTGAACGGAGCGAAGCCGCGTCTCCTAATTGGGGCAACTCTGCCGAACACTGATCCGTGTGTTTCTTTTTTCGCCCATTGAAAAACGGAGTTTGACGCATGGCACATGCGCAAACCTCCGCTTCTGCCGACGACCGGCGCCCAAGTAACTCTGGCACCGCCACGGATCGGATCGCATCAGATTGCCGCCCGATTGAACGGACATACTCCACGAAAATTCCCCACATTACGTGGCAACCTCTCGCTTCAACGCATATCAAGCCTGATTATTATACACAAGATCCTTAAAAATTTCAAGGGATTCCCGCCATTTTCTTCAACTTTGAATGTAGAACTTTTTCCTGTTTTTTATCACATATATGGCTATTTTGCACAAAAACAGGCGATTTCGGGGGAAAAAGCGGCATTTCCCACCTGCGCCACTGCCCCACCGCGCAATTTTTTTCGAATTTTCGGGTGCATTTTTCACTTTTTCAACGCCATGCGCCGTTTATTCACACAATGTTCATATAAAAGCGGTATAATTTAAAGTGAGAGTTTTTGCAAACGGAAAGGGGACTGAACATGCCAAAGCGCGTGATACCGTACCGTCGGTTTTTGATACTTGATCTGATCGTGTGCCTCCTTGCGGCACTTGTCGGCGCACTCGCGTTTTCGCTCTCATTCGACTCCGACATCGGTTACTTCCGCGCCGGAGTGTTCCCTACATTATTATATTGCACCCTTGCGGCGGGCGTCGTCATTGCGATCTCCTACGCATATCTCTCCCGCCGGGAGCGCCAAGAGGGCGATGATGCCGACGGCAGCCTTGCCGGGCATAAGCCTGCGGAGCATAGCCTTGCCGTGCGCATCACCGCGGTGGTTTGTGCCGGAACCTTTGCCGTCGCCGGGCTGGTCTCCGTCTGGCAGCTGATGTCCGACACCGTCCCGCAGACGGGTGCCCTGAGCAAGCCCGCCACCGCGTGGGTTGCCCTGCTCACCGCATTTTCCGCACTGGCATCCGCCATTTACTTTGCCGCGATCGGACTCCGGCGCAATACCCTCCCGCTCTTTTCCCGGATGGGACTGGGGATTCCCGGATACGCCGTGCTGACGATCATCCGTGCTTACTTTGACATGAGCGTCGCCATGAACGCACCGACCAAGGTGCTGGCGCAGTTTTCCCTGCTCGCCATCGCGCTCTGCCACATCGCCGAGCTTTGGTATCTGTACGGCGCGCGCCCGGCAAAGCGTCTGCGGACGCTCGGACTGCTTGCCTTGCCCCTGAGCTTTGGCTACGTGCTCCCGATGCTCGCCGCCATCCCCGCCCACGGAACCGCCCTGCTTGATGCGTCGTCGTGGGTCGCGCTGATGCCGCAGTTGGCGTACACCGCCTATCTGATCGCGCGCCTGTGCTCGCTCGGCGACGGTGCCGACGCGCCGGCGTTTGATGATTTCCAAACAACCACACCCGCCGACAGCGGCGACCGCTCCGGCGATTCCGAACGTTCCGACGATTCCGATGAATCCGAAACCTCTGATGGCTCCGGTCACACCGACAATTCCGGTCATCCCGACGTTTCCGATCATTCCGACAAGGAGGCGACACCCCGTGGCTAACATGACAAAAAACGCGAATATCCGCATCCAGTGGTTTCACCGCAAGGTCACGGAACTGAGCTACCCCAACGCTATGCGCCTGTCGGAACGCTTCGGCATTTCGCACCGCCAGGCACAGCGCGACGTGGATTACCTGTGCCGTCGGCTGAACGCCC
This sequence comes from uncultured Eubacteriales bacterium, assembly GCA_934476315.1. Classification (GTDB taxonomy): domain Bacteria; phylum Bacillota; class Clostridia; order Oscillospirales; family CAG-272; genus SIG644. The sequence continues at coordinate 14,591 of CAKSNQ010000032.1, forward strand.
CGCTGGAATACAACGCCGAGCACAAGGGCTACTTCTACAACAGCCCCTACTCGCTCCCGATTGTCGTCACCTCGGACAACGACGAAAGCTACGGCGCGGACGTCACAGAGCATGCGGACGAGCTGTCCCTGTTCGGCGCGGAAAGCGGCGTCATCCAGATGCAAATGCCCTACACCGCGACCATCGAGCTTCGCGACAAGCTGACCGCGCTGGAGCTGAGCAAATACATCGTCGCGCGCCGCGGCGATTCCCGCTACATATGCGAGTTTCACCACATCGAGCGCTTTCTCGCGGCGCTCCTTACCGCCGACGCCGACGTCCGGCTTCTGGAACCGGAATGGTTGCGCGAACGCCTGATTCGTTGCGCGCGCCGCGTTCTGGAGCGCAACGAGGAGCCGCTCCCCGCCGCGCACGGCGAATAATTACAAAATAATTTCACTTTTTTTCAAAAAGCCCTTGACATCGGCAGGAGAAACGTGTATAATACTGCTGTTATCCAAAGACAGCAGGTTCCCGTAAAAGCGTATGCTCTCCTGCCGAGGAAGATCAACCACATAGAGCGGCTTCGCCGTTGGTATTTATCTTTTCTCGCGCCGGGACATGTTCTTGGACGGGGAAAGTTTTTTATTTTCAGTTCACGATTGGGAGGTGAAACCGAATGCCCAGCAACAAGATTCTTGAACAGAAGAAGCAGATCGTCGCGGATCTGGCAGATTCTATCAAAAATTCCACTGCCGGTGTCCTGGTCAACTATCAGGGAATCACGGTGGACAACGATACGAAGATGCGTAAGACTCTGCGTGAGGCGGGCGTCAAGTATGTCGTCATGAAGAATACCATGACCGGCATGGCTTGCGAAATGAACGGTCTCGGCGAGATGAAGCAGTACCTCAACGGTATGACTGCCATCGCGATCGGTGCCGATGACCCCATCGCCCCTGCAAAGATCATCAAAAAGTACGCGGATCAGGTCGAGTCCTTCTCCATCCTGGCAGGTTATCTGGATGGTAAGGTCATCGACGTCAAGACGGTGGAAGCTCTGGCGGATATCCCGTCCCGGGAGACCCTCATTGCGAAATTCCTCGGAAGCATCCGTTCCCCGCTGTACAACCTGGCATATGCCCTTCAGGCAGTTGTCGACAAGGGTGGCGAGAGCGCCGCTCCTGCCGAGGAAGCTGCTCCCGCAGAGGCATAAATTCCCCGCATGAGGCATCGTCCTCATTCTCACTTGCGTCGTGACGGCGTGCCGCGCACCCGCACGATACAGAAAAATATCATATTTTCGGGAGGTAAATTACAATGGAAAAGATCAATGCCATTATTGAAGAAATCAAATCCCTGACGATCCTTGAGCTTGCCGATCTGGTTAAGGCTGTCGAGGCTGAGTTCGGCGTTTCCGCTGCCGCTCCTGTGGGCGTGGCTGTTGCCGGTGCCGCTCCTGCTGCTGCCGCTGAGGAAAAGACCGAATTCGACGTTATCCTTGCCGGTTTCGGTGCCAACAAGCTGGGCGTTATCAAGGTCGTTCGTGAGCTGACCGGTCTGGGTCTGAAGGACGCAAAGGACCTGGTCGAGGGTGCGCCGAAGCCCATCAAGGAAGGCGTTTCCAAGGACGAGGCAGAGAAGGTCAAGGCTGCTCTGGTCGAGGCCGGCGCTACCGTCGAGGTCAAGTAATTCTGCCGCATCCGCTATGGATGCGCATACCGCTGTATCAGATAACCGAAAACAGGCGAGCCGCTGGCGCGCCTGTTTTTTGTTGTTCCGTGCCGCTCTCGCCGCGCTCCCCCCCGCGCTGTTCCCACGCTCCGTTCTCCCCCATGCCGTTGTCGCCAAGCCAAACCGTTGCCGCTCCCGCCGTTGCCCCCTGCTCTGCCCTCTTCTTTCGCGCTATCGCCGCCACTTTATTATTCCGCACAACGACCGCCGTGGAGAATGTCCCGCCGCGCATCGTTGACCTGTCAGGAGTCTGACGAACGCCCGTCCGGAGCGTCGGATCAGCGTTCGCAGTCTGAACGGGGATTCCCGCCCCGCCGCGGCGCATAACCGCCCTCCCACAGGGCAATACTTCTTGTGCGCGAAAGAAAAATTTATCGCAAAACCTCTTGACAAATTTAACACTACGTGATAATATAGTATTGCAAACTACATTTGATGACTTTGGGGTGATTATTTTGTCGTATATTGGAAAGAAAGCTATCATCTGGGGAGATTCCGTCGCCAAAGGCGTGGTATGGGACGCGGAACGCGGGCGCTACGCACTGGCGAAGCCGCCTGCCGCGGAGATCGTCGCCGAGCAGACCGGAATCGATGTCATCAACCATGCCAGAATGGGCATGACCGTCTCTGACGGGTTGAATGTGGTGCGCCGCGATCTGGAACGCGGAGTGCAGGCGGACATCGCTGTCATCGAGTTCGGAGGCAACGATTGCGACTTTGATTGGGCGCAGATCAGCGCCGCCCCGGACGAAGTTCATCTTCCCCGCACGCCTGCCAATCTGTTCGTTGACAAGCTGGGGGAGATCGTCTCGCTGGCGCAGGGTGCGGGCATGCGTCCGATTCTGCTGACGCTCCCGCCGATCAACGCCGACAAATACTTTGAGTTCATCTCCCGCGACGGGCTGTCGCAGGCGAATATTCTGCACTGGCTCGGGGACAAAAATCATATCTACCGCTTTCACGAGCGCTATTCCTGCATGATCGGACGCGTCGCGCAGAAGTTCGGGTGCAAGCTGGTCGATATCCGCTCCGCCTTTCTCGATGAGTGGAACGCCATGTCCATGGTCTGCCGCGACGGGATTCATCCCACTCCCGACGGGCAACGTCTCATCGGCTCGGCAATCATGGCGTCGCTGTAACATCCGATGCCGCATGTCCTCCATAAGATTTGTAAAAAGGGGCTGCCCGGCCGCGGGGACCAACGCCGCAGGGGAGTGAAAAAACTCAAACTGAGTTTTTTCACTCCCCCTTTTTTTATTCCGTTTTTCCCGCTGCGCGGTTATTTTCCGGCGACGCTGACGCCGCGCAGAAGAACCGCCGGTGCACCGAAGTTGGTAAATCCGCCAAAGAAGCCGAAATCGACCGTATCGGACAGTGCCTCAATGGACTTGAGAAGCTCGTAGAAGTTGCCCGCGATGGTAAAGGTCTTGACCGCCTCCGCGCGCTTTCCGTCGCGGATCACGAACCCGGCGCTCTCCAGCGAAAAATCGCCCGTCACAGCGTTCGCGCCCGCGTGCATGCCCTTCAGCTCGGTGATATACAGTCCGTCGCCGACCATTTCGAAAAGCTGATCCGGCGTCTTGTCGCCCGCCTCCAGATAGAAGCAATACGGCGAAATGCCCACCGGCGCCGCGTAAGAGTCCCGCTGACCGTTGCCTGTGGACGTCACCCCGTCCTTCTTCGCGGTCGTCAGATCGTAGAGCAGAGTCTTCAGTGTTCCGCCCTCGATGACATTCTTGCGGTAGGTCGCCACGCCCTCGCCGTCAAACGAGGTCTGAATGGGGCACGCGGGGTAGCGCGGGTCGTCCGTGATGGTCACGCAGTCCGCCGCGATCTTCTCCCCGGTCTTTCCGCCCAGCAGGGACAGTCCGTGCTGAACCATTTTTGCCGAGAAGATCGAAGAAAAGGTGGCAAGCAGGGCGCGCATCTGTTTGGCGCTGATAACGCAGTCGGTTTTCCCCGAGGCGACCGCCCCCGCGTTCAGCTTTTCTCTCGCCTCGTTCACCGCGCGGGCAGGCAGTGTGGACAACTCTGCGGGGTCGCTTCCGCTGACATTGGCAATGCTGACGCCGTATTCCGCCTCCTCGCCCTCCTTGACAACCGCTTCAACGTAGACGCCCGCGGTGGCAACGTGGTTGTGAAGCTCCAGCCCGTGCGAGTTGCACAGCATGGTTTCCGCCTCATACGCCATGGCGCCGGACTGTGTGCCGTCCGCGACGGACGGGTGGCAGGCATAGGTTGCCTTTTGCAGATCGAGCGCCCATTTCTTCATCGTCGCTGCGTCGGGAAGCTCCGCCTCCGGCGCATTTTTCGGCTCATAAG
>CAKSNQ010000033.1 GCA_934476315.1 uncultured Eubacteriales bacterium
GGCGCAAAGAAAAAGCTAACAAAAAGAAACGCCGCAAGGTTTCGCCGCCTGCGGGCGGCGACGCGGGGCTTCGCCCCCCGCCCCCACCGCCTTTTGAAAAAGGCGGGCGAAAACTTAAAAAGGAACAGCTGAACCCCTTTAGAAACCTAAAGTCGAACAGCTATTCCCTCTCCAAGAGTTTTTGAAGGGTGTGGGAAACTTTTTCCCAAAAAGTTTCCCGCGTCGCTCCCACGTCGCGCCCACGTCGCTCCCACCTCGTCCCCATTTTGCAAGAAAGGAAGCTCCCGCCGCGGCGGGGGCGCTGACCAGAACCATGCCGGAACTGCTTGCCCCTGCGGGCAATTTTGAAAAAATGACCGCCGCTCTCCGCTTCGGCGCGGACGCCGTGTACCTCGCGGGAAAGAGCTTCGGGATGCGCTCCGCCGCCGACAATTTCACAAGAGAGGAACTGGCGGACGCGGTCGCCTACGCGCACGCGCTGGGCAAGCGCGTCTACCTGACCGTCAACACCATGCCGCGCGCCGCCGAATATCCCGCCCTGCGCGCCGAGCTTGACGCAATGCGCGACCTCCCCCTCGACGCCATGATCGTTGCCGATCTGGGCGTGATGGACACCATCCGCGAAATTCTTCCCCGCATGGAGATCCACATTTCCACTCAGGCGGGCATTTGCAGTCCCGCAACGGCGCTGGCGTACGCCCGCATGGGCGCGCGACGACTGGTCCTGGCGCGCGAGCTAACCTTTGACGAAATCCGCGCCATCCGCCGCGCCCTGCCCCGCGGAATCGAACTGGAAGCGTTCATCCACGGCTCCATGTGCGTGTCGTACAGCGGGCGGTGCCTGCTCTCCAACGAGCTGACCGGCCGCGACGGCAATCGCGGCATGTGCGCCCAGCCCTGCCGCTGGAACTACATGCTGGTCGAGGAAAAGCGCCCCGAACAGCCGCTCCCCGTCGAGGTCAACGAGCACGGGAGCTTCATTCTGTCCTCCCGCGACATGTGCATGATCCGCCACATTCCCGCGCTGATGGAATCGGGCATCGACTCGTTCAAGATCGAGGGGCGCATGAAAAGCGCCTACTATACCGCCGTTGTCTCCAACACCTACCGCATGGCGATGGACGCATGGAGCGCCGACCCCGCCGCCTATACCTTTCTCCCGGCATGGCAGGAGGAGCTGGAGAGCGTCTCCCACCGCGAATACTGCACGGGCTACTACCTGGACGACTGCCGGACCACGCCGAACCTCGCCTCCACCACCGGGTACATCCGGGAAAAAGCATACTTTGCCACCGTGCAGGCGTATAATGATACCGAGCTTCCCGCCCACCTGCCGCGCACAACCGACGGCGGAACGCTCGCGCTTCTGACACAGAAAAACAAAGTCAGCGTCGGGGACGCCGCCGAGCTGCTCACCCCCGGAAAGATCGGTCAGCCGTTCACGGTCGCAGAGCTTTACGACGAGGAAGGCAACCCCATCCCCGCCGCACCGCACCCCATGCAACGCTTCTTCATGCGCATTCCCCTGCCGACGCACCCCGGCGACATCATCCGCGCGGGGCAGACCGCAAACGCGGGATAAATCGTCCACATCATTCACTACTCGGAGGTTCGTATGCAACAACTGCTGGAAATACTCAAAGCCGTCCTGTTCGGCATCGTGGAGGGCATCACCGAATGGCTCCCCATCAGCTCCACCGGACACATGATTCTTCTTGACGAGCTCGTGTCGTTGCAGGTCGGCGACGCGGCGTTTTCGGAGCAATTTTACAGTATGTTCGAGGTCGTCATCCAGCTTGGCGCCATCCTCGCCGTCATCCTCCTGTTTTTCCACAAGCTCAACCCGCTCGCCCCCTCCAAAACCCCGGAGGAGCGCCGCGCAACGTGGATTCTTTGGGCAAAGGTCCTGCTTGCCATCGTGCCCTCCGGCATCGTCGGCGTGCTTGCCGATGACTTTGTGGACAACACGCTGAGCCACTACGCCGTCGTCGCCGCCGCACTGATTGTCTACGGCGTGGCATTCATCCTCATCGAACGCCACCGCATGGCAAAGGGCGATACCTGCGCCGTCACCTCGGTCGATGCCGTTTCGTGGCGCACCGCCTTCATGATCGGCGTCTTTCAGATTCTCGCGTTGATTCCCGGAACCTCGCGCTCCGGCTCCACCATCCTCGGCGCTATGCTGCTCGGACTTTCCCGCACCGCCGCGTCGGAATTTTCATTCTTTATGGCAATCCCCACCATGCTCGGCGCGTCGCTCGTCCGCGGCTATAAATTTTACAGCTACGTCAGCGAGGGCGCCGTCGCCATCCCGTCGCTGGCATGGATCGTGCTCGCCGTCGGGTGCCTGGTCGCCTTTGCCGTCTCCTACCTTGCCATCCGCTTTTTGATGGATTTTGTCAAACGTCATACCTTTACCGTGTTCGGCATCTACCGCATCGCGCTGGGACTTCTGGTTCTGGTGTGGTTCGGCATCCGCACGGCAGTCTGACAGAGGAGACGCCATGGAAGTCAAAACGTCGCCGGAGGAAAAGCTGAAGATTCCCTACCCCGTCATCGTCGAGGGCAAATACGACCGCCTGCGCCTGCTGACCGTCATGGAGGGGCAGATTATCACGACCGACGGCTTTTCCCTCTTCAAGGCGGAGGAAAAGCGCCAACTGCTGCGTACGCTGGCGAAGAAAACGCCGCTGATCGTCCTGACCGACAGCGATGGCGCAGGCAAGGTCATCCGCGCACACATTTCCTCCCTCGTTCCCAAGGACCGCCTCATCCCGCTCTATATTCCCCAGATTCCCGGCAAGGAAAAGCGCAAAAACGCGCCGTCCGCGGAGGGAACACTGGGCGTCGAGGGCATGGAGCGCGCGCTTTTGTACGACCTGCTCCGCCCGTTCCGGGACGAGAGTGCCGTGCTCGCCGCAAAGGAAAATCCGCTGTCCAAAACCGACCTGTACCTTGACGGACTGACCGGACACCCCGACAGCGCCGCGCGCCGCGACGCGCTCGCCGCCTCACTGGGACTGCCCCGCGGCATGACACCGAACGCCCTGCTTGCCGCCCTGCGGCTCCTTCTGACCTACGAGGAATACCTGTCCGCCGTCGGGCGCGGGGAAACGATCTGCCAAAATTCAAAACTTTTTTGAAAAAAGGCTTGACAAACAAAGAAAGCTGTGGTAGAATATACCCGTTCGCGACACGGCCCTTTGGTCAAGCGGCTAAGACACCGCCCTCTCACGGCGGAAACGGGGGTTCGATTCCCCCAGGGGTCACCAGCAAAAGTGAATCCGGACAATTTCGCAAGTCGAAATTGTCCGGATTTGTTTTTGTGTCATTTTCGCGCGCCTGTTAACCCGCAAGCCCTCCTGCGGTACCGCGATTCACGCGAAGAATTCGGTGTCACCCTTGACCGCCGCTCCCTGCATGACCGCACACTGCCCGACCGTGATCCGCCATAGGTCCCACGACCCGTAGACCCGGAAGAAATTGAGATTTTTCAGATCGGGATACGTGCCGGTGATGGCAGAATAACCGATCGCACCCTCGGCAACCTCCGAGGTCGACGTGGCGTGGCGGAGATCAAGCTGATAGAATTTCCAACCCTCCTCCAGCGTGTTGTTCTTCGAGTCAAGCTTGAACGCGATCTCGTTCACATCCGGCTTGCCGCTGTTGGTAAATTCGATCATGACCGTCGCATCCTGCCCGATGCCCGAATAGACCGTAAAGCCGCTGATTGCCCCGCCGAACCCGCTCGTGGTGTCCGTGTTGGCAATCCGGATGTACATTTCGGACGCGGACGGCGCCCAGCGAAGAGCGCTGATGCCGATCTGAACCGCGTTCTTGTCACTGCTGATTCGCTTGCCGGACGCGACCTCGTAATTCTGTACCGTCGTCCAGTTCTGATTGTCCGGCGAGACCTGCACCAGATAATTCTGGCACACCTCCAGCACCACAAACGCGTTCGGATAGGTCGCCAGGTCAAACTTGTATACCACCTCGCGCGCCGCATCACAGTAGCGGTGCTTTTCGTTGGCGCCGGCGGTGTTTTTCACGAGGAAAGAAGCATCCGCCGCGGAGGAATTGGCGACATACCGTACGCCGCGCACCAGAGAGCGCAAGCACCCGTTCCAGTCGGCGGTCACAGGCAAAAAGCCGTTTGCATCCAGCGCGTACGCAAAGCGCTCGGCGCAGAGCCAAAGCCCCACCTTGCCGCTGTCTCGCGCGTTTTTCGGCACCCACTGCACTTTTTTGACGACCTCAGCGTTTTTCGAAACAATGTTCCCCGCGCGGAACGCGCCCCGCCCCGCGATGTGTGGCTTGCCGGGCGGTAGCAGTCCCTCGTAAAAACTGACGCGGTTTCCCATCGCCGCCCCTTCATCGGCGACGCCGCGCAGAAACGCAATCTTGTCCGTCAGCCGCCCCGCGAGCAGATCCTCCGCATAGTCGAGCGTCACCGCCTCACTGCCGCTCCGCGGCGCACGGCACGCCACCGACCCCGCATACCACGCATTGCCCATCTTGTCCAGCGTGTGCGCATTGCTTCGATGCTCGTCCGAGGAGCCGTTGCCCACAATGTGCAGGTACCGCTTGCCCGTGTCAAGCTCGTTGTAGCACCCCTGAACGTGCCCCGCCCAGGCGTCCGCTACCGTACCGATGCCCTCGGCGTGCGTCCAGTCCCCGCGCGCCCGGGTCATGCCGCCCTCGCTGTGCGCTGCCGCGCCGGATGCCACCGTTGTGTTGCCCTCGGCGTGCGCACGGTCGGCAAGCGCCTCGCTCGCCGCACCCTCGGCGTGCGCCGCGTCGCCCATCGCCCGCGTCCGGTAGCCCTCCGCATGCGAGCAGGGCTTCCACGCGACCGTCAGATACCCCGACGCCTCCGCGCTCTTGCCGACCGCCACCGTCGCGTACCCGACCGCCCGGGGCGCGTAAAGCGACTCCGTTGTGATCGTCCCGTCCATGACCTCGCCGTCCACCTCGCCCGCGAATAAGAGCTTCATAAAGAAGCTCCCGTCCGCGTCCGTATCAATCGTGCCTTCGGCGGACAACTCAACCTGTGCGGGGAGCGCGCCCAGCATCGCCCGGCGGTAGATGTAGTTGTCCAGCTCGACGATATAGCACCGATAGACGACGAACACGTTGCCCTCCGGCGCCTCGCCTTCGCCCGCATAAGCGAAGGTCAATTTTCCCGTCGCGGCGTCGTAGTCCATCGACACCTCGTCGGTCAGATAGCGCGTGCAGGGCACGACCGTCGTCAAGTACCCCTCGGTCGTCCCGATCGGGCTTGCGGCGTAGCTTTCCTTGCCGAGGGCGGCGCTCTGCATCCCGCTCGCCACGTTGCCGCCGAGCTGTGCCACCGCCCCGATGCCGGTCGTCTCGGACCAGTTGTTGCAGGCGCGAAGCGTGAAGTCCGACGCCACCGTCAGCGTGATCTCTTCCTCCTCCAGCGTACCCTCTGCCTCGCCGACCCGCTCGGTCGCCACGGTGTCCCGCACCTTGATGAGAAAGCGCTCGCTCTTCGCCACATTGCCGTCCGGGTAATTGATCTGTGCCTCCAGCACCGCCCGCCCGGGCTGCATCGAAAGCGTCTCCTCCTGCGTCAGACCGATGTGATACACCCCGTCCGCCGGAATGTCGGTCACGCGCCGCCCGATCACCGTCTCGCCCGCGCGGATGGAAAAGATCACCGCCTGTGCCTCGCCGCCCTGCCGCAGACGGATACTGAGCCGCGGCGTGGTTCCTCTGATAATTTTCATGTTTGCAAATCCTCCTTTGCTTTTTGCCGTATTATAACGCAAAGCGGAGGACTTGACAGTGACATTTTTAAAAAAATTTCAAAAAAATAAAGAGACCGCCGCGCCGACGCACGACAGCCTCTTTTCTTATTTTCTGTGCAGTACGCGGGAAAGCGCCCCAAAGAGCAGCGTCCCGAGGATAGTCCCCGCGAGCAGCTCGCCCGCCGCCACACCGACGGCAAGTACGAGAAACGCGTCCTCCAGATGGTAAGCGTAGCGGAGAACCGGCGGCACGATCAGCGTGTTGGCAACCACGTTCGGGAGCGTCGCAACCACCGTGCGCACCACCCCGCCGCCCCGCCAGAGACAGGCAATCAGCCGACACCCGAGCGCGCCGAGAAGCGTCGCCAGCGTGCCGAATATCACATCCCAAAGCACTGCACCGGACAGCAGATTGGCGATCAGACACCCCAGCGTCAGCCCCGCCACCGCCTCCGGAAACATCAGCGGAAGAACCGCCAACGCCTCCCCCAGACGGCACTGGGGCGACATGTCGGCAAGTCCGCACAGGACGGAGATCTCGGTCAGCACCACGTAAAGCGCCGCGATCACAGCACCGCGGCAAAGCATCCTTGTTCTGTTTTTCATCCTTACACACTCCGTAGTTTTGTTTTCGCGCATAGGCGCCGGCGAGGATGGTCACGAACTCACCGTGCGGAATTTCTCCGCGTCCCCTATCATACCACAAACGCGGGAAAAATGCAAGAGAAATCGCCATTTCCTTTTCAAATCGACACGAAACCGGGGAAACCGCCGTCCCCGCCCCCCCGCCAGCCGGACCGATGTCACGAAAAAAATCCCCTCCCCCGAAAAAAACTCCCGTTTTCCCCTTGCAAAACCGCGGCGGATGCGCTATAATAAAGACAATCAACAGAGTAAGAATCGGCGCGTCAAGTGCCGTGCGGACGGGGAGTTGCCGCACGGACGAAACCGCGACACGCGGTGCGGTACCGATTCTGCATCCCGCTGTACCCACCGTCCGCGTGACCTGCGGTCGCGCGCTCACAGGCAGGATGCCCCCGGCTACTCTGTTTCCCGGGAGGTATTTTTTTATGCAAACTGAGCCCATCACACCACAGCCGACCCAAGCCCCCGCGAAAAGTCGCGGTGCCGCCGCCCGCCTCTTGCGCCGCCTGACTCTGACCGCCCTGTTTATCGCACTGGGCGTCGCAGTCAAATCGGTGACAAAAATCACCCTCCTGCCCTTCGGCGCGGGGGGCATGCAGATCAGCTTCGGCGGTATCTTCACCTTTTTCCCCGCCGCCTTGTTCGGACCCGTCTACGGCGGCATCGCCAGCGCCATGTCCGACCTGCTGGGGCATCTCATTGCCCCGACCGGCGCCTATATCCCGTGGCTGACGCTCTCGGCGTTCGCCGGGGGAGTTGTCAAAGGACTGCTTTGGCGCTGGCTCACCACCACAGGATTGCGCCGCGCCCGCCTGCCCGCCGCCGTCCTCTTCCTCTGCCTCGGACTGCTCGGAGGCGCCACCGGGCTCTCCCTGCAACACGACGGCATCCTCCCACGCGGAACCTGGATCGCAAAGCAAAGCCAGCTGCCCACCCGCTGGCAGATCGAGCAGAGTGAGGAACTCTCACCGCTCTCCCGCTTCGCCGTCTCGCTGGCAAAATATAACAAGGACACCTTCACACTGATCGCCCTGCCGACCGACACGGGTGAAGGCGCGCTCGTCGTCCTCCCGCAAGCCGTCATACAGCCCGACGGCTCCACCGTCACACCGACCAAGCTGGAGCTGTCCGACCTGAACCACCCGCTGACGCTCTCCATCCCCGCCGCCTACCGGACGGTCAAATTGTCCGGACGCGCCGTGGAGGAGGGGACGCTGACCGTCCTTGCGGACCCCGACAGCGCCGCTGCCGCCTTCGCAGGGGAGCACGGGCTTCCCTGCCGCGCGCCGACCGACGGAGAGCGGAGCGCCGTACCCGCGGCTGACTGGAGCCTGCGCTCCTCCGACACCTACCGCAAATACCTCTCCGGCTACCTCAATTTTGCCTGCGCCGGGCTGATTCTCGTCGCCCTGATGGGGCTGGGATTTCTGGGGCTCAACCTGCTCGCCGAGCACCTCCGCCGCAAAAATTTCCGCGGGGAGCAGTACCTGCGCATCGCGCTGTGCATCATCGCGTCGGGCATGCTGGTGACGACCGTCAATACCTGGATTCTGCGTCTCTACCTCCCCGCCTGGAGCGGACGCGAGTGGCTGATTCTCTGGATTCCCCGCGTCTGCGAGGAATGGATCGTCTGCCTCATCCAGGCGTACGCCATCTCGCTTCTTTATCGCATGCTGACCGTCGGCAGACTCAAAACCGTCTGGGCGCGTCTGCAAAAATAAAAAAATACAGAGGCACACGCGACCAAAATTGCGCCAAGATGCCGGAATCCCACCGATATTTTAGAGGGGCTTGAAAACTCATTTTGAGTTTTCAAGCCCCCTTTTCCCTTTACGCTACCGGCAGGGTGATCGTAAATATCAGCTTGTGGTCAACATATTCATAGGTGAGCGTGCCGTTCATCGCCTCCACGTGGCTCCGGCAGATGTACAGCCCCAGTCCGATGTTCTCTTCGCCCTCGTTGCCGGAATAGTACGGGCGGAACACATCCTTGTCGCCCAGCCCCCGACCGTTGTCCGTGATGGTAATGACGCACTTGTCGGGCTTCCGGTGCGCCTCCAGCCGGATTCGGCTGCATTCCGCGTGCTCGATGGCGTTCATGACCAGATTTTGAAGCACCGACCGCAAGGCGTCGGGCTTGGCGAACGCGACACAGCGCTTCGCCGCAACCTCCATCACAATGCCGTTCGCCTCCGCGTCGGGGGCAAGCTCGGCGTAAACGGCGCCTAAGATTTCATCCACCGCCACGTCCACGGGGTTCTCCGCGACATACTTTCGTCGGGCGTAATCGGCAACCGCGGACAGATTTTCCTCCAGATAGGAGACCTTTGCCTCGACGATTCCGATGATCTTGAGCGGCTCCTCATCCCGCTCCCGCTGTCGCAGGGCGGCGAGATAGGTGCGGGCGGAGGAAAGCGGCTTTTTCATGTCGTGAGAAACAAACCGCAAAATCCGCTCGCGCTCGTCGATCATCATCTGCATGTTTTTCGTCTGTAGCCGAACCTCCGCGGCAAGATTGACGGTCAGCTGGCGGTTGCGGCTCTCGGACAGGATAAATTCCCGGAAGCCGATTACCAGAATCACACCAAGCATCATGAGCGACAGCCACATCAGCGGACTGTACAGCAGATTCAGGCTTTCACGGAAGAAAAACATCACCCGGGCGGTGAGCACGACGGTCAGCGCGTTATTGATAAACAGCTCAAAGCGTTCCCCGCGCAAAATCGCGGCGGTGGAAAAGCCGAGAATTGTCAACCCCAGCACCGAGCCGATGACCCGGCAGGCAAGTGTGATCGCCCCCACCCGCGCGACATCGCCCAGCGGCGCGGCAAAGGCAAGCCCGACGTAGATGAGCGACAGCGCGACGGCGGGGTACTTCACGGGGACCTTGACAAAGACCCGCGGCAGAGTCAGCGACGCGCCGAGCAGGAATCCGCCAATCGCCGCGGAGCGAATCGCCAGCCAACCATAAGGCATGGCTGTCGCGCCGACCAGCGACCGGGAGGCAAACACGCCGACCAGCACGGAAAGGGCAAAAACAAGTTGCGGCACGAACGCGCGCGCCCGCTTGAGAATACAAACAAACACAAAGATCAAAAACGTCATGAGCGCCAGCAGCGCGGTAACCAGGCGGAAATGCCTGCCGCCCTCCACAACGGCACGTACCTCCCGGTCGGGACCGATGATCGGCGTGCCGACAAAACCCACCTGCCTGCCCTCCTGCGCCTCATAATGAATCGTGACAATACAGCCGTTCTGAATCGGGTTTTCGTTCCAGATGCGGCTCGACACAATGAGCGGAACATCCAGATAAACGCCCTGTGTCCCGTCCACGTGAGCGACCGTTTCGTCAAAGGCGAGCGCCTGGTCTGTCGTCGCATAGCCCACCGAATCAAAGCCGGTCAGCGTCCCCATGGACGCCGCGGGCTGAACGCGCACAAATACGTTGCACGCGGAAAGGAGCGGCGGCAGATACATGGTCAGGTGCAACCGCTCGTCCTCCCCGATGTAGTCGGCATAAGGCGCGAGCGACCCCTCCCAGTCGCCATCCGCCGGGCTGATGCCCTCAATGTTGGTGATGACGTAGCGAATTGTCCCGCGGGAGGTCATCGCCTCGCCGTTGTGCTCGTTGGTGACGGCGCTGGACAGAATCTCCGCATATTCGTCCGGGTAGTAGTTGTACGCCGTCAGCCGCCTCACCCGCAGCAGATCGTTCACACTGACGGTGGTCGCCGTCAGCGTCTCGTTGATGGCGACCCGGTTTTCCGGGTCGTAGCCGACCTGAATTTCATAGGTGGTGCTGTGCGCGGGAGCGATGTCAATTCTCCGGTCCTCCACCGCCGGAAGCACAGCGCAAAGCAGAGCGCCGAGTATTGCAACCGCGGCAAAAAGCGCAAGAGATACGGTTCTTTTTTTCATTGCCATTTTGTCATCACTCTCCTGTAAAGCAGTAGCCTTTTCCGAACTCGGTGCGGATCATCCGCACCTCCCCGCACGCCTCGGTCAGCTTGATGCGGAGCGTGGAGATGTGCCGCTTGATGGTCGTGGTGTGCAGACTTTTCATCTTCCATACATTCTCGTAGATTTCGCCCGGAAGAAAATACTGCCCCGCGTGGGTCATGAGGAACAGGAGAATGTTGAATTCGGAGGAGGTGAGCGCGATGGGTGTACCGCGATAGGTGCAGGTGCGCTTTGCGGCATTGACGGTCAGCCCGTTGGCGGAAACGGTAGCTTTCTGCACCGGCAAAAGCCGCAACGAAAGCCGCGCCTCGAGCAATTCGGGCGAGCACGGCTTGACCACATAGTCCAACGCGCCCTGCGTGAACCCCTCCATCATGGACTCCTCCGAGCCGATGTCGGACAGGATGACGACCGGCGGCAGCTCGTCCAGCGCGTCAAACAGCGCCATACCGCTGCCGTCGGGAAGAACGAGGTCCAGAATGATGCCCTCCGGCGCCACGGTTCCGGCAAGCTCGATTCCGCGCGCCAGCGTGGAGGCACTAAAGACCTCGTTTTTCGCGCCGAAATAAGCGCTCAGCGCCTCCCGCTGTGCGTCGTTGTCCTCGATGATAAGCAGTTTTCTGTATTCGATCGTCATGCCATGCCCCCGCCTCAAAATACACAATTTTTCATCCCTTATATCATATCATACTTCCGGTGAAAATTTCAACAATTTTTTTCGGTTACGATGGGTTACGATTTCAGTTTCGGGGGTGATTTCCCGTGGAAAATATGCTAATATTAAAAGGTAGACTTTACTGTGGGTTCCCCCTGCCGAAAGATAGATGCGAAACGGAGCGAATTATGAGTAACGAAAGAACAAAACACCTCACAAAAGCGGCGACAGCATTGCTTTTGGCTCTGCTGATCGCCCTCGGCGCCCTGTCGCTGGGCTTCGGGCTTACGGCGAAGGCGGCAACGCCGCCGAGCCTGACAATCGCATCGGGAACGACATATCGTTATTCGGTAAGCAAGAAAAACCCCGATTCCGTAAAGTACGGCACCGCAACCGCCACTACGAGTAAAATGACCATCTCGCAGAGCGGAAATACCTTTACCATTGCGGAAACAGAAAACAACAAGCTGTACGAACTTGGCTACGTGCCGATCGTTACGTCCCTGAGAGTTCCCGCCGAAACGACACTGTACGTGACGCTGACCTTCACCCTGAGCGGCAAGAAAAACGGAAGCGGCTCGGCGCAGGAAACGATCGAGCTGTTTGACTTCGGCTCCTCGGACGCTTCCTCCTCCCTCACGTTCAAAACGACGGCAAATTCCTCCGGCAGCTATACAAAGGCAAGCGACCGGAACGGGGACAACGGCATGTCGACAAATTATACCGTGACGGTCGCGTACCAGAACACGGGAACCACAACCAAAACCATCTACCATTATTTCGGGTTCTTCGCCGGCGTCCATTACGGCTCCTCGAAAAGCCATAGGCTGGAGGCAAGCTGCACGGTGAGCAGCGGAACGGTCACGACCGGAAACAGCGTCGCCGCACAGATCGGCTTCGATCAAAGCGACGCGCGGACATCCGTGGCAGAATCAGGCAAACTCAGCTCGGCGACCTATTCCAAAAACAACTTTGTCCCCGATGTCGCCTATACCTCTCTCACCAAGGAACAGCAGGATACAGTTAAAAGTCTCAACAGGTACTGCGATGACGACGAATCGTGGTTTAAAAACCGTCTTTCGGTCCAAAAGCTCTCCGAAACAAAACTGCAGATTTTTTACAATGACAAGCCAAACAACATCACGTTTGGACGCGTTGCCTACACTCCCTTTACCGTTCCGATTACCGTTCCGGCATATACGAAAAGAACCTATTATCTGACCTTTGAAATTACATACAAACGTGGCACCGATTCGGGTGCGGGATTTTTCGCAGAGTTGATTGAGGGCAGTGTTCCGGACGCCTTTAACACCGACACAACCGCAGATATGACGGGAAACACCAAGCTACGCGTGTATTCCACTAGCGGCGGTGTCACCGCCACCCATGCGGGAACGGTGGAGCTGGGTGTGGAACTCAATAACGACAGTGGCACCGAAAAAACCTTTAATCTGAGCTACGTGTTCTTTGCCGGACACAGAAATACAGGTATGTATCAACCACGACCGACATTTGAGCTGGAGCTGAAAAACATCGGTTACAACCAGTATACGGACACATACAGCGTCACAACACAGAAACAGAACTGCAAGATTTCCGTAGCATCGACCGTTTCCGGTTTCACACAGCTCACGGCAACCGTGACCCCGAACACGGGGTACAGCCTGCCGAGCACCGTGACCGTAAAGGTGGACGGAAAAACGCTTGCAACCTCAAAGTACACCTACACCAAGAGCACCGGAAAGATCACGATACCCATGGATTACGTGAAGGGTGCAATCTGCATTTCGGCGTCGGGCGTGGCGAACCAGTATACGGTGACCTTTGACCCCAACGGCGGCACGGTCGATACCAAGACCAAGACCGTGACCTATGGAACCTCCTACGGTCCTCTGCCGACGGCGACCCGCGCAGGCTATACATTCTTCGGGTGGTATACAGCGGCAACCAACGGCACCCGGGTGGAGAGTACCACCCGGGTGAGCAGAGCCGCCTCCCACACGCTCTACGCCCAGTGGGGTTTGACTCATGCAAATCACAAGGTATGCTATGCCCAGAATAACACAACTTGCGCCGGTTGCCGGCACGAATCGATCAAAACCTGGAAAGGATGGAACGGCACGGGCACGATCTCCTACGATGAAAGCGGCGTCGCTTACATCGCTATGACAGAGGACGTCACCTCCAATCTCTCCGTTGCCCAAGGGAAAACACTCTATCTCTGCCTGAACGGGCATACGCTAACAGGCAACATTACTGTCAGCGGTACCCTCGGGCTCAGCAACTGCAAGGGAGCCGGCGGAGTCTCTTCCTCCGGTAGCGCGATTATAGTAAACAGCACCGGAACGCTGAACTATTACAATGGTCTGTTGAGCGGCGGCAAAGGGGACAACGTACCACTGTACGTAAACAAAAACGGCATCGTAAACCTTTATAGAGCTCCCCATATTAGTAGCAAATCTGCCGACCGCGACTACGAAATCCGCGGCAACAGCCCGGGCTTTCTCCACCTTGCTACCAAGCTGGACAGTCCGTACGGCGGCAATCCAATCCGCGTCAATTTCGGCACAGATTCGAGTGTGAGTCTGTCAAGTTACACTCAGGTGACTATCACGACCGGATGGTCCGACTACATGAGCGGCACAGAACCGACAAAATATTTCGTTCCGCGTGCCAACAGAAACGCAAAAGTCGAGCTGGACGCGACGAGCGGCGAGCTGGTTCTCCGGCGACTGCGCGTCACCCTGAGCGATGGCTCAAACACCTATTATCTCAAATACAACGGCGGAAAGTTCGACACCGGCACTACCCTGCCCACCCGAAGCCGCCCGGGGTATAAGTTTGACGGATGGTACACCGCCGAGACCGGCGGCACCAAGGTCGTCACATCCACCACCGCGTTCACCGACGACGCCACGCTCTACCCCCGCTTTGTCGCTAACACCTACACCGTGAGCTTCAATGTAAACTACACAGGCGGAACCAATCCGGGAAGCCGGAGCGTCACCTACGACAGCACCTACGGCGCCCTGCCGACACCGACCCGCGCAGGCTATACCTTCGTCGGGTGGTACACGGCGGCGACCGGAGGCACCAAGGTGGAAAGCTCTACCCCGGTGAGCAGGACCGCTTCCCATACGCTCTACGCACACTGGGAGGTTCTGGAGATCGTCAGCATCGACATCACCTGGGGCGCGATGGAGTTCACCTACGCCGACGGCGACTGGAACCCCGAAACGCACCGGTACGAGAACGGCGGCTGGACGCCGACCCACACCGGCGACGACCTGATTACCATCAAAAACACGGGAAACGTCGCGGTCAACGTGCAGTTTGAGTATACAGCGACAAATACCGCGGTGAGCGCGAGCTTTTCCGTGGAGGCGGAGCCGTTGACTGCCCCCGTCGCGCTCCCCGTGGGCGAGGAGAAAAAAATACGCCTGACACTGAACGGAAAACCGAACGCAAAGATGGACGGTCAGACCATCGGCGCCGTTACCGTGAAGATCGGAGGTGAATGAGCATATGAACAATGAAAGAGAAAAAAAAGACAAGAATAAGGAAAAGCGCCTGCTTCTCCTGCTCTTGCTCCTGCTTCTGATTGCGGTCATCGCCGTGTGCATCAGCGTCTGGGCGATATGGTTCCGGGAAAAAGCCCCCGTCCTCAACCCCGACTATGCACCGCGTGACCCCGAGGAAAACGCCGAACCCATCGGGGACGACGGCGACCAAAAGCTCGAACAGCCCGAGGGCGGCGGCGCGGTGAGCCTGACCTACGCCAAGCAGGTCAGTATCAGCCTCTCGCAGAAGTCCGCGAGCCTGCTGTTCGCCAACCCGACCAAATCCAATCAGGACATGGTGCTCCGGCTTGTAATCGACGACGTCGTGATCTTCCAGTCAGGCAAGCTGATGCCGGGCAATAAGGTCTCCACGCTGAAGCTGCCGGACGGCATTGAGGAACGCCTTGCCGCGGGCGGCTATGACGGCAAATTCGTCGTTTTCTATTACGACTGCAAGAGCGGCGAGCGCGCCATCATCAATACCGAAATCCCCGTCAGCGTGACGGTGACGGAATAAGGACGCGTTCCGCGCACTCTCAAGAACCAAAGATTAACCACAGAAAGGAATCTTCGCATGAAAACAGTATGGAAGCTCTGCCTTTTGGCGCTCGTCCTCCTGCTCGTCGCGGCGCCGATGACCGTGTTTGCGGCAAACGACAAGCTCACAGACGACGAGAACACCCGCACGATCGACGTCGAGGCAAAATACTGCGACGGCACCGAGGCACCCGACGTGTATAGCCTTGACGTGACGTGGGGCGCGATGCAGTTCACCTATCAGACCTCGGGCACAAAGAAGTGGAACCCCGCCAACCACAGCTATGACGGCAATGTTACGGGCCATTGGAACGCAGGCAGCGGGACAGACGGGAATAACCGCATCACCGTGGTGAATCATTCCAACGTCGCGGTCAACGTCGTGTTTGCCTATGAAAAAGCCGAAGGCTTCGACGGCATCAAGGGAGCATTCACCGTCAACTCGGACAGACTTGAAGCGGGCGTCGAGGGAATGTATGACAGCGCGGACAGCGTCAGCACCGAACTGACCCTCTCCGGAACCCTCTCCGGCAACGTGACGGAATTCACGAAGGTCGGCTCGATCACCATATCTCTCCAGTAATCAAAAATTTTTACATACATAAGAAAGGAACCAAACCATGAAAAAGTTACTCCTCGTCCTCCTCTCGCTGGCATTGCTCGGCGCGCTGACACTCACCGCGTTCGCGGCAACGCTCAACAAGACCACCACCAGTGACACCAAAGACGTAACCGCCACCTACAACCCCGGCGGCACATTGACCGTGTACAGCGTGGACATCGCATGGGGCAGCATGAGCTTTGAATATACCGACGCCTCCGCGGGTACGTGGGACCCCGCGACACATACCTACTCCGGCTCAACGCCCGCCGCGTGGGCGTCCACGACCAATACGATCACCGTCACCAACCACTCCAACGCCGGAGTAAGCGTCAAGCTCGACTACACTCCCGCGGCGGATTATACCGGCATTACGGGCACATTTCAGAATGCGGCCGAAGAAACCGTGACCGCGCTTAACCTCGCAACCGCTGAGGGTACCACCCCGGCAACGGCTCCCGGCGCGACCGCAACGCTCAACCTGAGCGGCGAGCTTCCCGAGAGCGCTTCGAGCGTCACCGTCGGAAGCGTGACCGTGACACTCAACAACTAAAAAATAACCCGGGGGGAGAAAAAACTCATTTTGAGTTTTTTCTCCCCCTTTTTTGGGCAATTCGCGCAAACAAACAAATTGCCGCCGCAAAGAACTGCACAGGCAAACCGCCGACGCAGCTTTTTCGACCGACATCGCACTTTTCAGCGAAAGGAAACGGGCGATGGCAAGTAAAGATCACTCTCTTGACAGCGGCATTGCGCAAGCCGCGTATCAAGAATTTCTCACCTGCGGCTTTCAGAAGGCTTCGCTCCACAAGATTGCCGAGAACGCCGGCGTCACGACCGGCGCCATCTACACGCGGTATCAGAATAAGGACGCTCTGTTTGTCAGCCTCCTGCAAGGTTTTTTCAAAACGATGGAGGAAATATTTTCGTCTGCCGAGCAGGAGTACGAGCGGGCGAGGAAAAGCGCCCGGGCGGAGGATATTATCCGTGCCATCAACGTGGAGAAAGGTATCTATTTCCACCTGCCGGTGGGCTTGCAGTTCCGATATTTCCGGCACCTGCTCGACGAACACCTCGAGGAAAATCAGATGTCATGCATGGTTTTAAGAATGGCTTTCACATACCATGTGTCGCCCGCATCCTGAAAGACTTTGAGCTTTTCGAGGCTAATCTTCGGCAATGGTTTCGTATTCAATTTTTCGATGAACTCCCGGTTTTTCTTTGAATACGCTTCTGCGTATGCTTCTTCGGGCGTAAGGACGCGGAAACTATCTTCACCGTATATGAGGGATAGCGATCTGCCACTGTCCCACTTTATCATAATGGAACCGATATCGTCGATGCCGATGACCGTGCCGCGACTTCCGTCCGGAATCGGATATGGGTCGCTTCCCATGTGATTCAGCTCAATCCGCATCCCCGGCTTGTAGGTTTCTTTTAACCGTCTGGAGAGTGCGTGCAATCTGTTAAATTCGTTCATTCAGCTAATACCACCTATTCCGAATTCGTGACGGGCATTGAATTCTTCTTCGTTTTCTACGAAATAGTTATCGCCGGAGTTCCAGAAGTGAACATTCAGAACACCGTCATTTGTACTGATCTCCTGCCGCTCAAACCCCTCGCCAAGACCGTCCGCGTTCTGACCGCAGATCCAATCCTTGAATTGGTATTCCTTTTCCGGAATCCATGAGATCTTTTCCGATCTTGGCAAAATCAGTGGATGCCATCTCGTCAAAGCTCATAGCCTGCTTGCGGCTCATGATGTGCGTTTTGCCGATCTCGGTTGGACTGCTGAAATCGTAGATGAGCGAATACCTCGGGAGATTGAAAGTAAAGTTAATAAGGTCTTGTCCGGTGATAGGTTTGAGTTTTGAAACGGCAGCATCGAACTGTCGCTGCTCTCGCTGATCAAAGGACTCCATACGCTTGGCAAGGAAGTTGATCTCATTGATGTTCCACTCGTTTCCTTTCATGTATTTGAGAGACTCCGGAGCAGTGATTTCAAGATGGTTACGATCGAATCCTTCTCAATGATATCTGGAACCGATTGCCGGGCGATGGGAAGAGAGCGCGATCTCTCAGTTCCCCCCGTTTTGATTTTCAGATTGATCATAGATCTCCTTTCTGTGTTTTATAATCTTATTCCTGTTTTTGGTGAAGGGGGACTTCGTGCGCACCTTGTCCTGATAGTAGCAGCACCACGGAAGCCCGCATTTTTCCCCGGAGCAGTGCAGACAGTAGAGGCAGTCGCAATCTTCTTTTTTGTAAATGTAACCGATGGAAAACCTCCTTTCAGACAGACACAAATATTGAACAATTATTTTTTGAAAAAAACGAAAAAAGGGCGGTTTTCGGAGTGAAATATACTCGCACAACAGTGCCGCACGCGGCACTGTTGTGTAAAACCTGCCCTGAAATGGTTCTTCTCCAGTCCGATTCCGCGTGGAAGGTCGAAACCGGGGAAAATATCTTTTTATTTTTACATTTTTGAGAGCACGAAAAAAGCCCGAAATCCCTTATGGGATCGGGCTTTTTGCCTCAAATATCTTTTAAGAGGCTTATACATGGCTACAGGCTCCTTAGAAAGATATTTTTATACTGCACTGAATTTTTTGCTTGCCAAATTTACAGTTCCTCTTTTTCTATCATCACTTAACCTCCAAACGACAATGAAGCTCATAGAGCGCCGTGCGGTTTGAA
>CAKSNQ010000034.1 GCA_934476315.1 uncultured Eubacteriales bacterium
CCCGAGTGGCCAAAGGGGGCAGACTGTAAATCTGTTGTCTCTGACTTCGGTGGTCCGAATCCACCCGCTCCCACCAAGCCTTTCCGGATATGGTTCGGAGAGGCTTTTGTTTTTGCTATTGCCGTAGCGGAGGGCGCCGTCGCCTCTTTTGCGAGCCATACCCTATCATCGCGCGCCCGCAAGCCCTGCGCTCCATCCGCAAAAAATTTTTTCAAAAAGGGCTTGACAAACCCGGCGGAATGTGGTATGATACTCCCATCAATAAAACCTATGAGGAAGACGAGTAACTCCGACGAATGTTCACAGAGAGCCGCAGGCGCTGGAAATGCGGCAACGGGAAGCGGAGCGAATGGACTTCGGAGGGCGGACGAACGCCGCGTGCGGCAAGTAGCTACCGACGGGTGTCGCACCTGTTACAAAGGCGAAGCATATGTCAGTATGCCAAAAGTCGGGTCGCGTCTCGCGATCAACCCGGGTGGTACCGCGGAAATGTTTGTATTTTCGTCCCGGATGCAGTCAGTTTTTTGCCTGCATCCGGGACTATTTTATTTTCCAGAAAGGAACACTTACCATGAAAAAATTCATCTCTCTTCTCTCTCTGACACTCGCGCTTCTGCTCGTCGCCATCGGTTTTTCGGCGTGCACGACCACGGATAAAAAGACGCCCGCCGATAAGATTGCCGCGGGAGAGCCGGTCCGCATCGGTGTAATTCAGTACATGCGCCACCCGTCGCTGGACAACTGCTATGCCGGCATCAAGCAGGCACTTGAGGTCTCCGGCATCCGGTATGAGCTGGATTACCAGGTCGGTTCCGACAACTCCGCAGGTGCAGACTGCACGACGTACGCGCAAAACATGGTTGCCACCGGTTGTGACATTATCATCGCCATCGCCACTCCCGCCGCTGCCACCGCCTATGCCGTCACCGCCGACACCGGGATTCCCGTGGTTTTCTGCGCCGTTTCCGACCCGGTTCACGAGAAGCTGGTCAAGTCGCTTGAGGTCCCGGACGAGCTTTGCACCGGCACCTCGGACGTGCTCGATCTGCAGGCACAGGTGGAACTGATCCGCGCGTTTCAGCCGGAGGTCAAGTCCATCGGCGTCATCTACACCTCCTCGGAGGGCAACTCGCTGACCAACCTTGCCAACTTCCGCAAGGTATGCGATGGGTTTGGCATTGAGGTTGTCGCCACACCCGTCCAGAACGCCGCGGACATCCCCGCCGCCGCCGAAAGTGTGGCTTCGCGCGTGGACTGCATCAACAACTTCACCGACAACAACGTCGTGAACAATCTTTCCATTCTGCTCGCCGCCGCCGAGCGCTACAACATTCCCGTCTACGGCTCCGAGGAGGAGCAGGTGAAGAACGGTTGCCTTGCCTCGGTCTCCATCGACTACGTTGCCCTCGGCAAGGTTACAGGTGAGATGGCAGTGGACATTCTGCGCGGTGCGGATGCCTCCGCCATGGCGGTCAAGACCATTTCCGACGCCACGCCGATCGTCAACACCGAAGTGGCAGAGCGCCTCGGGCTTTCCCTGCCCACGCAGTACGGCAACATTCAGACCGTCACGTCCGGTCGGTAAGTCTGAGCCGGAAAACGCGCCCCCATTCCAATGACAGGAGCTTTCTCTTATGTTGATTTTGCTTGGCACCGTCGAGGTGTTTCTGAAAATGGGACTGGTCTATTCCCTGCTCGCCATGGGATACTACGTCTCCTATACTCTGCTGGATTTCCCGGATCTGACCGTTGAGGGAACCTTTTTGTCCGGTGCCGTGACGTTCGGACTTCTCGTCACGCACGGCGTCAGCGGCTGGCTCGCCTTACTCACCTCTTTTCTGGTAGGCATGCTGTTCGGTGCACTGACCGGCGTGTTGCATGTAAAGTTTCGCATCCGCCCGCTCCTGTGCGGTATTCTGGTTTCCACCGCCCTGATTACCGTGAATCTGATCGCGACCTCCGCCGGAATGATGGGAGACTTCAAGGGGGAGGCTGCGTCTACCATCATGCTCGGGCGCACCGACCCGACGTTGCACAACAGTTTTCCCTTCAACCTCATCCCCGCCAAGGTCGCCGGCATCGGCGTGCGCGACCTTATCATGCTGGCGGTCGTCACGGTGCTGTTCAAACTGCTTTTGGACTTTTTCCTCTCCACTAAGCGCGGACTTCTCCTCCGGGCGACGGGAAACAACGCGCGCTTCGTCACGACGCTCGCCAAGTACGAGGGGAATTGCAAGATTCTCGGGCTTGCCATCGGCAATGGCTACGCGGCGGTGGCGGGGGCACTTTACACCCACATCAGCGGCAACGTCAACCAGAGCATGGCGCTGGGCGCGGTGGTCATCGGGCTTGCCTCACTCATTATCGGCATTTCCCTTTTCCGCCGCGTGGGTTTTCTGAAATCCACCACCAAAGCTATCCTTGGCGCCATTCTCTATCAGGCGGCACTGACGATCGTCAACCGCCTCGGCGTTCCGACGGCGTACAACAAGCTCATGATGGCACTTCTTTTCGTTCTCGTGCTGATTCCGGGAGAGAGAGCGCGCCGCGCAAAGAGCGCAAAATCCACGAAGGGGGAGGATGCACAGCATGCTTGAACTAAAGCACATCACCAAAATTTACAACCCCGGCGAAGTGACGGAAAACGCGCTGTTCAACGATTTTAATCTTTCCGTCCGGGACGGGCAGTTCGTCTCCGTCGTCGGTTCCAACGGAAGCGGTAAAACCACCCTGCTCAACATCATCTGCGGCTCCATTCCCGTGGAGCAGGGACAGATTCTACTCGACGGTGAGGACATCACACATCTGCCGGAGCATCTGCGCTACCGCATCATCGGGCGTGTTTATCAAAACCCCGCTATGGGAAGCTGCCCCGATCTGACCATCGCGGAGAACATGGCACTTGCCGACAACAAGGGCGGCGCTTACGGGTTGGGGCGCGGCGTGCCTGCGCATCGGCTTTCCTACTACCGGGAGCAGCTCGCAACGCTGGGACTTGGGCTGGAAAACAAAATGAATCTGAAGGTGGGGCTGCTCTCCGGAGGACAACGGCAAGCGATGACGCTTCTGATGGCAACCATGACGCCGCTTCGGTTTCTGATTCTCGACGAGCACACGGCGGCGCTCGACCCCAAGACCGCCGAAGCAATGATCGCGCTGACCGACCGGATTGTCCGGGAGAAAAAGCTTACGGCGCTCATGGTGACGCACAATCTGCGTCATGCGGTGGACTTTGGCGACCGCATGCTGATGATGCACGAGGGCAAGATCATCCTCGACCGCGCCGACGAACAAAAGCGCGCCACGGACGTCAAGGATGTTCTCCAGATCTTCAACGAGATCAGCATTGAGTGCGGAAACTGAAAAAGCAGGCGATAACATTCTGACGCCCGCCGAATAAACTGCATAAAAAACGCGGCACTCTGCCGCCAAAGCCAATGCTGTGGGGCTGTAAAAAAACTCAAAGAGTTTTTTTACAGCCCCTTTTATCCTCCGTTTACTCCCCGCGGACGACGCGGATATTTTCGCAGTCCGGCGTCGTTACGCTCGTGTCCCCGTGCGCCGCCACGCGGATGGTCGGTGTGTCGGCAAAGCCGCCAAACCGGACGTTGCGCAAAAAGATTTCGCGGCACGCCGATGTGTTCAGAAATTGCGTGGTTTCACGACCGCGGCGCATGGAAATTTCCGAATCCTCGATGCGGATGTCGGTCGGCTCCTCGTCGCTTGCCAGCACGAGCGACGGAATCGCAAGGTTGGTCACACGGCAATTCCGGACGGTAATATCGTGCAGGTTACGGTTACAGCACCAGACCTCCCCGCCCTTGCCGAAGCTGTCGTTGAGAAACTGATCCACGCCGTCAAACGTGCAGTTCTGAATGACCACGTTTTCCGGCGTCGGGAGCGGCGCGCCGGCGCAACAGAAATACAAAAACACCGTCAGCGTATTATTGCGGTGCGTTTCATTGGTCGGCGCGCCCGCAATCTTGTCCTCATCCGCCATCTTCCAGCGGTGTCCGAACACGCCCGGACCGAAGCCGTGGCAGTGGTCGATGAGAATATTTCTGCCGCCCAGCCGGAACAGGCTGCACGCGCTGTTGAGGACGCAATCCCGCACGACCGCGCCATCCACGCCAAATCCGGCAACACAGTCGTCGCCTGTGTAAAACTCGCAGTGCTCGATCAGGAGGTTCCGGCTCATTCGCATGTGGAAGCCATCGTGCCCCGCAAGGACCTTGATATCGTGAACGTACAGATTCTCCGAGAAGGCGCAGATGTGTGCCCAGTTTCCGCTGTCCCGCACAGTATAACCGCTCAGCTCGACGTTTTTACAATGGGCGATCATGATGGCGTGCGCCCCGCGATAGCCTTCCTCGCCGTTCGGGAAATAGCTGTTCTTCCCGTCGATCAGCGCCCCCGCTTCCCCGACGATGCGGACATCCTGTGCGCCGTAGCACAGAATCAGCGCCAGCCCCCACGGGTCTTTTTTCAGCGAGGGGAACGCCTTGTCGGGTTCCCGCGGAACCGGATCGGTGGCGTCGTCAAAGAAGTGGTCATAATCCTGACGGTCGCGGCTCGCCTCCAGGACGGCGCCCGGGAGAAGGCGCAGTGTCATATGCGAGCGCAGTCGGATAGTCCCCGTACGGTAAGTTCCCGCGGGAACGACGACCTCCCCGCCGCCGTTTCGAAAGCAATCGTCGATTGCCGACTGGATGGACACGGTATGGAGATTTCCGTCCGCGCGCGCGCCGTAATCCAGAATATTATACTGTTTCATGTGAAAACTTTGACCTTTGCGTCAGCAAAAGCATCCTTTCCCTTATTATTGAGTGTGAAAAGCGATTGTTGTGGGGCAAAGCGCATTGATTCGGGTGTCTCCCGGGATGTGAAAATTAATTCTTCAATTCTTCCTCGCAAGGCATCTCCGACGGCGCTCCGTCCATCTTTTTATCCTTGCGGACCGGTTTGCAGAGCAGGAACACGGGAATGAGCAACAGCGCGGCGATGAGCGAGACCACCTGCTGTGCGTAGACCGGGATTCCAAACAGGCTGTTGCCGTTCTTTTGAATCAGGCTGACCAGCGGGCTGACCGCCGCCGTGGTCAAAAATCCGGCGATTCCCGCCAGCGCCTGCTGGAGGGCGTAAGCGCACATCCGCTGGGATGGCTCCACCACGCCGTACACCAGGTTAAGCGCGCCGCTGTTGATTCCGCCCAGGGCGATCGCGCTCAGCGCGTAGTAAACGGTATAGAGAATGTGCCCGTTTTCCGGCAGGACAAAAACGTTGACTGCGAAGCCGACGATCAGCACCAGGTAGCAGATGCGGAGCATGGAAAAGAACGATGTTTTATCGGCGTACCGTCCGAGAAAGGGCGAGACGACACTGCGCACGATTGCATAGATTACGGACAGCAATGTAATGAACGTCATGGAAAAGCCAAGCTCTCCGCGTTGCCATGTTCCGTAAAAAGGAACCGCCGCGTAATACGACACGGAATAGAGCACGGCGAGAAGCAGGACGCGGCGCACGGAAGCGCTCCCGAGTAGCGCCTTGGCGTTCGCCCATGCGTCAGTGTGTTGTTTCACCGGAGGCGCGGGGCGCTCGCGGGAAAGAAGCAAGGTGACGGTATGGAGCACGGTCAGGACAAGCAGGGTGATCGCACCAACCACAAAGGAGCCACGGATATTTCCCTGCGCCTCGTAGTAATCCGTCACAGCGCCCATCGCGTAGGAGAAAACCATGCCGCTGATCAGCGAGACAATCTCCTTGGTCGCGGTAAAGCGCCCCCGATGATCGTCCTCCACTGCGCTCATCAGCCAGTTAATCTTAGGCGAATGGAGAACGTTACTGATGCCGTAGCCCATGAGCAAAAGCACCACAAAAACGATGGTTTTGACGGTGCCGGACACGGGAATGCCGGGGACCAGGTACAGCATGGTGAAGCTGAGCTGGTTGAGGATATGTAAGCATGTGACCCAGCGCTTGACCGGAAGGCGATTTGCGAGCAGAAGTGCCGAGAGCTGGAACGTCGATCCTAGCGCGACGATGGAGGAAAGGATGCCCGTCAGCGCATCGGACATTCCGATCGCGGCGGTCAGGTTGGCAAGATAGGCGCCGCCGATCATGATGGTGAAGAAATATTCCAGCGCCGCCTCGATAATAAACATCAGGCGTGTGCGCGCCCAAGCGTCGGTTTTATACCGTTTCATAAGCGTTCCCTCTCAAATTCCGCAACGGTGCGCGAGATTCCCCGCGTGCACCAAAAAATCGATTGCAAGAGCAAACCATGCACATTGTACCATATATTTTCGATTTGTCAACCCATTTTTATCATTTTCAAAAAAGCCTGTCGGGAGTCCCGTCAGGTTGTCCTTGTCCGCATTGTATTTTCATCTTCCCGATGTCAGTAACAATGACAAAAGGGGCTGTGAAAAAACTTGAAAAGTTTTTTCACAGCCCCATATCAGATGTGATGAAATTCAAATGCCGAGCAGCTTCTCCAGCGCCGCAATCTTGGTGCAGAGGGTCAGGACATGCATGGATTCCTCCATTTTGTCGATGGTCGGCAGGGTGGGTGCGATCCGGATATTGCTGTCGTGCGGGTCAACGCCGTGCGGGTAGGTTGCCCCGGCGCCCGTCAGCACGACCCCTGCCGCGCGGCAGAGCGCGTAGATTCGTTTGGCACAGCCGTCCGGTGCGAAGAAGCTGACGAAATATCCGCCTCGCGGATGCGTCCAACGGGCGACGCCCGTCTCCTCGAGGTCCTCGGTCAGGATCTGCTCGACCCGCTCAAAGCGGGGACGAAGCAGGGCGGCGTGCTTCCGCATATGTTCCCTCACCGCGTCTGCGCTTCCGAAGAAGCGGACATGGCGCATCTGATTGATCTTATCGTAGCCGATGGTCTGAATTCCCATAATGGGCAGAATCTGAGCAAGATTTCGCTCGGACGCTGCAAAGAACGCCACGCCCGCGCCGGGATAGGTAATCTTGGAGGTGGAGGCGAAATAGAACACGCGATCCTCGTTGCCATACTTTTCCGCACACGCAAAAATATCCGCCAGCACGTCGGGGGCATCCGGGTAGAAATGATGGAGGGCGTACGCGTTATCCCACATAATGCGGAAATCCGGCGCCGCCGTCTTCATGCGTGCCAGCCGATCGACGGTCTCGTCGGAATAGGTGTAGCCGTCCGGGTTGGAGTACTTGGGGACGCACCAAATGCCCTTGATCGACGCGTCTGCCGCGACCAACGCCTCCACCGTGTCCATATCGGGTCCCGCGGACGTCATAGGAACGGTAATCAGCTCCACTCCAAGAGATTCCGTCACGGCGAAGTGGCGGTCATACCCGGGGGACGGGCACAAAAACTTGATTTTTCCCTCGCGGCACCACGGGCGCTCGCTCCCTACCACGCCGTACAGCATGGCACGGGCAACGGTATCATACATCAGGTTCAGCGACGAGTCGCCGCCGACGACGATATGCGAGGCGGGAATCCCGTACAGGTCGGAGAACAGCTTTTTCATTTCGGGGATGCCGCTGAGCAAGCCATAGCTCCGGTAATCAAATCCGCCCTCACCCACGCAATCCTGCGGTGTCAGGCATGTCAGGATGCCGTCAGACAAAGAGAGCTGTTCCCGGCTGGGCTTTCCGCGGGACAAATCCAGCGAAAGTCCGCGGGACTTGACCTGTTCATATTGTTTTTTCAATTCGCCGAGGACGCGCATCTGCTCGTCTCTCCCCATCTGTGCGTAGTTCATGCCAAAACCTCTTCCTCAAAATTGCAGGGCGGCACCCCGCCCCGCTGTGAATTAAAACTCTGCGCTTCCCGTCGTACGGGGGAATGCCTCGACGTCACGGATGTTGGACATTCCCGTGATGTACATAATCAGGCGCTCAAAGCCAAGTCCGAAGCCGGCGTGCCGTGTGCCGCCGAACTTGCGCAGCTCAATATACCACGAATAATCCTCCGGGCGCAGTCCGAACGTGTGGATGGCGTCCATCAGCACATCCAGGCGCTCCTCGCGCTGGGAGCCGCCGATCATCTCGCCCACGCCGGGCACCAGCATATCCGCCGCGGCAACAGTCTTTCCGTCGTCGTTGCGGCGCATATAGAACGCCTTGATCTCCTTGGGATAGTCGGTCACAAACACCGGCTTCTTGAAGATCTGCTCGGTCAGGTAGCGCTCGTGCTCGGTCTGCATATCCATGCCCCAGAAGACCTTATATTCAAACTCATGTCCGGATTCCTCCAGCAGGCGGATTGCATCCGTGTAGCTCACCCGTCCGAAGTCGGCGTCCACCAAGGCGTTCAGGCGTGCAAGAAGCGTGTTATCCACGTACTGGTTGAAAAATTCCATCTCGGTGGGACATTCCTGCATGACATAGCGCAACACGTACTTGATCATATCCTCGGCGGTGTCCATATAGTCGGTCAGGTCGGCAAACGCCATCTCCGGTTCCACCATCCAGAACTCCGCCGCGTGGCGCTGGGTATTGGAACGCTCGGCGCGGAACGTCGGACCGAACGTATAAACATTGGCGTACGCCATGGCGAAGGTCTCGGCGTTGAGCTGTCCGGAAACGGTCAGCCCCGTTTTTTTGCCGAAGAAATCCTGCGTGTAATCCACCGCGCCGTCCGCCGTCTTGGGGACGTCCTCCAGCGGAAGGGTCGTCACCTGGAACATCTCACCCGCGCCCTCGCAGTCGGAGCCGGTAATCAGCGGGGTGTTGACGTAGACGAACCCGCGCTCCTGGAAGAAGCGGTGAATGGCGAACGCCGCCACCGAACGGACACGAAACACGGCGTTGAACGTGTTGGCACGCGGGCGCAGGTGGGCAATCGTTCTCAGATATTCAAAGGTGTGGCGCTTTTTCTGAAGCGGGTAGTCCGGCGTGGAGGTTCCCTCCACCTCGACCTCGGTGGCTTTCAGCTCAAAGGGTTGCTTTGCCTCCGGCGTCAGCGTGAAGATCCCGCGGACCACAAAAGCGGCACCCACGTTCTGCTTGGCGATCTCTTTGTAATTTTCCAGCTTTTCCGCCTCAATCACGACCTGAAGGTTTTTCAGCGTACTTCCGTCATTCAGCTCGATGAACCCGAATGCGTTGGAGGCGCGGATGGTTCTCGCCCAGCCGGCAACCGTGATACTTTGCCCGCCGAACGTCTGTGCCTCGCGGAAAAGTTGTTTTACAGAGATACGTTTCATGAATAGTTCCTCTCTTTTTTAATTTTCATTCAATTTGGAAAAGGAAACCGCAACATCGGTGAGGTCAACGGTACAATGCGCATCCGCCGCGGCAGAAAAGTTCAATTTCAACGGTCGTCCGGGGGTTCCGGCACGCCACGAACCTTGCTCATTATACCATGCTTTTTTCAAAATTGCAAGAGTCTTTTCCTCAATTTTCAATATTTTTCTTAAAATCCGTTTGATTTCACGATTTTCCCCAGAATTTTCGCACAGATTCTGCAAGTTCGTTCGCATTTCCTGCATATTTGGCATGCAGCCAATGCCCAGGGAAGAGCCCACGGTAGACGGGAGTGGCGTACCGATCATCAATCAGAACGACTACGCCGCGGTCGTCCTCGCGACGGATGACCCGTCCTGCCGCCTGGAGGACGTGATTCATTCCCGGGTAGAGGTACACATATTCATACCCGTGCTCGAGGCGATCCTGGTAATATTCCTGCAACACGTTCAGCTCATTGGAAATTCCGGGCAAGCCGACTCCGACAATTACCGACCCGATCAGGCGGGAGCCGGGAAGGTCGACGCCCTCGGAAAACGAGCCGCCCAGCACACAGAAGCCGACGCGAAGCACCCCGGTATCCGCGGGGAACGCGTCGAGGAACGTTTCCTTTTCCGCTGTGCGCATGCCCTTCTTTTGCAGGACGGTACGCACGTGTGGGTATCGGGCGCAAAACTGCCGATAGACAAGTTCCATATAGGCGTAGGAGGGAAAATACACGATGTAATTCCCCTTTTTGGGCGCGACCGTTGCGGCGATGCAGGACGCGATCACGCGGGCGGAGTCCTCGCGGTTCTCATAGCGTGTGCTGATTTTATCGACGATAAACAGCCCCAGGTTTTCCCGATTGAACGGCGAGGGGAGCGACAGTCGATCTGCCGCACTGCCGCCGCCCAGCACGTCGGCAAAGTAGGACAGCGGCGTCAGGGTCGCCGAGAACAGAACCGTACTGACCGCCCGATGCATCATCTGATCCAAAAGCTCCGAGGGGTCCATACAAAACAGCTTGACCCGGAGTTCTCCCCGCGCAATCTCCACGCAGGTGGAGTAGTGCTCGTCATACAGCTCCAGAATACAGAAATATTCCCGCAGAACACGGAGCAGGTCGGAGACCTGCGGGGCGACGTCCTCCTCGCGGTGCGCGCGAAGCCAGCCGCTCGCCTGGTCGGCAAACCATCGCAATTTTTCGTTCCACTCGTCCGGCATGGCGTGCGTCAGGCAAAAACCGTATTCCCTTCCCGCCTCGTCCGTTGTCAGCGTGTCCCGGCACATGCGGCGCAGTCTCCGCATGGCGCGGATAAGTGTCTCCAGCGCCTCATTCAAAGTTTTGTCCCGCCGATCCACCCGGGCGTAGACCCGCTCCAGCGTCCGACATTCCAGTGTTGCGGAGTACATGTCCCGTGCGCGATCGGGAAGGTTATGCGCCTCGTCGATGAGGAAAACATTTTTTCCCCGCGCCGGTGCGTCGGGGAAAAAATAGCGGCGCAGGTAGACCATCGGGTCAAAGACGTAGTTATAGTCACCGATGATGACGTCGCAAAACTCGGAGACGTCCAGCGACAGCTCGTACGGGCAGACGCTATGGTGCCCGGCAACTTCAAGCAGGCGTGTGCGGTTATAGCCGTTGCCGCCGGTGAGCAATTTCTCAAGCGCGCCCCACACGCGGTCATAGTAGCCCGCCGCGTATGCGCACTCCACGCTGTTACAATGCGTGGAAAGCGAGGCGCCGCCCCCCGTCCCTGTCGGTGCGCACGGGCAGATATGCTCCCGCGCCGTCAGGACGACCGCGCGGATCGGTGCACCGCACGCGACCATACGTCGAACGGCTTCAACCGCCTCCCGCCGTGTGCTTGCTTTGGCGGTCAGGTAAAAGACACGATCACAACGTCCCTCGCCGCGCGCCCGAAGTGCCGGGTAGAGAGTGGAGACCGTTTTCCCGATGCCCGTCGGCGCCTGGATGAACAGTCGTTCGCCGCCCCGCACGGCGCGGTGGACGGCACGGATCATGTCCTCCTGTCCCGGGCGCATGTCCCGGTATGGAAAGACCATATGGGCAATGGCGGGCAGGTGGGTCAAGGTATGCTCCGCAATCAATTTCGCTCTCGGAGCGAGCTTTTGCAAAAGTCCGAGGTAAAATTCCCTCAGCTCCTCCACCGACGCCTCGCTCGTGCGCTCGCGGGTGCGTTCATCCGAGATGCTGACGCAGACGAGCGACATCCGCACCCTGGGCAGTTGCTTGGCACAGCAAAGAAAATACGCGTAGA
This sequence comes from uncultured Eubacteriales bacterium, assembly GCA_934476315.1. GTDB lineage: Bacteria > Bacillota > Clostridia > Oscillospirales > CAG-272 > SIG644. The sequence continues at coordinate 11,508 of CAKSNQ010000034.1, forward strand.
TGCGAAGCTGTGCCATGTAGCTCTCAGGCACGGGGGAATGAAACGCGCGCCCGCCCATCGACTTGATCTCCTCGACGGTATACAGTCCGTCATGATCCAGCCGCACGGCATCGGCGCGTCCGCTGACGCTGTATGTCAGCTCCCCGTAACGGCAGGCGTGATGGAGCGGGACCTCCGGGCGATACTGCATGCCGTACTCTTTGGCTTTGTCCTCCTGCCATCGGCGATGAATCTGCGCGCCGACGCGTCCGCGCTCAAACAGCGCCCGTCCGCCGCCGTACTCCAGATCTCCCGCCCCCAGTGTCAGGGCGCACAGCTCGCGCACCGAAAGCTCTATGGCGGCTGTATTCTCATTATATTTCATCCACGGACCTCCCGTGCGGAAGTTTCTTTTCGTGATGGAAAAAACCGCGGCACGCGGTAGTCAGCGGGAGCAAATCTGCTCCTCTGCCGCCCGCAGGGTATTGCGCATCAGCATGGCGATCGTCATGGGACCGACGCCTCCCGGCACGGGCGTGATGTAGGACGCCACCGGCTCGACCGACGAAAAATTCACGTCTCCGTGCAATTTTCCGTCCGCGCCGCGGTTGATTCCGACGTCGATGACGACCGCGCCCGGTTTGACCATTTCCGCGGTGAAGAAGTCCGCCCGCCCGATGGCGGCAACGAGAATATCTGCCCGACGCGTCACCTCGGCGAGATTGCGGGTACGGCTGTGACACACGGTCACGGTTCCGTTCGCCCCAAGGAGCAGTTGCGCCATGGGCTTTCCCACGATGTCGGAGCGTCCGACGACGACGCATTCCCGCCCCACGATCTCAATTTGGGAGCGGCGGAGCAATTCCATGACGCCTGCGGGCGTACACGGCAGAATCTTTGCCTGTCCCAGCGACAAAAGCCCGATATTATACGGGTGAAACGCGTCCACGTCCTTGCACGGGTCGATGCGAAGGAGTACCCGGCGCTCGTCCAGTCCTGCGGGGAGCGGGAGTTGAACCAGGATTCCGTGCACGGTCGGGTCGGCGTTCAATCGATCAATCACCGCATCCAGCTCGCTTTGCGGCACGGTGGCAGGCAGGACAATCTGCTCCGAGCGAAAGCCGATCTCCTCGCAGGCGCGGCCTTTATTTCTTACGTAGACCTGCGATGCGGGATCATCTCCGACGAGCACCACCGCAAGGCAGGGCTGTACTCCGTGTGCGGCGAGAAAATCCGCGGTTTCCCGCTTCAACTCTGCGCGAATCTGCGCCGCAATTCCCTTTCCGTCAATGATGTTCGCCATCGTTTCCGTCCTCCGTCTCCTGCGGCACTTGCGTTGCTTTCTCCGGGTCTGCAGGTTCGGCAGTTGCATCGGAGGTCGTCTGCGGCTCCTCGTTCGTCTCAGGCGCATGCTCTCCGGCAGGCGCGGCGGCAGTGCCGTCGGCTTCCGCAAAGACCGGAACATACGTTCCCTGTTTGCTCTGGCGGTGGGCTCTGACCAGTCCCACCACGAACAGTGCGCCGAACACGGCAAAGCACAAAAATCCGACGAGTTGGGAAACGCGGATGCTCGTTCCCGGCAGGTACAGGCTATCGGTGCGCAGTCCCTCAATGAACATCCGCCCGAAGCCGTACCACGCAAGGTACGCCGAGATGATCTGTCCGTTGAATTTTTTGCGCGGGTACAGCACAAAGCCGATCAGCGCAAAGCCCAGCAGATTCCATGCCGATTCGTACAGAAACGTCGGGTGGACAAACGCCATCTCCGGCGTATTCAGGTCGTTCGGGAACAGCCCCATGCGCAAAAAGTACAACGGGTGTCCCTCGGAAACGATGCCGCCGTGCGCCTCGCCGTTGAAGAAATTTCCCCAACGTCCGAGCGCCTGCGCCACCATAACGCCCGGGGCGACCATATCACAGGCGCGGAGGAAATTTTTCTTTTTGACTCTGCAATAGACCAAAATGGTGATAATTCCCCCGATAATGCCGCCGTAGATGGCAAGTCCGCCGCTGCGGATGTCCACGATGTCGCGCAGGTTCTCGAAAAATCCGCGACCCGGGAGCACGAAGCTGTTCCATTTCATGACAACGTAATACAGTCTTGCGCTGATGACGCCGAAAATGATCCCGTACAGGCACAAATCCAGCACGTTGTCAAGGACAAAGCCCTCTTTGCGACTCCGGTACGCGGCGTAGAGAAACGCCAAGACCATGCCGAGTGTGATAAGGATCCCGTACCAGCGGATCTCCACGCCAAAGACGGTGAACGCCACCTTATTGACGGTAAAAGTCTCGATTCCCAGTCCCGGGAAAGAAATGTCAACCAAGTTCATTTGTGTCCTCTCCTTGCTCTTTTTTATTCTGTACAACGGTCAGCGCGGTCGCCGCCGTGTTGCGCATGGTATGCAGAAGCGCCGCGATCTCCCCGCGCCCGATCGTGCGGATGGCATGAAGCGGTTCGAACAGCGGGTACCCATTATGCTGAGCCTCCACCAAAAGCTCGGCGATGTCCTCCGGGAAATCCAGGTCCGACACGAAGTCCGCATACAGCACGCGGCGGCTACGCTCCAGGTCTTCTTCGGGGATTCCCCCGCTGTCCAGCCGCTCCAGCGCCCGGAAATACGCCTCCAGCACCTGCTCCGGGCAATCGCACTCTCCCGTCACCGCGTGATAGGCGAACTGCGAGGTCACGGAGTAGCCGTAGGAATAGCCCGGTGTGATCATTCCGCGCTCGAACAGGCGGCTGTAAAAGTCCCCTGCCCGTGAAAATGCGATCTCGCTGACCAGGTTCATCGCCGTTTCCCGACGCAACCGCTCCTGCGGGTTCTGTGGGATGTCGGTGTCCTTGAACCCGATCTGAAACAGCGGCTTTGCCACCGGTGCGTAGCATGTAAGGCGGCGATGTACCACCTCCGGGCGCTCCCGGTACTGTCGGTGGGTCCCCGCCATGTGTGCGGCGCACCGTTCGTTCCAGCCCCGGAGGACTCGATCGCAAACGGCAAGCACCTGTTCCGTCTCCATCTCCGCACAGACCGTCAGCGTCATATTCTCCGGACGGTAAAACGCGTAGTAGGAATCGTACAGACATTGCGGCGTGATTTTGGCGATAGTCGCGGATGAACCGCAGATGCGGTAGCGCACGGGATGTGCCGCGTACATGGCACGCATGCCGCCCTCGTAGAGCGCCTCCCACGCGTCATCCAGCCCGGCGCGGATTTCTTCATCGATGATTCCCCGCTCGCGGCGGATGCCCTCCTCCGTGAAATACGGATGTGTCACAAAATCCAAAAGGAGCGCGAGCGCCTGCGGAAAATTCTCCGCAGATTCAAACAGATACACCGTTTTTTCGTGATCCGTCCACGCGTTGGACTCGGCGCCGATGTCGGAAAATTTCTCGTTGACGTCGTGTCCGTCCTCGCCCGTGAACAATTTATGCTCCAGAAAATGCGCCACGCCGCGCGGGGTTTGGTATTCCCCGGTCGGCAATGCAAAGCAACTGTCCTGAGCGCCGAAACGGACCGACAGCATGGCACAGCCGCTTGCCGCGCGCTTGGGGAACACCGCGACCTTCAACCCGCTCTCGTGCGTTACGGTATCGTAGCGCTCCCGTAGCATCGGAACGCTGTGGCGGGTGACGGTTCGGTCGCCGCAGAGAATGTCGCGCGCCTCGATTTGAATGTCAGGCATCGTAAAGACCTCCGTCTTCATCGTTCTCGCACTCAGCGCGGTTCTCGAAGTTCCCGTCGTCCGTTGTCTCATCGCCGGAGAGTGTCGCCGTTCCGCGCATGAAGTAGATCATCGACGGCTCCAGCTTTTGCGCCGCGGCAATCACTTCCTCGCGCGTCACCTCCGAAAGGCGTCGGCGGCACGCGGAAATCGTTTCGTCAAGTCCAAAATGCTTCCGCAACTCGTAAAAGCCGGTCAGCATCTTGGTCGAATCTGTAATTCGGCGATAGCTTCCGTCCAGCGACTTTTGGGCGGCACGCCATTCCGCCTCGGTAAATTCTCCGTTCTTCAGCGCGGAGAGCTGGGCGAGAATCGCTTCCTGAACCGCCTCCCTGCGGCTGGCGTGCACTGCGCATCGGATGATGATGTCGCCGCAATCAATCGCATAATCCGAGGAACAGGAATAGCATAGCCCTCCCTGCTCTCTCACATACACAAACAGGCGGGAAACGGGAGAGCTTCCCAGAATTTCGTGGCACAGCATCATGGCGTAAAATCCGGGCATACCCACCGTGATTCCCGTGTGAATACCCAAAATCAGGTGGCTCTGCCCTGCGTCCATGCACTGCTCAACCTTTGCCAGGGGTCCGCGCGGCAGAATCGGCGGCGGAAGTCGGCTGGGACAGCCGTTTTCGCAGTCGCGGTTCAGTAGCTCCTGCCTCCACGCGCGTTCTCCGGACAGGTGGTCGCGAAGCAGGTGCACCACAGTTTGCGGTGGGAGCTGACCGACGTAGAAGCATCGGATCGGAGCATTTTGTGAAAGCGAGCGCCAAAGCGCGGTGAGGTGCTCCCGCGTTTCCGCCATGACCTGCTCCTCGGTTCCGCACAGCAAATGTCCCCGCTGCTCGTCCTCATAGAACTTCTCCGAAAAACAAACCGAGGCATAAACACCCGGCTGATTGGCAAGCGAACGGATGGCATCGACGGTATTTTGCTTTTCTGAACAGAGATATTTTTCAGCGAGCAGCCCGTCCTCGTCCGTCAGCGGATGGAACAGCATCTGGGTCATGATCTCCAGCGTACCGTAAAGGAGGTTGATGTCCTCCGGCACGCATTCCTGCTCCAGAATATCCGCGCGGAAGCCGATGCACTGGCTCTCGCCGAGCGCGCAGTTATAGGGGTGATATGCCGTCGCGTAGAGCGTGTCCAGCCGACGATTCAGGCACGCCATATCGGGAAACCGCTCCGTCCCGCGTTGCAGAACCGACAGCATCAGGGAGTAGGCGGGCGCCTGTTCCCTATTCAGCGGGACGGTCATATAAAGCGAAAAATACCCGACTTTGAAGCGCGCAGTCGGGCAGACGGTCAAGGTCACTCCCGGCGCGACAAAATACTCCGTCGGCGCGGGTTCCTCCGTTCTCACAGATGGGTCTTGCATATTTATAACCATGACTTTCGCCGGGGCGAAAGCATCCTTTCTTGCAAAGTGGGGCAAGCGCACGCAGCAAACCGCCGTCACGAAACAGCAGAGTGCACGGTTGGGGAAATAAACCCTCAACTTTCCCGGGTAAGCCCGATACAGGGACAAAGCATTGACAAGTAGTTTATTTTTGCGCCGTGCCGCGGTTGTCGTCACACGGGCGGGCGCGGAGCGCCGTGGCTCGCGGAGCGAGGCTCTGTGCCTATTCTAACGCAAGCGGAAATGCTTGCTTGCAAGGGCATTGGAGCGCCGCCTTTCAACGGCACAGCCGCACGAATGTGCGGTGGGCGCGGAGCGCCGTGGCTCGCGGAGCGAGGCTCTGTGCCTATTATATCTCATTTTCCCATCTTTTGCAAGGATTCTTTTTTGAATTTTCCCTCATTCCTTGTATTTTTCGGTTTTCCACTGTCGGCAACCGCGGAATGGAGGAAGTGCGGCGGGGGCATCGGGCACGGCGGAGCTCCCGGGATTCATCCCGCCCGTCTGTCCGAAATTTCAAAATCACACATGGGCTGTCGCCAAAGCGACAGCCCATGTGCTTTTATTGTATAGAGAACTCCGACGAAGGAGGAGTTCTCACGAAAACCACCCGCTAAGCGGGTGGTTCCAAAGAGGCTTTT
>CAKSNQ010000035.1 GCA_934476315.1 uncultured Eubacteriales bacterium
GCAAAAGCAATACTCTTCAGCCGTCTTTGCGGAGGGAGAAACCATCTCAAACGCCGAAGTTTTCTCCCTCCGCCTCCTCCCACTTCCTTGGCTGTGCGCCGAAATTCCTTTCAGAGCTGTCCCAAACGGCGAGGGGAAACTCGCCGGGAGTTTCCCCTCGCCCGCCTTTCACATATTTCAGCGAACCCCGGGAGGGGTATGGGGAGGGGTTGCGGCGCTGCCGCATCCTCCCCTATGCGCCAAAGCGCCGCGTCGTTGCGGCGCGACGCGCATCCAGCCGGGGAATGGAGGGCGTGGGGGGAGCAACCGGCGGCGCTTGAGCCGGTTCTTCCCCCACATCCGGCACTGGGACTTCAACTAAAAGTACATACCAGCCACCAGCACAAAATACCTGCTATCCCTTGCACCTTCAGCACTTCCAGCCGCTTTTTTCTTTTGAGACCAGAGGCACAAAAGAAAAAAGCTATCAAAAAAGAAAATGCCGAGAGAAGTTTCGCGCTCTGCGGATCGCGAGGAGGGCTACGCGCCCTCCACTGCGCCGCCTTTTGAAAAAGGCGGGCGAAAACTTAAAAAAGTGAGATAGCTGAACCTTTGAGGAGAGCGGCGAAAACTTTGAAAAGAAAAACAACAAAAATTTTGAAGAGGGCACGCAGAAACAGTCTTTCTTCGTCCACTTCCCCACCCTGCACAAATATTCCGGATATTTTTGGCGAATAAATACAAAAAATCCCTTGACAATATCGGAAGAATGTGCTACAATGTGAACACACTGGAGTGTCGTTCGATGCCCCTATCTGTACTGAAGAAGGAGAAAGCACATGAAACTCATGCCCAAGCTCTTGTGTTGCCTGCTGGCGATCCTTATGGTTCTCACCGTATTGTGCGCCTGCACGCCCAGCACACCGGATAACCCGGACAATCCGGACAATCCGAATACCCCGGATAATCCGGATAATCCCGATAACCCCGACGAGGATATCGACTATCTGGCAACCCTGCCGAAGAAGGATTTCAACGATGAGGCCATCACGGTTCTCTGCCGTACCGACAAGCTGTACGAGATCTGGGCAGAGGAGGATTCCGCCGACACCATGGAGGCGGCTGTGTTCAACCGCAACTCCCGCGTGGAGGAGTGGCTCGGCGTGACGCTGGAGCATCACGATATTGACGGTGTGTGGTCCTCGCGTGACAACTTCAAGACCGCCGTTATCAACGCCAATAAGTCCGGTAACGACGACTATCAGATCGTCGCAGGCTACCTTGCCTACATCTCCGACCTCGCAGCCAGCGGCGAGTTCTACAACCTCCACAACGTCGACTCCCTCAAAAAGGACGCCGCATGGTGGTCGCAGAGCTTCGTGGAGAACAATACCGTTTATGACTGCCTCTTCTTCGTGGACGGCGACTACTCGCTGACCATGTGGGAGGGTCTGTACGGCATCTTCTTCAACAAGCAGATGGCGCAGGACAACGGACTGACCGACCTGTATCAGATCGTCCGCGACGGCGACTGGACGCTGGAAACCTTTGAGGACATCGTCAACGGCATCTACGTCGACAACGGTAACGACGCACGCGACGAATTCGATACATACGGACTGCTGATGAACCGCCACGCCCTGCGTACGATGGTAACGACCTCCGGTTGCCCCGTGGCTGCCCGCGACGACTACGGCGGCTACGTTCTGAACCTTTACAGCGAAAAGCTGGAGGATCTTTATGCCAACCTGTACCACTTTATATACCAGGAAGATGGCACCTACTTCTACAAGAACCCTCCCGGTGGTGACGGAGATTACAGCGGTATCCTTACTATGTTCAAGAACAACCAGGCGCTGTTCCTGACCAGCACGCTGGATAACGCATCCTCGCTTCGCAGCATGGACACCGAGTTCGGTATTCTGCCCTTCCCCAAGTACGATGACCTCCAGGAGAATTACCTGGCGCACTCGTTTGACGGTCACTCCATCTTCTGCATCCCCGCTCAGACCTACGACCCCGAAATGGTCGGCACCGTTCTGGATGCGCTGAGCGCGGAGAGCAAGTACAGCGTCATCCCCACCTACTATGACAAGGTGCTCAAGGGACGTTCCACCACGGATAACGAGTCCAAGGAAATGCTGGACATCATCCGTGACCACCTGTACTTCGACTTTGGTTATGTTCATTCCAACTCGATGACCGTCACCATCGACGGCACCACGGGCGGCCCGTTCGCATCTCTCGGCGACCGTCTGCAGGTTGGCGATGCAACCTACTCCACCTACTACCAGAAGGCAGAATCTGCTTTCAAGACGGCGCTGGAGAAGGTCATGCGCGAATACGAGCGTGCCTCTGCAAACTGATGATTCCCGGACACAAGTCCGAACCTCCCCGGGGCTGTTAAAGTTTTTAACAGCCCCTTTCAAAATGCCGATCGGGATTCCGATATTTTTGCGCGATCTTGGTCGTCTTGCCCCCGTATTCTTGGATTTTCAACCTTTTGGCGGCAAAACGACGGTGCTGTGCCGCCGGGACCCTCGTCGGGGTGTTAAAAAGTTCATTGAATTTTTTAACACCCTTTTTTTGATAAAATTTTCCGGAGCGCGGAACATTTTCCGTCGACATGCGTCTTACAGGTACAAGCAAAGAATCCTACGGAGGTTGACCTATGAAAATCAAGAAGCTACATTCCGTTTTCGCCCTTTTCCTGGTGTTCTGCCTGATGATTGCATCGCTTGCGTCCTGCGCCACACGCTCGCCGGATGCCGACAAAAACGAAGTTCCGTCCAAGGGCTACGGGGATTATGACGGCGACGTCCCCGGCGACGTCGCCGCCGGGGACGTCGATCTCGTCTCTCCCGGCGCTCCCGATTCTTTCGGCGGGTCCGGCATCGGTGGCATTGTCGGTCAGCAGACCGAAATCGAATATCGCCCTGGCGTCCTCACCGGCTCGGAATGGCGCGACAACGACCACTGGGAATTTTTCCTGAGCCGCCTCAACGCGCAGGACAACGGTTGGTATGACATTGCCGCGCGCTGGTCAATGTGTGCCGCCCACCGCCTGCACGTCCGGCTGACCGCCGATGGCTCGCCCGTTTCCCTCGCCGGGGTCGTGCTGTACGGCGAGAACGACGCGGTTCTGTGGCGCGCCGTCAGCGACAACAAGGGCAACGCCTACCTGTTCTGGAATCTCGCGCCCTCCACGCAATCGGATGTTCCGGCGCGCGTGGAAGTGACCGATACCAAGGGTCAGACGACAACCGTCAGCGGAAAAACGTTCACGGACGCCGTTGCCGCCGGGACGCTGGAGGTTTCCCTCCCCTCCGCCGCCGGTAAGGTTCCGACGGGCATCGACCTGATGTTCACGATCGACACCACCGGCTCGATGGCGGATGAGCTTGAATACCTCAAGGCGGAGCTGGAGGACGTGATCGGACGCGTGTCGGCGCAGTCGCAACTGCCCGTGCGCACGGCGCTGAACTTCTACCGCGACGAGGGCGACGAGTATGTGGTGCGCTATTTCGCCTTTTCCGACGTGGATACTGCCCTCGCCAATCTGCGGGCACAAAGCGCCGACGGCGGCGGTGACTATCCCGAGGCAGTCCATACCGCTCTTGCCAACGGCATCAACCTCGACCACGGCTGGAACGACAGCCACATCAAGATCATGATTCTGGTGCTGGATGCGCCGCCCCACGAGAACCCGGAGGTCATCCGCTCGCTGTCCGAAACCATCGCGAAAGCGGCAGAGCGGGGCATCCGCATCATTCCCGTTGCCTCCAGCGGCGTGAATACGACCTGCCAGGTGCTGTTCCGCACCTATGCCGCGCTGACGGGCGGAACCTACACGTTTCTGACCGACCACAGCGGCGTGGGCGAACCACACGAAATGCCCGACGTGGAGGAAATTCACGTGGAGCTGCTCAACGACATGCTTGTCCGCATCATCGTCGGATACTGCGAATGACCGGAGCGAAAAACGGAAAGTAAAAACACAAAACGGCAAAAAAAGCCCCTGCAACAGAGTCGAAAGTTCTGTCGCGGGGCTTTTGTTTTGCTTTTAAGAGTCCTCGGCACCACGGACACGCGGGTCAGTCCTGCAAAATTTTCCCGTCCGTGGAGATCACGACCACGCGCCACGGAATCGGCTTGCCGCTGTTTTTGAGCGCCTGAACGCCGCGCCGCCGTCGCTTCCGCCCCGGGATGCGCAAAGCGGCGAAGCCGCTGCCCCGGGCAACCGTGCGGCACGCCTGCCGTCACCCTTTTCTGCGCCTCGCGGCGCTTGTTTCCCGGCACCGCCTGTTCGTCATATGCGCCGCTTCCCGCTCGACAAGCGAAATCGCCTCCGCCGGGCAAGCGGGCAGGCAATCTCCGAAGGCGTCGCAGTCGTCCTCCCGCATCAGGATTGCCTTGCCGTCGATCATCGCGATCGCGCCCTCGTGACACGCCGTGGTGCAGGCGCCGCAACCGTTGCATTTTTCCTTGTCTATATGAATAATTTTTTTACCATTTTCCTATCCGCGACGGGCGGAAAGACCTTTGATGATCCTTCCGCCCGCCTGTCTTTTATGATGATTGATCGGGCGCGGATACCGCATCGAGCATTCTCAGCGCCTCTTTGTACTTCTCTCTCCGGCGGGCAAGCACGTCCCGTGCCGGCTTCCGCCTCCCCGCGTAACGGCTCTCATCCAGATTGTGCAAGAGATCCGCCCGCTTGACCGTGCGCGCCACGGGATCGACCGCGAGTGCGCGGATGTATGCGAAATAATCGTCGGTCGGCGCGTGAGTCAGAAGCCGCAACGCCCCGACCACCCGCGGCGGAAACTCCCGCTCCAGCACCTCCCACGACACCGCGGTATCCTCCGCGACATCGTGCAGGAGCGCCACGCAGGTCGTCACCTCATCCGGCATCTGCTCCGCCAGATGATACGGGTGAAAAATGTATGGAATCCCGTTTTTGTCGCACTGTCCGTGGTGCGCGGCATACGCAAACCGCATCGCCTTGTTCGTCAACGCCGTATAGATCATCGCGCTCTGCCGCCTCCCCCCTGTGTTTTGTTCCGTACTGCGGGAAACAGACTTCCCCACAAAATCTTGGCTCACTTTTTGTATCGCAGCTGCTTTTCGTGCTTGTCACACAGCGCCGTAATCCGATTGGTCAGCGCCACCAGATCGCGGCTCTTGCAGGTGCGGCTCCGCTCGATCAACGCCATCAGGCGGACGCCCGCGGCGTAAAGACGTGACCAGACCGCCGAATTGCTCCGCCGCCGGTCGGAAACAGCGCGGCTGACCTTTTTGCGTCCGCCCGCCGCCACCTGCGACATGGACAAAAGATCATACGCGTCCCCGTTGTACGGCGCCGTTGCGTCCACTCCAAGCGTTTCCTTGACATATCCGGCAAAGCTGTCGCACACGCCGTCCGCGCCGTGGTTGACAAATACGTGGACAGGGCGCGGCTCCATCGTCTCGAGCCAAGTGCGAAGCCCCTCCCGGTCAGCGTGCGCCGAAATGCCGTCCAGCTTTTCAATGTGCGCCGAGACCTTGATCTCCTCGCCGAATAGGTTGACATATCCCGCCCCGTCCAGCAGTTTCCTTCCGAGCGTACCCTCCGCCTGGTATCCGACGAACAGCACGGTACATTCGGGACGCCAAAGGTTGTACTTGAGATGGTGGCGGATTCTGCCTGCCTCGCACATTCCCGATGCGGAAATGATGACCTTGGGCGTCAAGTCCGTGTTCATCTGCCGGGACTCCTCACTGGAGACGGCAAGGTGCAATCCGGAGAACCCGATGGGGGAAACGCCGCGGTCCAGGAGCGCGTTGGTCTCATCGTCGAAATACTCCCGGAGCGTGTCCTTGTAGATATTCGTCGCCTCGATTGCCAGCGGGCTGTCCAGCCACACAGGAAAATCCGCCTTCGTCAGCTTTTCTTCTTTGATGCGACGAATGGTATAAAGCAACTCCTGCGTTCTTCCTACGGCAAAGGAGGGGATGACCACATTCCCGCCGCGCGCGAGCGTCTCGTCGATGACCTCCGCCAACCGATATTTCCAGTCCTCGGGTTGTCCGTCGCGCACGCGGTCGCCATAGGTGGATTCAATCACCACCGCGTCCGCACCCGTCGGCACAACCGGATCCCGCAGAAGCGGGCGATTGGGCGTTCCGATGTCGCCCGAGAAAACCACGGTGCGCGTTTCGTCGCCCTCGCGGATGGTCAGTCGGATGGAGGAGGAGCCGAGCAGGTGCCCCGCGTCGTAAAAAACAGCGGAAATCCCGGGGCACGGCGTCACTTCCCCGCCGTAGTCCTCCACGCTGAATTGCTGCATCAGCGCGTTCACGTCATCGATGGTGTACAGCGGCGTATAGCCTTCCTCGCCCGAACGCTTGGCGCGGCGGCTCTTCCACACCGCCTCGAGCTGCTGGATGTTGGCAGAATCGGCAAGCATGATGGCGCACAGATCGCGCGTCGCCGTCGTGGAGTACACCTTTCCGTAAAATCCGTTTTTGGTGAGCAAAGGCAGTTTTCCCGAGTGGTCAATGTGCGCGTGCGTCAGAAAGACGAAATCAATCTCGGCGGGGGGAAACGGCAATTCGCTGTTTTCATAAATGTCCGGTCCCTGCTCCATGCCGCAGTCGATCAAAAATTTTCTGCCGCATGCCTCCAGCAAGGTGCACGAGCCGGTCACCTCGTGCGCGGCTCCGAGAAAGGTGATCTTCATACAAAAGCCCTCCGATGATTCCGATATATTCCAAAATCCGGTTGCCGCGGCGGGGGTTTGCGCCCTCCGCCGGGGACCAAGTACAGTATATACCACGGGCGTGAGGTTGTCAAGGAGTATTTGTTTCCTGAGCGCATGCGCGAAAAAACAGTGGCAAAAAGCCTTGCTTTTTTCGCGCGAATATGGTAAAATAGGGAAGGGCACGACGCTTTGTCATCGGCGGCGCGCGTCGCCGGAAACCCCAAAAAATCCAAGAAAATTTGAGGACCTGAAGCAATGGATATTCAGAAATTTTTAGGAGACGAGAACGAAAAGCCGCTGGATCGGATCACCGGGGACGGGGGCTTTTGCAGCATTTTCCGCACCATCGGATGCGTCGGGGACAGCCTGTCCTCGGGGGAATTTGAGTCGGTGGACGAGAGCGGCAAAAAGCATTACAACGACATGTTTGAATATTCCTGGGGGCAGTTCATCGCCCGCATGACGGGAAGCCGGGTGTACAACTTCTCCCGCGGCGGAATGACCGCCAAGGAATATTGCGAATCCTTTGCGCAGGACAAGGACTTCTGGAACCCGGACCTTGCCTGCCGCGCCTATATTCTCGCGCTCGGCGTCAACGACGTGCTCAATCAGAACATGACCCTCGGTTCGACCGACGACATCTGCCGTGAGGACTGGTCGAAGAATCAGCCGACGTTTTCCGGCTGGTTCGGGCAGATCGTTCAGCGCCTGAAGGCCATTCAGCCGGACGCCAAATTCTTCTTCGTTACCTGCCCGCCCAGCGGCGGTGACGCACAGAAGGAACTGCGCGCCGACGCGCACGCCGCGCTGATGTACCGCTTTGCCGAATTTTTCGACAACTCCTACGTCATCGACCTGCGCAAATACGGTCCCGCCTACGATGCGGCGTTCCGGGAGCAGTTCTACCTCGGAGGGCACATGAACGCCTGCGGCTACGCTCTGACCGCCAAGCTGATCGCCTCGTACATCGACTACATCATCCGCCACAACATGAAGGATTTCGCGCAAATCGCCTTTGTCGGGACGCCGCTGACCTACCGTGAGGTGTGAAGCGGACATCCGGAAAACGGTTTCCGCCGCCTAAGTCCCCCGATATTTTCACACAGAGGCTGTCGCGCTTTGTTGGGCGCAACAGCCTCTGACTTTTCCCGCGACTACCGCACAAAATCCACCGCGCCCGCTTTAAAACGGACACGGCGGCTTCCATCTCGGCGTCGCTCGCACCGAGACGCCCATGCGGATGTTCTCACGTACTGTATCGTCAAACAGGTCCTTCTCCTGCGACACAAATGCCACCCGGTCGTACAGCTCCGGAAGAGGAATCTTTCGCAGGTCGTACACGCCCATCGTGATCTCCCCGCTCCTGATGTCCCGGAAGCCCGCCATCAGCTTGGCAAGCATGGATTCGCCCGAGCCGGAAGGTCCGACGAGTGCCGGCGTACCGACGAAGTTAAACGCCGCGATAATCGGCACTGCCATTCCGAGCTGACTGCGGCGCATCCGGTCGTAATAATACTGCGCGTTGGCGCACACCTTGTCGCACAGACGCGCATAGGACTGCTTATCCTGATTGTATGCCTTGATAACCTTGATGCCGTTGATGTATTCGATCATGGTACTGCTCATTTCGGTCATCGCCCGGACTGCCCCTCGTAGTCCTTGGCGTAGTTCCCCATGACCATCATCAGAAAGACAAAGGCGACCGGGGTGGTTTCCATCCCCTCCACCTGATCGACAATTGTCTTCTTCAACTTGCCTGCGGAGGTGTCCATCCCCGTGCTGAGTGGCAGGCGCGGGAGCTTGGCGAGTAGCTTTTCGCAGGTGGTCTTGAGAATACGAAATATCGCCTCGTGCGAGATGCCGAGCGCGCCGTTGTAGAGAAGCGTGCGGAGCAAAAATCCGTCGAGCGCGGCGGCGACGCTCCGGGCGTCGTAGCCCAAATTCTCGGAAATCAGCCCATGCAGGGTGACGCCGCCGATTTTGATGAGCTCCCCATCGCCAAGGCTCAGACCGAGCACCCCCGCGATACTGCCGCAAAAGCCGATGACGGCGAACACAAACGCGATTTTGCTGAGCACCGCTCCGGCGCGGGAAAGTGCTTGAAGACCTTCAATGATTCCATAGATATTCCCCCTGTTTCAATTTCACGGGTTTGATTTGTTCCGTACGCGCAGATTCCCCGCCGTGCATGACAGTTGCCGCGCGAGCGTTGCCCCCCGCCGCCGACGACGCCCGGCTTTGCGTCAATAATACAACATGCGCAGTCCCATTTGATTTTGGCGCCTGTACCGAGGTTATTTCCCGTCCGCATCCCCCTGCGCGGCGGGAGAAAGCTCCAGGTTCATAAGATCAAAATCGATCCGCTCGCCCCTGATCTTGAAATAACCGGGGAAAGTGCACAGTTTGCAAAAGCCGAGCTTTTCATACAGCGCGATGGCACGTTTGTTGTCACTGCGCACCTCGAGGTTGACCTGCTCGATCCCGGCTTGCCGCGCAAAATCCAGCACGCCTTCTGCCAGTACGGTCGCCGCGCCACAGCCCCACCACGCCTTTTTCAGGCTGATGCCGAACACGGCGCGGTGGCTCATGCGCTTCTGTCTGCGGTTGAGACTGGCGGTGCCGATGATCTCGCCATTGACCTTGGCAATCAACTGGATATTGTCGTGCGACTGCGCCTGCATGGCAAGATGGGACCGCTCGGCTTCCTCGTCCAGCGGCACGCCCTCCGGGCCAAAGCTGAGATTGTCCGTTTCCCCGCCGATGATTTTCAGATACTCCAACAACGCGGCGGCATCCTCTGCCTGCGCGCGGACGATTTCAAAAGGTACGTTTTTCATAGCATTATTTCCTTTTCATTTTGTCTGTTTGCGACGGAATCAAACGGGTTGTCCGCTCTGACCGCCGCTACCTAAGATTCATTTTTCCTGACCGCAAGGCAATAGTTGACATGCTCAAAGGCGCTCCTGTTCGCCCCCGCCGGGTCGATGATGGTTCTTTGAATGGCCGCGGGCGTCATCAGCTCGTAAATCTAAAAGCCGTGCTCTTCCGGCAGCTTTTCACGTTCTCCGCAGGAAAACGCCGACTGCATCGGCTCGCTGCCCGCTTTTGCCATCATGATGGTGTTCTGCACGCGCCGCTCGGGGGCGTTAAAGAAGTTCTCATCCGGATAGTCAAACACAAGCATGCTGCCGTCCGCGCAAAGCGAAGAAAGCGCGGCAAGCGTTTTGCCGATTGCCTCCGCCGACAGGGAATACGTCACGCCGAGCCACGCGAAAAAAGACTTGTCGGACGGGTCGAAGCCACCGGCAATCAGGTCGCCGGACTGTCCCCGGTAAAATCCACGGGGACAAAGGCGAGATTGGCGGGAACCGTCCGCCCGGCGCGGGCGATTCTTTCTTTTTTGTCAGTCTGCGTCAGGGGATGATCGACCTCAAACGCCCTAAACTTTACCGGAAACTCCGGCTCCCGGAACGTAAAGGTGTCAAGCCCCGCGCCGAGCATGACATATTGCTCCGTCCCGGTCAGAACGGCAGTTTTTAGTGCCCGTTCCGTGTATGCCGCGCGGCAAAGCGGCGACGGCGCAACATGGACGTTTACGAGCCTGCGCAAAAGCTCCCCCGGCTCCTGCTCCTGCTTTCCGGTGTCGAGTTCCGGTTCAAAGAACGGCACCCCGCCGAGGAGATAGCCCCCGACGGCGGCGTATTCCTCTTCCGTCATAAGGTCTTTGGCAAGGCGGTCGGAGAAGACCGGGTGCTCTGCCCTTTCCGCATGGAACACCCGTCCGAACGAGCTCTTCAGGGCGGTGATACTGGCTTTGTTATTCGCTGTTATCCCACGTCTTTCCTTGCTTTGCCGGGAGCGACCTTGTGAAAATCAGCGGCACATAAAAGAGAAATTGCCATGCCGGAACGGATGATTGGCAAAGTCCGTACCGCCCCTGCAAGCCGTTTTTCCGGATAAAGATAAAAAGAACGATCGTCTGCAAGACGCAAAAAGCGGCGCTCGCCGAGTATTCAATGCCGATAATCTGATCGAGCGGATTCGCCAGCGATTGCAGGACGCAGTAAGCCACGATCCACACAATCGCAAAGGTCAGCTCGCTTTTCTCATATAGCTTTTTCATTTTATTTTCCCTCGTCATCTCCGGCATGCCGCGGCGCTCACCCCCGCATAACCTCGTGAAGCGTCGCGACGGAGCACCCCCGGCTTTCATAGTAGGCAAGCATCCCGGGCAGCTTCTTTTTATCGTAGCTGGTGATGCAGTCCGACAGCACATGAACGGTATATCCGCTTTTCATCATGTTGTAGCAGGTGGATTTGACGCAAGCCACCGCGTCCGCTCCCGCAATATAAAACTCGGTCATGCCGTGCTCGCGGATAAAAGCCGCAAACGCCTCGTCGGTCAGCGCACTGCTCTTTGTTTTGGTGAAAATGTGCTCCGACACAATCTTCAGCTCCGGCACAAATTCCGCGCCGCGCGTGCCGGGCTTGAACGTTCTCGTCCCGGCGGACAGGCTGTGATTGCGGATATA
This sequence comes from uncultured Eubacteriales bacterium, assembly GCA_934476315.1. Lineage (GTDB taxonomy): Bacteria > Bacillota > Clostridia > Oscillospirales > CAG-272 > SIG644. The sequence goes on from CAKSNQ010000035.1 coordinate 11,255, forward strand.
CACGACAGGCATATCCTCCGCCACCGCCCAATCCACCGCCTCATTGACGCGCCCGATGATCTCCTTGTAATTCTTCGTAATATCATTTTGCAGGTCGATCACGACCAATGCGCAGTTTTTCACTCTGTGTTCCTCCCTGAATTCCGTTTTCCGACGCACGGCGGCTCAGTCCCGGATTCCTGCCAGCGCCAGGAACTTTTTGTCCGACTGAATACTCTGCGTCAGAAAGCGACCGTCCCGGAACAGCGCGTAGGTCGTGACCGGCGCGGGAGCGTTCTGCGCGGTTTCCTTGTCGGTGATGTGGATGACTTTCAGCAAAATGCCGTGTTCCTCTGCCACCTCCTGCACCCGCGGCACCCAGTAATACGTAAACGGGCACTGGTCGGTGTAATACAGGACAAAGCCCTCCCCGTCCACCCGGGGGTGTTTGGCACATTCCTTGAATGTCGGCGGCGTGGCGTCCGGCACAAGGGGCAGATACATCAGATTGATTCCGCAGTCGGACACGTCCGCGACCCGGAAGCCCTTGTGGGTCAGGAAGCTCGGATCGGCGAGAAATTCCCGCTTCCGCCCCTCGGCGCACAGGATGCAAATGCCCCTCTTGCCCTGCGCCGTGGCGTCCCGGATGCACTCGCTTAACAGATCGTTGGCATATCCGTGCCCCTTCATGGAACCGGCAATCCACAGACAGTTGATGTGGATATAGCCCTCCGCCTCGATCGGCACCCACGCATTTTCCGCCGGGATGTATTCGATAAAGCACTTGCCGCGCTCCTCGCTGCGGTAAAAAACAAGCCCCTCGTCAAAGCGCCTCACCAGCCATTCCTTTTTCGCAAGACTCTGCTTGCCAGACATGGCGCAACAGATGTGTTCCCTGTCAATGTTTTCTTTCGTAATATGGATGTAATTCATAGACTTCTCCTCTCCCGTGCTTTGCATGGCCGACGCAAAGGTCCGCCCGTTTTCTGTAATTTTCTCATAGCTTTCTCTCCTGCGCTGCCAATATTGCGCCCCGGTATGCCTGCTCCAGTTGGGAGGCGATAAGCTCCACGTCGTATTTCAGCGAATTGTTGGCGATAATGCTCGCATACCCGTGCGCGAACAGGAAAACCGTCAGAAAGACTTTTTTTGTCTGCTCCCTCCCGATTCCCAAGGCGCCCTCCATCGCCGAAAGCTCCGGGGTAAGCTCCTCCGCGTCAATCAGCTCAAGCATCGTGCTCCCGCTGAAAAAACCCGACTGAAAAAGGAACCGGAACAACCGTGGCTCTTCAATCGCGAAGCGAATGTAATTCAGCCCGATCCCAAGCATAGCGCCCTTTTGAGAACTTTTCTGATTCATCAGATATTCCGAGTGATAACGGTCCGCCTTGTCATAGACCGCCCTTTTCAATTCCTCGATCGTCGCGAAATGATACATGACGGGCTGCGTGGAGCAATTCAGCCTTTCCGATACAGTCCTTGCGTTGATGTTCTCCGCCCCGTTTCCCGGGCGACCGCAAAGGCGGCATCGACGATCATGTCTTTTGTGACTTTGACTTTCGCGGGCATATCCGCACCTCCATGCATAATTGATGTTATACATAATTCAAATTATACATTGGCGGGCGAGATTTGTCAAGCTCCCGGAACACAAATACAGCAAAAAGCGCAATATTTAGTTATTTTTCTTCACAAACCTACTATATATAAAATTTCTCATTGACATTTGCAACTTTATCATGTATACTGATAGTACAGGACTGTTAACTCGGAGGTGGTGAAATGATCGGCGGCTTACAGAAGGTGACCTTGCTGGATTTTCCGGGCAAAGTCGCCTGCACGGTTTTTTTGACGGGATGCAATCTCCGCTGCCCTTATTGCCATAATCCCGAGCTTGTTTTGTCGCGAAATAACGTAAAAACCGTTTCGGAAAATGAACTGTTTGAGTTCCTTTTTTCCCGAAAGGGTAAGCTGGACGGCGTTTGCATCACCGGCGGCGAACCGACGCTATACCCAAATCTGATAAATCTGGTTTGCCGTATCAGGGAGATGGGTTTTCTTGTTAAGCTGGACAGCAACGGATCCGTCCCGGAAATGCTTGAACATCTTCTGCGCAAAAAGCTGCTTGATTATGTGGCAATGGATATCAAGAATGCTCCCTCACGGTACGCAGAAACCTGCGGTGCAAATGTAATTGAACAGGTTAAAAAAAGTGTTGCACTGCTGAAAAACAGCAATATCGACTATGAGTTCCGTACAACGGTCTGCCATCCCTTTCATTCACCGAAGTGCATGGAAGAAATCGGGCACTGGCTTCGAAGTGCAAAACGGTATTATATCCAGCCATTTGTCGATTCCGGCAATCTGCTCGGCAGTGGGATATCAGTTATGGCAAAGCCGGAGCTCGAGGCATTGCTGAGCGCCGTAAAACCGTATATACCCGCCGCACAACTGCGCGGCGTGTGAACGATAAAACAATACAATAAAAAAAGGAGAACAACTATGTACACAGTCATCAAACGAGACGGCAGAAGCGCTGAGTTTAATTTAACCCGTATATCTCACGCCATTACCAAGGCGTTTGACGCAACCGGTATTCCTTACAGTCCGGATGTGATTAATCTTCTTTCCCTTCAGGTAACGGCGGATTTTGCTCCTAAGGTGAAGAATAATACGATCGATGTCGAATCCATACAGGACAGCGTTGAAAAAACGCTACAAAGAGCCGGCTACGACAAGGTTGCCAAGGCATATATCCTATACCGCAAAAACCGCGAAAAGCTCCGTAATATGAGTTCTACCATACTGGACTATAAGGGGCTTGTGGACGGCTATCTGAAGGTATCCGACTGGCGAGTAAAAGAAAACTCTACCGTCACCTATTCTGTGGGCGGACTGATTCTGTCCAATTCCGGAGCTATCACCGCAAACTACTGGCTCAGCGAGATCTACGATGAGGAAATCGCCGACGCGCACCGCAACGCAGATCTGCATCTGCACGACCTTTCCATGCTTACCGGCTACTGTGCCGGGTGGAGCTTAAAGCAGCTCATTAAAGAGGGGCTTGGCGGAATTCCGGGCAAAATGACCTCCGCACCGGCAAAGCATTTGGCGACGCTGTGCAATCAAATGGTCAACTTTCTCGGCATTATGCAAAATGAATGGGCCGGTGCACAGGCGTTTTCGAGCTTTGACACCTATCTTGCTCCCTTTGTCCGCACGGACAAACTGACCTATAACGAAGTTAAGCATTGTATTGAAAGCTTTGTATACGGCGTCAATACGCCCAGCCGCTGGGGTACACAAGCTCCTTTCACCAATATTACTCTTGACTGGACCGTGCCGGCGGACCTCGCCGATCAGCCCTGCATCGTAGGCGGCAAGCCGATGGACTTCACCTACGGTGACTGCAAGGCGGAGATGGATATGATCAACCGCGCCTTTATCG
>CAKSNQ010000036.1 GCA_934476315.1 uncultured Eubacteriales bacterium
AAGTCAATAACGGTCGATAACGGGTCGGAATTCTATGACGAAGCGGGCATGACACGATCCTGCTTACGAGAGGGGGCGCGGACAAAGTTTTATTTTTGCCATCCGTATTCCTCCTATGAGAGAGGGAGCAACGAAAAGCAAAACCGCATGATTCGCCGTTTTATACCGAAAGGAACAGACTTTGACGACATGACCGACGACAAAGTGGAGGAAATTACCGCTTGGCTAAACAATTACCCGCGCGGAATTTTTAACTATTACACATCACAATACTTCTTTGATAAAGAAATTCAAGCGATTTTAGCCAGTTCACAAAATATTAACAAATAAAATTCGCATTTATCTCTTGACAAGAGCAAAAAACGGGAAAAACATGTCCGCCCGGCGCCGCCGCGGAACGGCAGGATTTTCCGCTTGCTTTTCCTGTCAGATTGTGCTATGATTGTAATATCAAGGGGGGAAATGTTTCTCCCGGAAGCGAGGTTGAGGTGTTATGAAACGCGGAAGCGGAGTTTTGATGCACGTTTCCTCCCTGTGGGGGGAGTATTCGGAGGGGTCGTTCGGGCAGGAGGCGCGGGAATGGATCGATTTCATTGCCGACCGTGGATTTTCGTGGTGGCAGGTGCTCCCGTTTTGCGTGACCGATGCCTTTCATTCGCCGTATAAGTCGTTCAGTTCGTTCAGTGGGAACCCGATGTTCATTGACCTGCCGACGCTTTGCCGGGAGGGACTTCTGACGCGGGAGGAACTGGCACAGGCGCGTCAGCGGACGCCGTATGTCTGCGAATTTGAGCGACTCGACCACGAGCGGCTTACGCTCCTGTCACGGGCGGCGGAACGGTTTGACGATACGACGGCAATGGAGCGCTTCCTTGCCGCGCATCCGCAGGTGGAGGCGTTTTGCCGTTTTATGGCACTGCGGCAAGCCAACGGCGGCGCGATGTGGAACGAATGGACGATTTCCCGCCCCGACCCGCAGGCTCTGCGGCTCTGGCAGTTCACGCAGTACATGTTCTACACCCAGTGGATGGCGCTGAAGAAGTACGCCAACGACCGCGGCGTCTCCATCCTCGGGGACATTCCGATCTATGTCGATCTGAACAGCTCGGACGTCTGGGCAAATCCGGGGCAGTTCCGGCTTGACGAGCGCCTGCGTCCCACGGCGGTGGCGGGCGTGCCGCCGGATTACTTCTGCGCCGACGGACAGCTTTGGGGCAACCCGCTGTACGACTGGGACGCCATGGAGGCGGACGATTTCTCCTTCTGGCGGGAGAGAATCGGCTACATGGGCGAGCTTTTCGACGGCGTGCGGATCGACCACTTCCGCGCGTTTTCCGCCTACTACCGCATTCCCGCCGACGCCAAAACCGCAAGGGAGGGGACATGGGTCAAGGGTCCCGGCATGAAGCTGCTCCGCGCCCTGCGCGCCTCGACCGACGCCCTGCTGGTCGCCGAGGACCTGGGCGACATTGACGAGGACGTGACGACGCTGGTCAGGGAAAGCGGATGCCCCGGGATGCGGGTATTGCAGTTCGCGTTCCTAGGTGACCCGGATTCGCCGCACCTGCCGCATAATTACGAGAACAACTGCGTCGCCTACACGGGGACGCATGACAACAATACCTTGCTGGGCTATGTCTGGGAGGCTTCCGCCGAGGAGCGCCGTCGCCTGTTTGATTATTGCGGCTACGGGAGCGACGACATCCACGCCTGCTATACCGATATTTTCCGCACGATGTTCGAAAGTCACGCGGGGCTTCTGATTCTGCCGGTGCAGGACTTGCTTCTCTACGGCAGTGATACGCGGCTCAACCGCCCGGGGCAGTGCGAGGGAAACTGGTCGTACCGCCTGACGCGTCCGCAACTTGACGCGGTGGACCGCTACCCGTTCCTCGCATGGAACCGCCGCTACGGGCGCGCTCCGCGGGAGTCTGTGCGCAAACCGGCTGATGACGCCAAGGCTTGAGCGCCGCTTTTGCCCAAAACAAAAAACCGGGTCGATGGGAGAGCCCTTCGAAACGGCTTTTTGCTTTGCTTTGTTGCTGTCAGCCCAATGCCACGTCGAGCAGCATCATCAATGTAAACCCGCCGACGATCCCCATGGTGGAGAAGTACGGGCAGACCTCGCGGTTGCTCTGACATTCGGGAATCAGCTCGTGTACCGCGACAAGGATCATCGCCCCCGCAGCAAAGGACAGCGCGAACGGCAGAATGCTTTGCATGTGGACGACGAGCAACGCTCCGATCACACCGGCAACCGGTTCCACCATGCCGGACGCCTGACCGATCAGAAAGCTCTTGCGGCGGGAGCACCCCTCGCGACGGAGCGGCAGAGATACCGCGGCGCCTTCCGGGAAGTTCTGAAGCCCGATGCCGACCGCGATGGTGACGGCGCCCATGAGCATTTCGCTCGTGTAGCCGCTGTGCAGAGCGCCGAACGCGACGCCGACCGCCAGCCCCTCGGGGATGTTGTGCAGGGTGATGGACAGGACGAGAAGAATGATTCGGTTGATGCGGTGCGGGTCGCCCTCCGCATCCCCGACGCGTGCGCGCGTGGCTGTCACCGCCTTGTCCGACGCCCACATGAACAGCGCGCCGCAGACAAAACCGATGGAGACGATCAGCCACGCGGGGCAGGAGAGATAGGTTTCCGCCTGTTCAATGGCGGGCTGGAGCAGGGACCAGAAGCTGGCGGCGATCATGACGCCGGCGGCAAAGCCGATCATCAGATTCATGATCTTCTGATTGGTCTGCCGGAAAAAAACGACCGTGGCGGCACCGAGCGCGGTGACGAGCCACGTGCCGAGTGTTGCTGACAATGCCAGGAGAACGGCATGGGACATACGTTTTCCACCTTTCCTTGATACTTGGTTGCTTGCTAACAATGTATGTCCCCGGGAGAAAAAACGTGAAAAATGTCGAGCGCGCGGACAGAAAAAATTCCCGCGAAATGCGCGGATTGCTATTGACATATCATGGAGGGTGTGATACAATATCTTGTGTTTTGCGACGGATTTTTTGCGGAAATGTAAGGCGTGCGGCGTCTTGCTCCTCTGTCCGGCGTGCGGATACTTTTTTGTTTTCCGTCGCGGTACGCCGCGCGGGAGACGACGGGCGCGGGGAAAGAGCGCGACTTGCAAACGGATAAAAATAAACTATTACTATAAATATTCAACCGGGAGGAGATTTTTATGTTTTTTGACGAGCTTGCCAAGTTTGACCCGGAGGTGTACGCCTCGTGCGACAGAGAGTTGAAACGTCAGCAGCACAACATTGAGCTGATCGCGTCGGAGAATATCGTTTCCGAGGGCGTCCTGCTCGCGGCGGGAACCATTCTGACCAACAAATATGCTGAGGGCTACCCGGGAAAACGCTATTACGGCGGTTGCATGTATGTCGATGAGGTAGAAAATCTCGCGCGGGAGCGGGCGTGCCGGTTGTTCGGCGCGGAGCATGCCAACGTTCAGCCGCACAGCGGCGCCAACGCCAATCTGGCGGTCTTTTTCGCACTGCTCAACCCGGGCGATACTGTCCTGTCCATGAGCCTTGCGCATGGCGGGCATCTGTCGCACGGCTCGCCGGTCAATATTTCGGGAAAATATTTTCATATTGTGCCGTATTGCGTCGATGACGAGACCCAACGCATCGATTACGACCGCGTGCGCGCACTGGCGCTGGAGCACAAGCCAAAGCTCATTCTCGCGGGGGCGAGCGCTTATCCGCGGGTGATCGACTTTGCGAAATTCCGCGAGATCGCGGACGAGGTGGGTGCCTATCTGATGGTCGATATGGCGCACATCGCGGGGCTGGTCGCGGCGGGATTGCATCCCAGCCCGGTTCCGTACGCCGACGTGGTGACTACCACGACGCACAAGACATTGCGCGGACCGCGCGGCGGGCTGATTTTGTGCCGCGAAAAGTACGCCAAGCAGATCGACAAGGCAATCTTCCCCGGAACGCAGGGAGGTCCCCTGATGCACATCATCGCCGCCAAAGCGGTGGCGTTTGGGGAGGCGTTGACCGAGGATTTCAAGGTCTATCAGAAGAACATCGTGGACAACGCGCAGGTCCTGGCGTCGTCTCTGCTTGAGCGGGGATTGCAGCTGGTTTCCGGCGGAACGGACAACCACCTGATGCTCATTGACCTGCGCGGCACGGGCATTACGGGAAAGGTTCTGGAGCAGCGCCTGGACGAGGTGCACATCACCGCCAACAAAAACGCGATTCCCAACGACCCCGAAAGTCCCTTTGTCACGAGCGGCTTGCGGGTGGGAACACCGGCAGTGACTTCGCGCGGATTCGGTCGGGCGGAGATGGTGCAGATTGCGGATTTCATCCGGGATACGGTGTTCGATTACGAAAACAGCCGCGACCGCGTGTGCGCCCGGGTTATCGAAATGTGCGACAGATTCCCCATTTATCAGAAGTAATGGGCACGAGGAGGACGCATGGAACAACGGTCGGATATTGAAATTGCCCAGTCCTGCACGCCGGAGGACATCCTGACGATCGCCGCGCGCGCGCATGTGGATGAAAAATATGTCGAGCAGTACGGCAGATATAAAGCGAAGATCGATCCGGCACTCCTGACGGAGAGCGGACGCGGGAACGGAAAGCTGGTTCTTGTCACGGCAATTACCCCCACCCCCGCGGGCGAGGGAAAGACCACCACGACCATCGGGCTGGCGGATGGGCTTCGCCGCATCGGGAAGGACGTGACCGTCGCCTTGCGGGAACCGTCACTCGGTCCCGTGTTTGGCATCAAGGGCGGCGCCGCCGGCGGCGGATACGCGCAGGTTGTCCCGATGGAGGACATCAATTTACACTTTACGGGTGATTTTCACGCCATCGGCGCGGCAAATAATCTTTTGGCGGCGATGCTGGACAATCACATTCATCAGGGCAACGCGCTCGGCATCGACACGCGCAAGATCACCTGGCGGCGGTGCGTGGACATGAACGACCGACAGCTCCGGAATATCGTGGACGGCTTGGGCGGACGCGTCAACGGTGTGCCTCGCGAGGACGGCTTTGACATCACCGTCGCGTCCGAGATTATGGCGGTGCTTTGCCTCGCAGCCTCGCTTGGCGACCTGAAAGCGCGCCTTTCGCGCATCATCGTGGGATATACCTACGACGACCGCCCCGTCACCGCGGGCGACTTGCACGCGGCGGGCGCGATGACCGCTCTGCTCCGGGACGCGCTCAAGCCCAATCTTGTGCAGACGCTGGAGGGAACCCCGGCGTTTGTTCACGGCGGACCCTTTGCCAACATTGCCCACGGCTGTAACTCGGTTATGGCGACGCGCATGGCGCTGAAAATGGGGGATTACACCGTGACGGAGGCGGGCTTCGGCGCCGATCTGGGCGCGGAGAAGTTTCTCGACATCAAGTGCCGTCTGGCAGGTCTGACTCCCGACGCGGTGGTCGTCGTCGCTACGGTGCGCGCACTGAAAATGCACGGCGGGCTTCCCAAGACCGCGCTTGCAATCGAGGACCTCGGGGCATTGGAGCGGGGAATCCCCAATTTGCTACGCCACGTTTCCAACATCCGGGGCGTCTATGGTCTGCCGTGCGTGGTGGCTGTCAACCGCTTCCCGACGGACACGGACGCAGAGATCGATTTCATTGTGAAAAAATGCCGCGCACTGGGCGTGAACACCGTGCTGTCCACCGTCTGGGCGAACGGCGGCAGGGGCGGCGAGGCGCTCGCGCGCGAGGTGGTGCGCCTTTGCGAGGAGGAGACGGGGGATTTCCGCTTTGCCTACACGCTTGATGGTAGCATCGAGAACAAGATCCGCGCCGTGGTTCAGAAGGTCTACGGCGGTGAGGACATTTGCGTTCTGCCCGCCGCGAAAAAGCAGATCGAACAGCTCACCGCGCTCGGCTTTGATCGGCTCCCGGTCTGTATTGCCAAGACGCAGTACAGCTTTTCCGATGACCCGACCAGACTCGGCGCACCGGAGGGCTTCACGGTCACGGTCAAAAATGTCAAGGTCGCCGCAGGCGCGGGCTTTGTGGTCGTTCTCACGGGCGACATCATGACCATGCCGGGGCTGCCGAAGTCCCCGGCGGCAGAACGCATCGACGTGGACGAGAACGGAAAAATTACCGGGCTGTTCTGAAAAAGACGTCGGTTTGTTTTGAAAATTCTCCTGCCGCGCACTTGAAAAAAGTCGAAAAGTGTGATATACTGGAAAAGTAAGGCTTGTCGGACGCCAAAAACGGAGGTAAGGTTCATGAAAAACAAACAGTTGATGCGGCGCTTGATCCCCATGGCGGTCTTTTTGATCGGCGTGCTGTCGATCATTGCGATGGTCGCGACCTTTATCATCGCGGGACGCGCGGAGACCGCGGCGTACAGAAAGGTCTTTCTGCGGATTGCGGGGGTGCTTTTCCTCTTTTTGGCGGGACTTTCGTTCTATTATCTGTATATTTCGCGGGATACCTCTCCGAATTTCTTCCTGTATGACCAGAAGCAGAAACGCAACCTCCCCCCGGATACGCTGACCTTCCGTTTAGTGAACGAGCGCATGGATTTCTATCTTTCGCTCATCTCCTCGTCGGAAAGCGAGCTTTGGCGCGGGGATATTCTGTCGCAGGACGAAACGGTGTTCGGCGCGGGCGCGGTCTACCGCCCCTTGGTGGCGTACAAAATGCTGTATGACCTGACCGTGCGGAACGAGGAGGAAGGCTGGCAGTATCTGGAGAATGCTGAGGTGGCGACCATCCGCATGCTGACGCGCGCGTTGCGCCAGGCAAAGGATGAGGAGCTGGCGCGAGCAATCGTCGAGCTGTACAAGGGAGAGAATGTCGCCGAGGGCGAGAATCTGCGCGACTTTCTGTGTGAAAATCAGAAGTACATGCGCGGGTGCATGCTCCGTTACGTAAAACAGCATCTGGATAGCTTTTGTTGACCGTTGATTTTGTTGGTCCGCTGACCGTCGATCGCCGACCGTGACGATTCAAAAATCAAAATGAAAAGAAGCCCCGCTTCACCTCCGGCAACCGCCGGTTTGTCGAGAGGGGCTTCTTTTGTGTTTCGCTTTTGGGGTGTTTTGGGGGGTTCGTTTTGGGGGCGGTTCTTGGGAATGAGACAGCCTTTGGCTTCGGCTTTCGGAAAGCGCTCAGTTTCCCCGCATGGCGCGGATGACGACGGCGGGGTCGTCAGCACCAAAGACGGCGGAGCCGGCAACCAGCACGTCCGCGCCCGCCGCGACCGCAACAGCGGCGGTTTTCGGGTTGATTCCGCCGTCCACTTCCAGCGCGACCGGGTGATCGAGTCGGTCGATCTCCTGCCGCAGGCGGGCAACCTTGGGCATCATGTCCTGCATGAAGGACTGCCCGCCAAAGCCCGGGTGAACCGTCATGACCAACGCGAGATCGGCATCGGAAAGCAGGGGGAGCAGAGCCTCCACCGGCGTTTCGGGGCTGATGGCAATACCCGCGCAACAGCCCGCCTCCCGAATGGTGCGCAGGCAGGCGGCGGGGTCCTCACAGCTCTCGGCGTGAACGGTAAGCATGTCCGCGCCCGCGTCCAGAAAGTTTTTCAGATACCGTTGCGGATCGCGGATCATGAGGTGAACGTCGAAAAACAAGCGGCTGTGCGGGCGGAGGGCGGCGATGACGGGGGCACCGAAGCTGATGTTCGGCACGAACATGCCGTCCATGACGTCCAGGTGTAACCAGTCGGCGCCATCGGCTTCCACGCGCGCGACGTCGCTTGCGAGGTGGGCAAAATCGGCGGAAAGAATGGAGGGGGCAATATGTATCATAGGGGCATCCTCTTTCTCTGACGAACCGGCGGCGCTTTCGCCTGTCGGTTTGTCGGCAGTCTTGGTTTTTTGTCGAAACGGGGAACCTGCGTGCCCGCGGGCGAATACAATGTCAATGCGGGGAGCGTCAGACAATCGTACTCCTGTCGGAAAATATCTGCGCGGGCGTACCGGGGAGTTCAAAAGCGGGGAAGTGTGGGAGAGTGTGCGGTACGAGCCAAACAGTGCGAAAGACCGGGCGGTGCTGTGAAAAACGGCGTCGGACCGGTCTTTTTTCAGGCTTGCGTGCTTTTTGTGGGAGTTCTGTTTGGGGCTTTACAGGCTTTTGCACGCTTACGTATGGCTTTTCGTTGCAGTAACGCCGGACGGAAGCTATACGGCTTAACAACGTCCGAACCTCAACATTCGATGTTCGATCTTCGGTGCTCGGTGTTCGATGCTCAACGTCTCAATCTCCTCATCGCCCCGTCGCCTCAATGCTCCCGTGCAAAGACCAGGCAAACGGCGTGCGCGGCAATGCCTTGCCCGCTTCCGGTGAAGCCGAGATGCTCCTCCGTGGTCGCCTTTACGCTGATCTGCGACGGTGAGACGCGCAGGGCGTGCGCCAGTCGCTCGCGCATTTGCGGAACATACGGGGCGAGCTTTGGCGCCTGTGCCAGTATCGTGGCGTCGATGTTGCCGATGTCGTACCCGCGGCGCTCCAGCTCGTCGGCTACGCGGGCGGCAAGCACAAGGCTGTCCGCTCCCGAAAAGGCGGGGGCGCTGTCGGGAAACCACTGCCCGATGTCTCCGAGCGCCAAAGCGCCGAGTAGGGCATCCATGACGGCGTGGGTCAGCACGTCCGCGTCGGAGTGTCCGAGCAGACCCTTTTCATACGGGATGTTCACGCCGCCGAGAATGAGCGCACGATCGGTGGTCAGGCGGTGAACGTCGTAGCCGTGACCGATGCGGGGGATGGACATGGTGGGTCCTCCTTTTTAGATGAGTATTGCCGCCGACCGACGATGGGAAGCCGACGACGACGGTTGACGAGTAACGATGAGCGATTGACGGTTGACAACAGTCGGCTGGTGATTTGCGATTTGCGATTAACGGTCGCGATTGAAGATTGCCAATTTGACGGTCGGTGGTTGGTCATTGGCGACTGACGATTGACAGTGCGGCGTGCCTGTCCCACCGTCACCGTCAGTTCTTTTCGGCGGCGGTGGCGCGGTATTGCAGAATAGCACGCGCGAGGTAAAGGTCGGCGCGGGCGGTGATTTTGATGTTTTCGCGCCCGCAATCGACGAGCGCCACGTGTCTGCCGATGGCTTCGACCAAGGCACTGTCGTCCGTTGCCTGTATGCCGTGATCTTTGGCATAATAGGCGGCGGCACGGTAGAGGTCGATGGCGAACGTCTGCGGGGTTTGCGCCTGCCAGATGGTAGCGCGGTCGGGGGAAGCGGTCGTGCGATTTTTCCTGTCCGCGATTTTGATGGAATCGACCGCGGGGGTCGCGGCGATCGCGGCATCGGTCCGATAGGCGGCGCGGTTGACCGCGTCAATTTGATCGGGGGTGATGAGGCAACGCGCCCCGTCCGCGATGGCGACATACCTTGTTGCCTCGGAGACGACGGACAGCCCGCGACGCACAGAATCCTGCCGCGTCTCGCCGCCCTCGGTGACGCGCCGCAGTTTGGTAATGTGATATTCCCGCGCCATGGCGATAAAGGCGTCAAAATCCTCACGCCGGGTGATGAGAATGATCTCCGACACTGTTTCCGCCGCCTCGTACGCGAGCAGTGTGCGCGCAAGGACGGGAATTCCCATGACTTGCAGCTGTTGTTTCGCGCAGGGATTGCCGAACTCGTCGGTCATCCGGGTGGACATGCCTGCGGCGGCGATGAGGGCGGTGGTGTAGTGCTTGGCTGAGGGCGGCACGGGGCAGTCGTTTCCTCTTTTGCGGGAGGTGGTTCTCCGGAGCATAGCGAGACTCCTTTCGTGTTTTCGGGCGCTTCCCGGGAGGGGCTTTTTCAGAATTGCCCGTTTTCGATGGCGGTAATCATATCAACGCGCGCCTGATGCTTGCCGCCCATGTATTCTGCGTCGAGAAACGCGTCTACCAGATCCATTGCCAGACCTTCGCCGACGACGCGGGCGCCGAAGCAGAGGACGTTGGCGTCGTTGTGCTGGCGCGTCAGGCGGGCGCTGAAGGTGTCGCTGCAAACTGCGGCGCGGATGCCGCGGTGCTTGTTGGCGGCGATACACATGCCGATGCCCGTTCCGCAGATCAGGATGCCGAGCGGTGCCTCGCCATTTTGAATTTTTTCGCAGGCGGCGTGGGCAAAGTCGGGGTAGTTGCAGGACTCGGTGGAATTGGTTCCGACGTCCAGAACCGTGTAGCCTTTTTCGGTCAGGTGCGCGGTGACCTTGGCTTTCAGGTGGCATGCCGCATGGTCACAGCCGATGACAATGGTTTTTGTGTCTTTCATGATAATATTCCTCACTTTATAAAATTTTCATGGCTTGCGGAGTATCGCCAATCAGTGCATGCCCTCAGATGCCAGCCGGTCGGCGCGTTCGCGCTCGGCTTGGCAGGGGCGCAGGTAGACGGGGGACAACGCGCTGTCCGAGGTGCGGTCGCCCTCGCGGTAGCGTGCCAGGGCAATTTGCGCCACGGAATAGGCGTTTTGCATGCGAAGAAGCTCGGGCGTGGGGCAGGTCAGCCCGGTCGCGAACGCCCCGGGCAGTCCGCGTTCCGCCAAGGCGTACCCGTCGCCGACAAAGCGGAGCGGGCGGCGGTCGTCGGCAAGACGTTTGCACAGCAGACCGTCCAGCTCGGAAAGGCTGAGCGCGCTGTCCGGTATTTTTCTCTCAAGGTATCCGTCGCAAACGGAGAACAGCGCGGTGTAGACCTGCGCGCGGCGCGCGTCCATCAGGGGGCAGACCAGCCCGTCCGAACCGATGAGGTTGTACGCCAGCGTCTCAAGGGTGGAAACGCCGATGCAGGGGACGTTTTTGCCAAACGCCAGACCTTTCACGGTGGAAACGCCGATGCGGACGCCGGTGAACGAGCCGGGACCTGCCGAGCAAGCGAACAGCCCGATGTCATTGACCGTCAGAGAGAGGCTCCGCAGGGCAGACTGCACCATGGGAAGCAGGGTCTCGCTGTGGGTATTTCCGTTTTGAAGAACATGACAGCTCAACAGTTTTTCGTCGTCGCACACCGAGACGGTGGCAGTCTGCGCAGTGCTGTCCAGGGCAAGGATCAACATGGAAAGTGGCTCCTTTCGGGAAGAGGCAATAGGCGGGATTCCTTTCGGGGTACGCGTCACCCGACGGACTCGAGAAGCAAGCGGCGGCGGTCAGCCGGGGCACCGGATATCTTTTCAATGGTCAGCCGGAGATAGGCGTGGGGCAGGGCGAACGGAATTTTTTCGCTCCACTCCACGATGCAGATGCCGTGCTCCAGGTAATCGTCGTAGCCGATGGAATACAGGTCGTCCTCGTCGCAAATGCGATACATATCAAAGTGAAACACGGGGAGCGGGGCGCGGTATTCGTTGACCAGCGCGAACGTGGGGGAGCGAACGGCGGAGCCGGGGGCGGCAACGGTGCAAAACCCGCGGACGAACGCCGTTTTTCCCACGCCGAGGTCGCCGCGCAGTGCGATATAGCGCGGGATATCCGGCAATTCCGCCATGGACTTGGCGAGCGCCGCGCCGAATTCCTCGGTCTGCTCGGTGCTCTCCGTGAAAATCTCCAGCGGCAGATGGGTAAGGTCTACGATCATAGAGCCTGATGCCTCCGTCAATCTATTTTGGCGTTACTTGCGTCGCTCGCGTCGCGCGAAGCATTTGCGTCGGGCGTGTTGTTTACGTCGTGCGGTTCGTGAGGGCTGTCGGCGTCCTTGCGCTTAAGATGTTCGCGCGTGCCGTCGGGGTATTCGATGACGGTGTGCTCGAGCTGGGCGGCAAAGGAAGCGCGGAATTGCGCCAGATATTCCTCCCGCAATGCGAGCTGTTCCGCGCGCTCGGCGGGGGTCAGCCCCTCGGGGGTTTTGGATTTATGAGCCAGCGCATTGATGCGTTCAATTTTTTCTTTCGTCATATGCGGTACCTCGCTTGTGCTTTTCTTCTCTTATTGTACTATTGTACCACATTCCGGGGGCAAATGCAAGGGGAAAGTGCGTCGGATAGCATGTCTGGGCAATGCGCTCAGGCGGCATGCCGGGCGATGTGTTCCGGCAGAGTACCCGGCGAAGTGCTCAGAAGGTGCACCGGGCAATGCGCCCGGGCGGGGTGCACAGACGGGGTGTCCGGCAAGTCGGGGGCGTCGCGCGGACGCCTCCGAAGACCTCACCGCGGCAGGAGGGGGAGCTCCCGGGTATTCCGCAATTTTGGACGACACGCCCGACCGCCGATTTTGAGGGGCTGTCGCACTGTGCGTCAGCCCCTCGATTTGCGGATCAGTTCCCGTGGAACAGTTTTTTGGTTTGATAGACCGGCTCGCAGGTCAGATTGCAACCGAGTCGGCGGAACACATTTTCGTCCACCGCCGCGAGCAGGACGGAGGAGTGAATTTCGCACCCGCGCAGCTCGTCCAGTTTTTCAACGCAAAGCGCCGCGTTGCGGTCGGTGGTGGCGCAGATCGACAGGGCGATCAGGACCTCGTTGGTGTGCAGGCGGGGGTTATGATTGCCCAGATGCGCCAGCTTCAGGTGCTGAACGGGGGCGAGAACCTCGGGGGAGATCAGCTTGACCTCCTTGGCGACACCCGCCAGCCGTTTGAGTGCGTTGAGCAGGCAAGCGGCGGAGGCGCCCAGCAGGGAGGACGTCTTTCCTGTCACGATTTCTCCATTCGGCAATTCAATGGCGACGGCGGGGGCACCGGTCCGGGCGGCGCGCTCGCAGGCGGCGGCGACGCAGGCGCGGTCTGCCGTGGTGACGCCCGCCTGCTGCATCAGCAGTTCAATCTTTTTGACCTCTGCCTCACTGCCCATATCGCGGCGGCGATTGCACAGCGCCGAGTAATAGCGGCGGATGATTTCGTTTTTGGACGCGTTGCGCACAACATCGTCGTCCACGATGCACTGGCGGATGGTGTTGACGCCCATATCCGTCGGGGACTGGTAGGGGCATTTTCCCATAATGCGCTCGAACATGGCGCGCAGGACGGGGTAAATTTCCACGTCGCGGTTATAGTTGACGGTCGTTTCGCCGTACGCCTCCAGGTGGAACGGGTCGATCATATTCAGGTCGTTCAGGTCGGCGGTCGCCGCTTCGTAGGCGATGTTCAGCGGGTGGTTGAGCGGGACATTCCACACCGGGAACGTCTCAAACTTGGCATAGCCCGCGCGGATACCGTTCTTGTGATCGTGATAAATGTTGGAAAGGCAGGTCGCCATTTTGCCGCTCCCGGGACCTGGCGCGGTGACGACGACCAGGGAACGCGTCGTCTGAATGTACTCGTTTTTGCCGTAGCCCTCATCGCTGACGATGGTGGCGATGTCGTTCGGGTAGCCGGGGATGGTGTAATGACGGTAGACCTTGAGACCGAGGTCGGTCAGCTTTTTCTCAAACGCGAGGACGCTCGGCTGTTCGCAATAGCGCGTCAGCACAATGCTTCCCACGTACAGCCCGAAGCCGCGGAACGCGTCGATCAGGCGAAGCACGTCCAGGTCATAGGTGATGCCGAGGTCGCCGCGCACCTTGTTTTTCTCGATGTCCGAGGCGTTGATGGCAATGACGATTTCCGCCTGGTCCTTGAGCTGGAGCAGCATGCGGATTTTGGAATCCGGGGCAAAGCCCGGCAGAACGCGGGAGGCGTGATAGTCGTCGAACAGCTTGCCTCCGAATTCGAGATAGAGCTTGCCGCCGAAGCGGGCAATGCGTTCGCGGATCTTTTCCGATTGGATGCGGAGGTATTTGTCGTTGTCAAAGCCGATAGCGTTCATTCGTTTTGCCTTTCTGATTGCGTTTTGCGTTGATGGGGACGCGGCGGGAGGCGGGGCGACGCGGGTATTTCGTTCTTCCCGCGCGCGGCGGTAAAACAAAAAACATTCACGTTACATTATAACATAAATTGTCGAAAAGAGCAAGGGCTTTTTGAAAAAACAATAGTCATAACCACCGGCAAAGCCGGTGGCTTGCTCAGCCCTATAAGGGCATGGTGCTGGCAGGGCTGAAAGCCCTCTG
>CAKSNQ010000037.1 GCA_934476315.1 uncultured Eubacteriales bacterium
GGCGGGGCACTCTCTGAATCAGAAGTTGTCACCGAGGTGACGCGACCTGAATCTAGCGCGTCTGCCAATTCCGCCAAACCCGCATTGATGCCGTCGCCGACAACGTTGCCATTATACCATAAATTTTGGTTTTGTCAAGGGCTTTTCAAAAAGTTTTTTCAAAAATCTGCAATTTTCGGATTGACGGGCGGCGGGGAAAGACGGGGCGGCAGGGGAGAGGCATAGCAGCAGGATGCAGGGGGGCGTTGGGGCGGCAGAGCGTTGGGGATGGCGGGGAAACCATGGCAGGGTGCGGACGGCACCGCAATGGCGGCCGGGAGGTGCGGTGGCATGGGGGAGGCGGCGCGGGCAGATCGTCAGAGTGGTGTTAGAATTTTTAGAGCAGTGTCAGGATTTCTCCCGCGACAAACGCCGCGACGCTGGCGCCGAGAGCAACGACGATCAGGGAACGATTGAAAAATGCCAGGATGCAGGCGACAACGAGTCCCGCAAGTGCGGTCACAAGGCTTCCCGTGGAAGAAAACACGGCGGGGATGACCATGGCGCTGAGCACGGCGTACGGGAGGTAGTAGAGCATATTCCGGAAGAACGCCGATTGGATTTTCTTGCGGAACAGGACGAGCGGCGCCGAGCGGATAAGGTAGGTGACGCCCGCCATAACCAGGATATACAGGATGATTTTCCAGGTGGTAGTCATGTGTTTTTGTCCTCCTGTCCGGGTTCTTTACGCGGGAAGAGCCACGCGCCGAGGGCGGAGGCGACGAGTGCGCAAATGATGATAGCAAAGCCGGAGGAGACGCGCGAGAAGAGCGGGACGTACGACAGGGTACAGCTCAGCGCGATGGCGGAGAGCGATACAAACAGCACGCCGCGTTCCCGCTTGGCAGGGGGCAGGACGATGGCGACGAACATGCCGTAAATGGCGATGCCGAGGGCGGAGGTGATGTTTCCCGGCAGGACATGCCCCGCCAGCGCCCCGAGCGCCGTGCCGGTCGACCAGCCGAGGTAGGGAAGCAGGATCAGCCCGTAAAGGTAGGACGGCGTGACGGGCGAGGAGCGCATGGACGCCACGGCGTAGATTTCGTCGGTGATGCCAAAGGCGCAGAGCAGGCGGTGCGGGGTGGAAAAGCCGGGGGCGAGGTGCTGGGACAGCGAGAGGCTCATCAGAAAATAGCGGAGGTTGATGGTCAACTGCGTCAGCGCCATTTCAAAGAGGGAGCCACCTGCGAAAATGATGGATAGCCCGGCGAGTTGTCCCGCCGAGGTGAGGTTGGTCATGGAAATCAAAAGGGCGGACAGCGGGGAAAGCCCGCCCTCCGCGGCGGAAATTCCAAAGGCAAAAGAGACGGACAAATACCCCAGGGCAATGGGGATGCCGCCTTTGAGTCCGCTGAAAAATATCTGTTTTTTGGAGGGTGCCGAGGACATGTGCTTCTCCTTTCCCGACGGGCTGTGCGCCGGAGAGGTCATGGGTACAATAAGCGAAAATCATGAAAATGAGCGAATAACGAACAAAAATGGACTGCCGCACACGCGACAGCCCATCTTGGAGCTGGTGGCCGGACTCGAACCGGCGACCTGCTGATTACGAATCAGCTGCTCTACCAACTGAGCCACACCAGCGAGTGATTTCCACCCGACGAGCGATATTATACCACATCGTCGGACAAATTGCAAGAGCTTTTTCGCAATTTTTGAAATTTTTCCGCACAAACCGTCCCGGACGGGCGGAAAATCCGGCGCCGCGCGACGTTTTCTCTTGATTTTGCGGCAGAAATGTGATAAAATAAAACAGTATCGTTTCCCGCGGGTACGTCCCGCGGTGTCAAGAGAGGACGGACTTTTATGAATTTGTGCGACATCCGCGAGATCCGAGGGCTGATGAATGTGTTTCATCTCAACTTCCGCAAGGAATTCGGGCAGAATTTTCTCACCGATCCCTCTGTGGTCGAGGACATTGCGGCGGGGTGCTGTGACCGGAGCGACAGCACGATTCTGGAAATCGGTCCGGGAATCGGCACGCTGTCCCGGGCGCTGGCGGCACGCTACCACCGGGTGGTGGCACTGGAGATCGACCGCGGGCTGATTCCCGTGCTTTCGTACACGATGGGGGGCTATCCGAACTTCCGCGTCGTCAATGAGGATGTCATGAAGTGCGATTTGGACGCCCTGCTTTCCGATGCGTTTGCAGAGGGTCCGGTTTCGGTCTGCGCCAATCTTCCGTATTATATCACGACGCCGATTCTGATGCGCCTTCTGGAATCGGGGCTTCCGTTCGATGACATTACCATCATGATCCAGTCCGAGGTCGCCGACCGTCTCTGCTCTCCGGCGGGAAAGCCGGCGTATGGCGCGATCACGGCGGTGCTGGCGTACTATGGGGTGGCGGAGAAGCTGTTCACCGTCCCGGCGGACCGCTTCGTCCCCGCGCCCAAGGTCAATTCCACCGTGGTGCGCATCCGGCTGTACCGCGAGCGCCCGTACCATCCGCAAAACGAGGCGTGCCTGTTCCGCACCATCCGCGCCGCCTTTGAACAGCGGCGGAAAACCCTGGTCAATTCGTTGGGGACGGGTTTCCCGTCATTGTCCAAGGAGGAATTGACGGCGGTGGTGGAGAGTCTTGGACACCGTGCGGATATTCGCGGTGAGCGGCTGGACATTGCGGATTTTGTGGCGCTGTCCGACGCGCTTTTCGCGGCGATGGAGAAAAAACGGGCGTGACGCGTCCGCGGCGCGGCAGCAGAGAGGAGGGAGTGGACGATGAAAATTCTTTTGGGCGGCGATTTCCATCTGGATTCCGCCATGGAAACGGGACTTTCGGCGCAGAGCGCGCGGGAGCGGCGCAACGAACTGCTCCTGACGTTTTCCCGCTTTGTCGATACGGCGGCGGAGCATGATGCCGCGACGGTTCTGCTCGCGGGAGACTTGTTCGACACCGCGCGGGCGACGCTCAGGACGCGGCGCTTTGTCGGTGACGTGATTGCGTCCCACCCGGAAATCCGTTTCCTGATGGTGACGGGGAACCACGACGCCGATCTCGTTCCGCTCTTCTCCGGCGCGGAGGCGGAGAATCTGACCGTTTTTCCCGGCGATCGTTTTGAGAGCGTCTGGCTGGACGAGCATACGGTGGTCAGCGGGACGTCGGCGCCGGGCGGCGGGGAATTGCTCGGCTCGTTGCCGACCTTTTCCTCACCGGACGGAGAGCCGGTCTTTCACATCGTCCTTTTGCACGGACAGGTGGTACGGAGCGGACGCGGAACGCCGGGGGACATCCCTCTGCGCGCGCTGCGCGACCGCGGGATTGATATTCTGGCGCTCGGACACGAGCATACCTACCGGGCGGAAAAGCTCGATCGGCGTGGCATTTTCGTGTACGCCGGCTGTCCGGAGGGACGCGGCTTTGACGAGTGCGGCGTCAAGGGCTGTGCCTTGCTTGATACCGACCCGTCCGCCGAGCGGGTCACGTTTCTGCCGCTCTCCCGCCGGATTCTGCATGAAGTTTTGGTGGATGTCAGCGGCTGTGCAGGAACGGACGAGGCGCGGCGGTGCGTTGAGGCGGCAATCGGAAACATTTCGTCCGGCGACATGGTGAAGGTCGTGTTGACGGGCGAGGTCGCGCCCGAGGCGGACATCGACCCGCTTCACCTGGCACAGTGGCTGGAGGGACGGTTTTACTTCTCGCGGGTGAGCGACGCCACGCGGCTTTGCATCCGCCCGGAGGAGTATATTCACGACGTCTCGCTCAAGGGCGGATTTATCCGCGCGATCATGGCATCAAAGCTCCCGCAGGAGGACAAGGAACGCGCGATTCTGTACGGTCTGCGGGCGTTGCGCGGCGAGGAGATCGAGTAAAATTAAGAAAGGAAAGTGAGGTGAGCGGGATGCGCATTTTGCGGCTACACGTGGAAAATTTCGGTGCGTTGCACGATTTTGACGACAGCTTTGACGCGGGACTGAACGAGCGCCTCTGCCCCAACGGCTGGGGCAAAACCACGTTGGCGGCGTTCGTCAAGGCGATGCTCTACGGGCTTCCGGTCTCCACTGTCCGCTCACTTCTGGAAAACGAACGCAAGCGCTATACCCCGTGGCAGGGCGGTGCCTTCGGTGGGAGCATGGATATCGAGGTGGATGGTAAGTCCTACCGCATCGAGCGGCTGTTCGGCACCAAGGGCGGGGAGGATCAGCTGAGCGTCACCTCCCTGGAGAGCGGGCTGCTTGCCGAAGTCCCGTGGGCGGACGACCCGGGAATCGGGCTGTTCGGTGTGGATGCGGCGGCGTATGAACGCTCCACGCACCTGTCCTCACAGCACCCCGTCAAGGACAAGGCGGGGCTGGACAGCATTCACGCTAAGCTCAATCACCTGTCGGACGCGATTGACGATCTTGCCGACTGCCAGACGGCGATCGACGCGCTGGAACAGCGCCGCCGGGTCTACGTTCACATGAAAGGGAACAATGGTCTGCTCGCCCGCGAGGAGGAGCGCCTTTGCGAGTGTGACGCGAAAATCACGGAATGTCGCGCCCGCCTGGAGCAGTTGGAGAAACTGCGGTGCTCTATCCGGGAAACACGGGAGCGGGCGGACGAAATCGCGCGTCGGCTACGGACGCTTTCAGAGGAACAGCAAAAGGCGATCGCCGTGCAGGACGAGCTTCGGGTGGCACGCGAGTATGCCCGTATGGAGGCGGAGGCGCAGGAAATCCGCGCGCGGCAGTCCGCGCTTTTATCGGAGCTGGGCGGCGAGATTCCGGACGAGGAAATGATTGGAAGGTTGCGGAAGGTCACGGAGCGGCGGGAGCATCTGCGACGTCGGCTGGACGAGGTGTCCCGCATGTCGGACGAAAAAACACCGGAGGAAGAGGGGCGTCGCTACCCACGAGAGTGGGGGGCGGAGGACGCAGAACTTCTCCGCGCCGCGGCACAACGCTACGAGCGGGCGGCGCTTCGCGCGGGCGAGACGGAGCAGTCCGCCGCCGCGCGGGAGCGTTACGACCGATTGAAAAAACAACTCGGTGAGCGGATCCCGGATGACCGGGAATGGCAGAAGTGGCGGGCGCTTTGCCGCCTTGCCGACGACGGGCAGGCGGAGCCGGGCGACGCCTCGGGCGGAACCTCGGACGTCTTCCGCGGAACCGGAACCCGTTCGGATGCCCGCCGCGGGGCGGGACGCCTGTGGTGGTTGCCAGCCGCTGTACTCGGGGGCGTTTCCCTCGTTTTGACAGTGCTGTGCGTGGTGCGCCGGGAACTTTTGTACATTGGCGCGGCGGGACTCGCGGTTGCCGCGGTTCTGGCGCTTGTCGCCGGACTGCACCGGGGACGTGTGCGCCGCCGTCAGGCGGAGCAGGCGCAGGCGCGCCGGGAGAACAGGGAACAGGTTCATGCCCTTTTGCGGCGCTTTGGCGTATCCTTGGCGGAGGAGGAGAGTGCGGGGGACGCGCTGGAAGCCTTGCAGAGACGCTTTGCGGAATACGCTGTGCTGTCCGAGGAGAACCGTCGGGAACAGCAACGCCGGGCGCGGGAGGAACAGGAGCTTACGCAGGCTTATGAGGACTGGAAGCGCCGCTTCGCCGCCCTGTCCTCCGACCCGCCCCCGCGTGATCGGGTGCGCGACGCAAGCGAAAAATTGATTTATGAGCACGACCGTTGGCTCAGTCAACGACGGGAGGCACAGCAGTGCGCGCGCGAACTGTCCGACGCGGACGCGACGCTCCGCGACCTTCTGAAAAATGTGCCGATCTGCCCGCGGGAGGGTGGCAATGCGTTGCTCTGGATGACCGGGCGGCGGCAGTCGGCGCTGGAATGTCGGGAGGAGTTGAAGCGCAAGGAGGCGGCAATCGCCTCGTACGCGGCGGAGCACCCGATGAGCGAGGAACGCCGGGAGGCGTTGCGGGAAATGCCGTCTCCCGACCTTGAAGCGTCCGAGCGCGCGCGGTCGGAATGCTCGGAGGAGCAGAGACTGTGTGCGGAGGAATTGGCGCGCCTTTGCCAGCAGGAGGAGCGCATGTCCGCGGCAGAGGACGAGCAGATTGCGCTGGAGGATGACCGTGCGGCGTGCGCCGCGCACATCGCGCAGATCAAAGATACGGTGCGGGCGTTGGAAAACGCGCGCGACTATCTGGAACGGGCGCGAGAACAGCTCTCGACCCGCTATTTGTCCGCCATGCAGACGCAGTTTGGCGTGTACATGGCGAGCGTCACGGGCGACGAGGCGCCGGTGTTCACCATTGACACCGACCTGAACGTAAAGCTCCGTGCCGCCGGCGCGGGGCGGGACACGACGGCTCTGAGCATGGGCGAGCGTGATCTGGTGACGCTGTGCATGCGCCTTGCCCTGGTGGACGCCATGTTCGCACGGGAGCACCCGTTCCTGATTCTGGACGACCCGTTTGTCAATCTGGACGACGGGCGCGCGGCGCGGGCGCGGGCATTGCTGGATACGCTTGCCGCGCGGTATCAGATTTTGTACCTGACGTG
This sequence comes from uncultured Eubacteriales bacterium, assembly GCA_934476315.1. Lineage (GTDB taxonomy): Bacteria > Bacillota > Clostridia > Oscillospirales > CAG-272 > SIG644. Next base: position 6,473 of record CAKSNQ010000037.1, read on the forward strand.
CAGTGAGTCACGCTTCTGAGCACGAGATAGATATGGAGGAAAACGATGAAAATTCAACTGGTTGCAACCTGTCTGTTCGGACTGGAAAAATTATTGGGGGAAGAACTGGACGCGTTGGGACTGCGACGCACGCTGACCATGGACGGTCGGGTGCTGTTTGAGGGAGACGAGAGCGATATCCCGCGGGTCAACATCGGTCTGCGGTGCGCCGAGCGGGTGTTCATCCTGATGGGGCGTTTCCACGCGGCGACGTTTGACGAGCTGTTCGAGGGAACACGCGCGTTCCCGTGGAGCGACTGGATTGGGGAACACGACGCCTTTCCCATCAGCGGGCACAGCATCAAAAGCACGCTGACGTCCATTCCCGCCTGTCAGAAGATCGTCAACCGCGCGGTGGCGGACAGCCTGCGCGACCGATATCATGGTTCCTGGTTCGCACAGGACAGCGGCGTGACATACGCCGTTGAGTTTTTCCTGCTCCGCGACGAGGCAATGCTTCTGATCGACACCTCGGGAATGGCTCTGCACAAGCGCGGCTACCGTCCTGCTGCGGGAGCGGCGCCCGCACCGCTTCGGGAAACGCTGGCGGCGGCAATGGCACTGACGGCGCGTCCGCGTCCGGAACTGTTGTTCTGGGACCCGTTCTGCGGGTCGGGGACAATCGCCATTGAGTCGGCGATGATTCTCGCGCATCAGGCGCCGGGACTGAACCGAACATTCGCCTCCGAAAAATTTGCGCGGATTTCTGCTCCGATGTGGCGAGCGGCGCGGGAGGCGGCAGAGGCGGCGCGTCTGACGGACGCGGATTTTGAGGGATGGGCGTCGGACATTGACGAGGACATGCTGGACCTCACCTACGAAAACGCGGTGCGCGCGGGTGTGGAGCCTCGTCTGAAAATTTTCCGGGCGGACGCCCGAACCATCAAAAAGCCCGACTGTAAGGGGACGATCCTCTGCAACCCGCCCTATGGTGAGCGACTGATGACCGTCACGGAAGCGGAGCGGCTTTATGCAGAGTGCGGTCGGAATTTTGCAACCTTTGACCCGTGGAACATCTACATTCTGACCTCCAACGAGCACCTGGAGGCGCTGTACGGGCGCAGTGCCGACAAGGTGAAAAAGCTCTACAACGGCATGATCCCATGCTACCTCTACGAATTTTTCCGCCCGCCCGTGGTGCGCGTAGATCGCCGAAAAACCAAGAGAACTCATAGAATTTCCTATAATCCATATAACAAGAAAGGGTAATTGAATCATGGAACTGAAAAACAGAAACGAAATGTCCCCCGAATTTCAGTGGAACCTTGCCGACATCTTCCCGGATCGCGCGGCGTGGGAAGCGGCGTACCAGGAGGCACAGACCGCTGTCGGCACGCTGGGTGAGTTGCGCGGACGCCTTGCCGCCTCAAAGGAAGCGCTCCGGGAGGTCCTCGACACCGTTTACGCCGTTCAATATAAGGTGGAGATGGTGTACCTGTACGCGTCCCTGCGCAAGAACGGGGACAACGGCGACCCCGAGAGCCAGGAGATGGAGGGCAGAGCAGTCCGCCTGTATATGAATCTGTCCGCCGCCATCGCCTTCCTCACGCCGGAAATCCTCGCGCTGGACGCCGAGACCTTCCGCGCATGGCTGGAGAGCGATACGCTGGCTGGGTACCGTCACATTCTCGAGGACATCGGACGCAACCGCGCACACACGCTGGACGAGCCGCGGGAGCAGATGCTGGCGCTCCTCAGCGACGCCGCGGGAACGGCAAGCAACGCCTTTGACATGCTGGAGAGCGTGGACATGACGTTCCCCTCCATCCGCGACGAGAACGGCGAGGAGGTCATGCTGACGCACGGAAACTTCGGTGTTTATCGGGAGAGCGCAGACGTCCGCGTCCGTCGGGATTCCTTTGAGCAGTATTTCGGAACATATAAAAAGTATATTAACACGCTGGCGGCGCTGTATTCCGGCTCGGTCAAGATGGACAGCTTCCACGCCAGGGTCCGCGGCTTTGAAAGCGCACGGGAAGCGGCGCTGTTCTCCGGAAACATCCCCGTTTCGGTCTACGACAGTCTGGTGAGCGTTATCCATGAGAGCCTGCCGATCCTGCATCGGTATCTGAAGCTACGCCGGGAGGTGCTCGGTCTGGACGAGCTTCACATGTACGACCTGTACTGCCCGATGGTGAAGCAGGACGAGAGCCGCGTGGACTTTGAGACGGCAAAGCAGATGGTTCTGAACGCGACAAAGCCTTTGGGCGAGCGTTACGAAGAACTCCTCCACCGCGCTTTCAGCGAGCGCTGGATCGACGTCTATGAGAACAAGGGAAAGACGACGGGCGCGTTTTCCTGCGGCGTGTACAGCGTTCACCCGTACGTGCTTCTGAATTACACCGACACGCTGGAGGACGCCTTCACGCTGGCGCATGAGCTGGGACATTCCATGCACTCGTTCTTCTCGTCGGAGAAGCAGGACTATGCCAACAACGATTATCGGATTTTTGTCGCCGAGGTTGCCTCCACGGTCAACGAGGTATTGCTTACCATGTCGCTTTTGCAGTCGGAAACCGACAAAAAGCGTCGCGCGTACCTGCTCAACCACTTCCTGGAGGGCTTCCGCACGACGGTGTTCCGTCAGACGCTGTTTGCTGAGTTTGAGCACAAGTCCCACGCCATGTATGAGGCGGGCGAGACGCTGACGGCGCAGGCGCTGAACAAAGTCTACCGCGAGCTGAACGAGGAATACTACAAGGGCGCGGTCGTGGACGAGCTTCAGGACATCGAATGGGCGCGAATCCCGCATTTCTACAACGCGTTCTACGTCTATCAGTACGCGACGGGCTTTTGCTCCGCGGTTGCCATCGCCAACCGGATTCTCAAGGAGAACGGTGCAGGGGACTACCTGCGCTTCCTCTCCACAGGTGGCAGCGACTATCCGCTGGAGGAACTGAAGATCGCGGGAGTCGATCTGACCACGCCCGCTCCGATCCGCAGTGCGATGGAGGTGTTCGATCGCACGCTCGGAGAGCTGGAGACTCTGCTCCGCGAGGGCGTCTGACATCGGGTAAAAAGATAAAAAGGGGGCTACTAAAGGTAGCCTCCTAAAAAATGCGGTCGGGAGTCCGGTATTTTTTCGCGATCTTGGTTGTTTTTGCCCTCGTATTCTTGGCTTTCCCATCTTTTGGACGGCAAAACGGCGGCGCTGTGCCGCCGAGACAAACGTCGTCGGGGGTGTGAAAAACTCTACTGAGTTTTTCACACCCCCTTTTACAGTGGAAGCGGGAGAAAATCTCACCGTTCCCGGGTGCGGAGCTTATTTTTCCAGCCACTGCACGGCGAGGTCAACCTCGCGCTGGGTCGTTGCCGTTCTCGCAAACGCCACGGCAGGGTTGGAGGTGTCGGTCAGGTCAAAGGCGTCCAGCGCCGTGCGGTTCGCTGCCTGTTTGCCGCGCGAGAGCACGATGTCGGAAATCTTGAGCGTGACCTCACCATCCGTAAACAGGAACACACGGATGTTGTTCAACGTCGTGAACTGAATGGGGTGGATGGTGTTCGCCGTGTTGAGCGGGAGCACGATGTGGTTCCAGCCGGCTTGCAGATTCAGTGAGGAAACCACGTAGGAGAACTCAATCTTATCGACCTCCTGCGACAGCTCAATGCAGCTGGTCTTTTGCTTGGAGAGCAGCTCGGGCTTGTCGATGTAAATCCACATTTCCAGGTACCACTTGCTCCAGTCGCTCGGCATGGAGATGTTCAGCTTATTGTTCACATTGAGAATGTGAGGGTTGTTCGGGGAAGTTGAATACAGCGCCTTGGTGCCCGCCGGGGTCAGGGTAGTATCCGCGCCGCCGCGTCCGCCGAAGGTCCATCCCTTGGCGTCGTCGCAGGTGCTGACGACGATGTAGCGATCCGACACGTCGGTCGGCTTATACAGCGACTTTTGCAGGGTATAAATCTGCGCGGCGGTATCCTTGGCGTTCTCCGCCGTGACGCTCTCGAGCAGGGCTTCGATCTGCTTGTTCGTCTGCTCGATGCTGGATGCCGCGTAAACATCGGTCTGCGTCAGGTAGTAGTTGCGCGTGAAGTACGCCTGCGCCTCGGCGACGGGGGTGAAGTCGCACTCCCAGCCGGTCAGCTCCGCGATCTTTTCCGCCAGCACGATGCTGCGGTTGATATTGGTCTGAATGGTGGGGTGTCCGGCGACGCCGACGCCCTCCTCGGTGTTCACCATGGGAGCCAGCTCAAAGTACGTCACCATATCGTCCCCGTTCTGCTGGGCGAAATTTCTGACGCCCTGCGCGATCGCGTCCGACTGTGCCGTTCCCATCATGCCGTATACCCAGAGAATCTGTGCGTTCGGGTTGCAACGGCGGACGAGCGACAGGAAGTTGTAGGCGTGCTCCGTCATCTGCTGTGCGGTGACGTTTGCGCCGTTGAATTTCGCGCCCTTATCGTTGGTTCCGAGGTTGATGACGACAACATCCACGGGGTGCGCGTCAAAATCCCACGGGTTGGACGAGGCGACCGCGGCGGCGTAATCCAGCATTGCGGTCTTTTCGTAGTAGTCCATCCAAGAGGTTTTATCCGAGCCCTTGAGGAATGCCATGCCGCTTCGCGCCACGATCTGCGCCTCCGCGCCCAGCGCTCTTGCCGCGAGCGTTGCGTAGGTCATTGTGCCGTCCTGTACTTCGGTGGAAAAGGTGCTGTTATTACCGGTCAGCCACATGTTGCCGAAGCCGCAGGTGATGGAGTCTCCGATAAACTCAATGGTGTGCGCCCGCGCAGCGGGAGGATTGGCGTCGATCATGCCGCTGCCGATCAGGGAAATCTCCGAAACCGTGATGGTCGAGGAGCTGCCGTAGGACGCTTCGTTTCTTTTGCGGACCTCAAGGGTATGAACGCCGTCCTCCAGCCCGTTAATCAGGGTGTAGGAGCCGTCCTTGTCGATGCACAGTGTGTTTGCCGGGGCGACCTTGCCGTCAATGTAGACGTTCAGGTAGCCGAGAAAGCGTGCTTCCGTGGGAGTGGTCGCCTGCAATTTCGCGCGGACGCCGGTGCCCTTGAAGCAAAGGGAAAAGCCACTGTTGGTGAAAAACAGCTTGAGCTTTCCGTCCACCACGGGGACTCTGCCGTGCAGGGTCAGACCGTCTGTGATCTGATCCTGCGCTTCGATCCAGTTGTGCGGATCGGTCGGATCAGTCGGATCGGTCGGGTCGGTGGGGTCGGTGGGGTCGGTCGGCTGGTTGGGATCGTCCGGGTTGGACGGGTTATTCGGCGTGTCCGGATTGTCCGGTTGATCGGGCTTTTTGCATCCCGCCATGCCCGTCGCGATCATGAGCAGGGCAAGCAAGAGAGCGAACATGTGATATTTCATGAGAAGTACCTCCTTTGACTTATACCGGCAATCTTACCGTTCGATATACTGGTCTCTTTCCGCGCCGACCGAGATGTAGCGGATCTTGGTTCCGACGGCTTTTTCCAGCATGAGCACGTAGTCCTGAGCCTCCCGGGGCAGGGAGTCAAAGGTGCGGCAACCGGAGATGTCGGTTTTCCATCCGGGGACGGTCGTGTAAATGGGCGTTGCCTTTGCCAGCGCGTCGCCGGTCGGGAAGTCGATGGTTTCTTCGCCGTCCACAAGATAAGCGGTGCAGACGGGGATGCGGTCGAGGTAAGAGAGCACGTCGAGCTTGGTCAGTGCGATGCAGGTCGCTCCCTGGACCAGACAGCCGTAGCGGGAGGCGGGAATGTCAAAGCCGCCGACACGACGGGGACGTCCGGTTGCCGCGCCGTATTCGCCGCCTGCCCGACGGAGAGCCTCACCCTCATCGCCGAAGATTTCGCAGGTGAACGGACCCTCGCCGACGCAGGTGGAGTAGGCTTTCATGATGCCGATGCTCTGATCGAGCCGAACCTGCGGGATGCCGGCGCCGATGGGGGCGTAGGCGGCGATGGTGGAGGAGGAAGAGGTGTAGGGGTAGATGCCGAAGTCGATGTCACGGAGCGCGCCGAGTTGAGCCTCGAACAGGATGCGCTTGCCGTGCGCAACGGCGTCGGTCAGATAGACGGTCGTATTGATGATGTAGGGGACGAACGGCATCGCATAGGTGTTCAGCCACTGCTCCATATCCTCGACGCGGATGGGGTCGTGACCGTAGCCGCCCTGCACCGTCAGGTTCTTCCATTCCAGCAGGTCAACCAGCTTCTGATGAAGCGTTTCGGGGTGGAGCAGGTCGCCCATACGCAGCGTCTTCTTCATGTACTTGTCGGCGTAGACGGGGGCAATGCCGCGGCGGGTCGAGCCGAACTTTTTGCCTGCCAGACGATCTTCCTCCAGGCAGTCAAGCAACTTGTGATACGGCATGCAGATGGTCGCCTTATCGCTGATCTTGAGGTGATCCGGCGTGATGGTGATGCCGCCCTCGCGGAGCTTTCCGACCTCACCGTAGAGGTGCTCGACGTCGATGACCATGCCGGGTCCCATGACGTTGACGGTTTCGTCGCGCAGAATACCGGAGGGCAAGAGGTTGAGGATGAATTTCCCCTTTTCATTGACGACCGTGTGTCCGGCGTTGTTGCCGCCCTGATAGCGGCACACGATGTCGTAGTCTGCCGAGAGCAGATCGACCATGCGCCCCTTTCCCTCGTCGCCCCAGTTGATACCTACGATTGCTGTTACCATGATTATCTCTCCTTTGAATATTGTATACAAGGCATACATTCTTATTATAATACATCTTCTTATGTTTTGCAAGGGGTTCGCGAAATTTGTCGGACTTTCTGCCGCGGGAGGTGTTCGGGGGTTCCTCTTTGAGTTTTCTCCGCTTTCTCAAAAAAATGCTGTCTTTGCCTTTAAGTTTTCGCCCGCCTTTTTCAAAAGGCGTCCGCCCGCAGGCGGGCAGGGCGTGGGGCAAAGCCCCCCGCATCGCCGCCCGCAGGCGGCGAACTTCTCGCGGCGTTTCTTTTTGGGATTGTCCACGGTGGGCACTACCGCGGTGGGCACTACCGCGGCAATCGGTTTTCTTTGCACCTGTGGTGTCAAAGAAAAA
>CAKSNQ010000038.1 GCA_934476315.1 uncultured Eubacteriales bacterium
CGACTGAATCGAGCAGTTCGGTTTGACGGCGATGAACCCGCGGCGGGTGCCCAGCCGCTTTCTCTGCGCGTCGATCACGGCGAAATGGTCCGCATTGATCTCGGGCACGACCATCGGTACGTCGGGCGTCCAGCGGTTCGCCGAATTGTTGGAGACCACCGGAATCTCCGCCTTGGCATAGCGTTCCTCCAGCGCGCGGATTTCGTCCTTTTTCATGTCCACCGCGCAAAAAACGAAGTCTACGAGCTTCGCCATGGCATCGACGTCCGCCGCATCGGTCACGATCATATCGCGGTAGATTTCCGGCATCGGCGTTCTCATTTTCCACCGGTCGCCCACCGCCTCGCCGTACGTTCTGCCCGCCGAACGAGCGGACGCGGCAAGCGCCGTCACCTCAAAATACGGGTGGTTCTCCAGCAGTGTCAGAAAGCGCTGACCCACCATTCCCGTTGCGCCAACCACACCGACTCTCTTTTTCTCCATTGCACGTCTACCTCACTTTCAGATATTTACTGCCCCTATTGTAGCACAATCGGCGAAAAAATGCAAGATAAAATTGTCAAACTTTCATTTTATATTTTTTGAGGTCCCTGCGCCCGCGCCCTGCATACAGGATATGCCGTCAGAGCGGCAAGTGACAAAAGGGGGCACTATTAAAAAATCACCACCCGCGGGGTGGCGCGTGAAGCCCTGCGCACAGTTCTTCGCACACTCGCGGTCGGACAAGAAAAATGTCGTTTTCCCCGCCACCGTCGGTGTGCGCCGACTTTTTCGGGGGCTGTCGCAACGCGGCAGCCCCCGGGGAGAAGATTCACTTACTGTTCCTGCGGAACGATCAATCCGTACGCGCCGTCCCGCCGTGCGTAGACCACGCAGGTATTGTCGCTGCCCGCGTCGCGGAACACAAAAAACGAATGTCCGAGCAGATTCATTTGCAGAATTGCCTCCTCCACCGACATCGGCTTGAGAGGAAATTTCTTGACGCGAATGACCTCCTCTGCGTCCTCATCCTCGGCAAAGAACGGCTCCTCCACGGGGAGTCCGGTGCGCATCTGCCGGGCAAGTCTGGTCTTATTTTTACGGATCTGCCGCTCGATCGCCTCTACGCCGCGATCCAACGCATCCCGGAAATTCTCCGCATCCTCCTCGCTCCGGAACAGCATCCCGGCGGAACTGATGGTAATCTCCATGGTAGAAACCCCATGCTTGCGTGAAAGCGCCACCGTCGCATCCGCGCCGTCCGGAAAGAATTTATCCAGCTTGGCGAGCTTTTTTGCAATCAGCTCCTTCGTATCCTCAAATACGTTCATCTGTCTTCCCACTACGTTCAATCTCATGGTTTTTCCTCCTTACTTTCACTTTGACACGGCGCGCCGTCCCCGCGGAACGCATCGCGCTACGGCAAGAGAAGCTCTTGCGTATTCAGTATAACATATCCCCTCTCACTTGTAAATACCTGCCATTGATTCTTTATAAATTTTTAACATTTTTATTCAATTTGTACACTGCTGCAAACACTCTCCGACAGATTTGCACCTTTTCTCCTGTTTGAAGACAAGAAATTCTCCGTGAAAAATCGCGTTTTTCCCTTTACATCCAACCGCGTGCGTGCTATAATATTATGTTACATTCCGCACTCTGTTTTGCGGCGCAAGGAGGCTTTTCATGGCTCGCTTTCAACTGAAAAGTGAATACACCCCGACAGGAGATCAGCCGCAGGCAATCGAGGCGCTGGCGGCGGGAATCCGTCGCGGCGACCGCATGCAGACTCTGCTCGGCGTGACAGGCTCGGGAAAGACGTACACCATGGCGAACGTCATCAACGCCTGCAACCGCCCCACGCTCATTCTGGAGCCAAACAAGACGCTCGCGGCACAGGTCTGCTCCGAAATGCGGGAGTTTTTCCCCGACGCGGCGGTCGAGTATTTCGTTTCCTATTATGACTACTATCAGCCAGAGGCATACATTCCCGGGCGCGATATGTACATTGAAAAAGACGCCCTCATCAACGAGGAAATCGACCGTCTGCGCCACAGTGCGACCTCTGCGCTGTTTGAACGGCGCGACGTCATCATCGTCGCGAGTGTTTCCTGCATCTATTCGCTCGGCGACCCCGCGGAATACCGTGCGCTGGTGCTCGCCGTGCGTCCCGGCATGGCAATGTCCCGTGACACGCTGGTGCGCCATCTGGTCGCCATCAGCTACACGCGCAACGACATGGATTTTGTCCGCGACACGTTCCGAGTGCGGGGAGATGTCGTGGAGATTCTCCCCTCCAACCAATCGGAAAACGCCATCCGCGTGGAATTTTTCGACGAGGAGATCGATCGCGTCAGCGAGATCAACATTGTCACCGGGGAAATCCTCCGGAGCCTTTCCTACGCCGCCATCTACCCCGCCACGCACTACGCCGTCTCCGACGACAAGCGGCAGGCGGCGCTCGGCGAGATTGAACAGGAACTGAAGGAGCGCGTCGCGTTCTTCGAGGCGAACGGTCAGCTTCTTGAGGCACAACGCATCGAACAGCGGACGCGGTACGACCTGGAAATGCTGCGGGAGATCGGCTACTGTTCCGGCGTGGAAAACTATTCCCGCGTGCTCTCGGGACGCCCCGCCGGCTCTACGCCCTATACTCTGCTCGACTACTTCCCCGACGACTACCTGATGTTCGTCGATGAGTCGCACGTCACCATTCCGCAGGTGCGCGGCATGAGCGGCGGCGACACGGCGCGCAAGCGGAACCTTGTGGACTACGGCTTCCGCCTGCCCTCGGCATACGACAACCGCCCGCTGTACTTTGACGAATTTGAACAGAAAATTCACCAGGCGGTCTTTGTCAGCGCCACGCCCGGCGACTACGAGGCGGCAAACAGCACCCAGACCGTGGAGCAGATCATCCGCCCCACCGGACTGCTTGATCCCTCCATCGATGTCCGCCCCATTAAGGGGCAGATCGACGACCTGCTGGGCGAGATTCGCCTGCGGACCGCCAAGGGGGAGCGCGTGCTCGTCACGACGCTGACCAAGAAGATGGCGGAGGACCTGACCGACTACCTGGAGCAAAACGGCGTCAAGGTCCGCTACATTCATCATAATGTAGAAACCATCGAACGCATGGAGATTATCCGCGACCTGCGCCTCGGCGTCTTTGACGTGCTGGTCGGCATCAACCTGCTGCGCGAGGGGTTGGACATTCCCGAGGTCGGGCTGGTCGCCATCCTCGACGCGGACAAAGAAGGCTTTTTGCGGGCGGAGCGCTCGCTCATTCAGACCATCGGACGCGCCGCGCGGAACGCCGACGGACATGTTATCATGTACGCCGACAGTATCACCCGCTCCATGGAGGTCGCCATCCGCGAGACCGAGCGGCGACGCGCCATCCAGAGTGCTTACAACGAGGAACATCACATCACCCCGCGCACCGTGGTCAAGGGCGTGCGCGACATCATTGACATCGGGGCGCGCGACGAGGGCGGAAGCGGCGGCAAGCACCGCAAGGGCGCGTCCTCCGACAGCCGTCCCGCGCCGATGTCCCGGGCAGAGAGAGACGCGCGGATCGAGGCGTTGACAAAAGAGATGAAAGACGCCGCCCGCCGCCTTGAATTTGAGAAAGCGGCGTTTTTGCGGGATGAAATCGCCCGCCTGCGCAGTGACACCGGCGACACTGCCGCCAAAAAGACCGGTCGGAAAGGAAAGGCACACCAATGACGCAGAATCTTGTCATCAAGGGCGCTCGCGTCCACAATCTGAAAAATATCGACGTCACCATCCCGCGGGACAAGCTGGTCGTCCTGACCGGGCTGTCCGGCTCGGGAAAATCCTCGCTGGCGTTCGACACCATCTACGCTGAGGGGCACCGCCGCTTTGTCGAGTCACTGTCCTCCTACGCGCGCATGTTCCTCGGGCAGATGGACAAGCCCGACGTGGATTCCATCGAGGGACTGTCCCCCGCCATCTCCATCGACCAGAAAACGACGTCCAAAAACCCCCGCTCCACGGTCGGAACCGTCACGGAAATCTACGACTACCTGCGCCTTTTGTACGCGCGCGTCGGCATCCCGCACTGTCCCGTCTGCGGTAAGGAAATCCGTCGCACCAGCGTCGATCAAATCATCGAACGCATCCTGACGCTCCCGGAGGGCGAGCGCTTCATGGTGCTCGCGCCCGTTGTCCGCGCGCAAAAAGGAACCCAGGAAAAGGTGTTCGCCGACGCCAAAAAGAGCGGTTATGTCCGCGTCCGCGCCGACGGCATTCTTTATGATCTGTCCGAGGACATCCGACTGGAGAAGAACAAGCGCCACACGGTCGAAATCGTGGTGGACCGTCTGGTCTGCCGCCCCGACATCCGCTCGCGGCTCGGCGACTCGGTGGAAAACGCCCTGCACGCGGCGGACGGGCATGTCAGCATTGTCACCCTGCCGCGCGACGGGAGCACCGGCGAGGAGCTGACGTTCTCGCTGTCCTACGCCTGCGAGGAACACAACATCTCAATCGGCGAGCTGGAGCCGCGCATGTTCTCGTTCAACAACCCCGTCGGCGCCTGCCCCAAATGCGCGGGACTCGGCAACATGCAGGAGATCTCCGTCGCCAAGATCCTGCCACACCGCGAGCTGTCGCTCCACGGCGGCGCCATCGCCGTCAACGGCTTCAAAACGCTGGAGGAGGAAAGCTGGAATGGTCCGCTTTTCCGAGCGGTGGGAGAAAAATTCGGCTTTGATCTGGACACGCCGATCGACCGCTTCTCCGAGGAGGCTCTCCGGGTCCTGCTTTACGGCTCGGGTGACGAGACCTACGAGCTGACCCGTTACTTCGGCGGCGAGCCGCATCATCAGAAAACAAAATTTGAAGGCGTCATCGCCATCATCCGCTCCCGCATGGCGCAGGGCTTCAACGCGGACTACTACGAGCAGTTCGTCGAGGACGCCCCCTGCCCCGCCTGCCACGGCAAACGCCTGTCCCCCATCGTCCTCGGCGTCACGGTGGGCGGCAAGAACATCGCCGACCTGTGCGATCTCTCGGTCACGGGCGCGCTCGACTTTTTCTCAAAGCTGACGCTGACGCCCACCGAGGAGACCATCGCCCGCGAAATCCTCAAGGAAATCCGCGCGCGGCTGGAGTTTCTGCGCAGTGTCGGGCTGGACTATCTGACGCTCTCGCGCAAGGCGGGAACGCTGTCGGGCGGCGAGGCGCAACGCATCCGGCTCGCCACGCAGATCGGATCTTCGCTCATGGGCGTGCTGTACATTCTCGACGAACCGTCGATCGGTCTGCATCAGCGCGACAACGAAAAGCTGATCGCCACGCTCAAGCGCCTGCGCGACCTCGGCAATACCGTCATCGTGGTCGAGCATGACGAGGAGACCATGCGCGCAGCGGATTACCTGGTGGACATCGGTCCCGGCGCGGGCATCCACGGCGGACAGGTCGTCGCCGCGGGCACGCCGGAGGAGGTCATGGCAAATGAGCATTCGCTGACGGGCGCTTACCTCTCCGGACGCATGCGCATCAAGGTTCCGACAACCCGACGCACGGGCAACGGACACGCACTGCGCGTCATCGGCGCACGCGAGCACAACCTGAAAAACATCGACGTCTCTATCCCGCTCGGGTGCTTCGTCTGCGTCACGGGCGTGTCCGGCTCGGGCAAATCCTCGCTCGTCAACGGCATTCTCTACCCCGCGCTGGCGCGCGATCTCAACCACGCACTGACGTTCCCCGGCGCGCACGACCGCATTGAGGGGGCGGAATCTCTGGACAAGATCATCGCCATCGACCAAAGCCCCATCGGGCGGACGCCGCGCTCCAATCCCGCCACCTACACCGGACTGTTCAACGACATCCGCGATCTGTTCGCCAAGACGCAGGAGGCAAAGGCGCGCGGCTACGGTCCCGGACGCTTCTCTTTCAACGTCAAGGGCGGACGGTGCGAGGCGTGCGAGGGCGACGGCGTAAAGTGCATCGAAATGCACTTTTTGCCCGACGTGTACGTCACCTGCGATGTCTGCCACGGCAAGCGCTACAACCACGACACGCTGGAATGTAAATATAAAGGAAAATCCATCGCCGACGTGTTGGACATGACCGTGGAGGAGGGCGTCAGCTTTTTCGCAGGGCTTCCCAAGCTCCAGAAAAAGTTGCAGACGTTGCTTGATGTCGGACTGGGCTATATCAAGATCGGGCAGTCCTCCACCACGCTCTCGGGCGGCGAGGCGCAACGCGTCAAGCTCGCCACCGAGCTTTCCCGCCGCCCGACCGGAAAGACCATCTACGTGCTGGACGAGCCGACCACGGGGCTTCATTCGGCGGACGTCGCCAAGCTCCTCGAGGTGCTGGAACGCCTGTGCGACGGCGGAAACAGCGTTCTTGTCATCGAGCACAACCTCGACGTCATCAAAACCGCGGACTACCTGATCGACCTCGGTCCCGAGGGCGGCGACGGCGGCGGCACGGTCGTGGCAACGGGAACGCCGGAGCAGGTCGCCGCCACTCCCGCCTCCTACACCGGAAAATTCCTGCGTCCGCTCCTGGAAGAAAAACGGAACGACAGCCGAGAATAAGCCCCCGTTGAACGCGGAAAACGGTGATTTCGGGAGGTTTTGAATATCTAAATTAAAATAATCGACTTTTTTATAAAAAACCTCTTGACAAGCCCCCGGACGCGTGATATAATGTGCAGGTCTGATAATTTCACTATAATTTGGAGGAAACATCAAATGTCTACTTTCATGCAGAAAAAAGAGAATGTAGTCCGCAAGTGGTACGTTCTGGACGCTGCAGGCAAGCCGATGGGTCGTGTGGCAGCCGCTGCCGCCATGCTGCTCAGAGGAAAGAATGCCCCCGAGTTCACGCCCCACGTTGATTGCGGTAACTTCGTTATCATCGTCAACGCTGACAAGGCGGTTCTCACCGGCAAGAAGCCGGAGCAGAAATACTACCGTCACCATTCCGGTTACATCGGCGGTCTGAAGTCCGTTCAGTACAAGACGCTGATGGCAACCAAGCCCGAGATGGCTATGACGCTCGCTGTCCGCGGCATGATCCCCCACAACACGCTGGGTGACAAGGCAATGACCCGCCTCAAGGTCTATGCAGGCGAGGCACACAACCACGCGGCTCAGAAGCCCGAAGCAGTCGAGCTTTAATTGAAGGAAAGGAAGGACGAATTCATGTATACAAGTGCAAAACCCTATTTTTACGGCACCGGCAGAAGAAAGAAATCCGTCGCCCGCGTTCGCATCGTTCCCGGCACCGGCGTGATTACCATCAACGGTCGTGACATCGACGAATATTTCGGTCTGGAAACACTCAAGCTGATCGTCAACCAGCCCTTCAACGTCACCGACACCGTGGGCAAGTTCGACATCATCGCCACCGTCAGAGGCGGCGGCTTCTCCGGACAGGCAGGCGCAATCCGTCACGGACTTTCCCGTGCCCTGCTCGCCGCAGATGAAGCCAACAAACCCGCGCTCAAGGCGGCAGGCTTCCTGACGCGCGATCCTCGTATGAAGGAAAGAAAGAAGTACGGACTCAAAGCCGCACGTCGCGCACCGCAGTTCTCCAAGAGATAAGTTTTCTATCAAAAAAACAGCTTGCCTGTCGGATTTCCGACAGGCAGGTTTTTGTTGTATAGCGAAGGAGGCGACATTGATCTTGGCGATCGGCGCCGCCATTTTGCCGTCGCAGAAGTACCGCCATTTTGTCGCTGCAATAAACAGAAACATAAAAAGCCAGAAAAAGCGGTCAAGATCGTGCCAAAAAGCCGGAATCCCAATCGGCATCTTGGCAAAAATGGAAAAAGAGTATTGCTTCCGCAATACTCTTTTTGGAGCTGGTAATCAGAATCGAACTGATGACCTCGTCATTACCAATGACGTGCTCTACCGACTGAGCCATACCAGCACGCGCCGTCCATCGGCGACTTTTGCATTATACCACAGACGGTTGCGCTTGTCAAGTCTTTTTTCAAAAAAATATCGAATTTTCGCGTTCCGGGCGACTCACGAGAAAACGGTTTTCTTTTTCCCGTTTTTGTTGCGGGGCCACTCCCGGATGCGGACGATAAAGTCAAAATTGACCGCATCGAGGTTGCCGCCCTGCTCCATGACGATTCCGCCGTCCGTCACTTCCTTGAGCGTTCCCTTCACGATCCCATCCGACCCCAGCACGGTATAGACAATACATTCCTTGCCGACAAACTGCTCCGCCAGTTCTTTCATATTGTTCATGTCGTTCCTCTCCTCTTTCCGCTTTCTGTTTTGCACCATGTGTGCGATCATCGTCAGCCTCCGCTGTCTGTTCAACATCGGAACGACCACAAGAAGCAACACGATCGGCACGATCCAACTGATTTCCAAGGCGTTCTCCTTTCCCGCCGGGTTTGCGCCGCGGGCTTCGGTATTCGCGTTCTCTCCTAACCCGTTCCATTGTAGCACAGTTTTTCCCTCCTGTCAACCGCCCGGGCGCCATCGGTGAAGCAACGTCGAAAATTTTTTGAAAAATTCGGATTTTCTCTTGCATTTTCGTGAAAACTCTGCTATAATAACCCCGAAGATGCTGTGATGAAGCAGCGCTGTTTCAACACCATGCGCCACAGAGAATCCGCCGCGGCTGAGAGCGGATGCCCATGGAAACAGTTGCATTTCTCTTCGGAGCATGCGGCGTCAGGTCGCCCCGGCGGGTCCGGCGGACGACGTAGCGTCGCACGGGTTCGCCTCCGTTATCGGGTGACAAGGTGTGGTCGCGTCGCCTTTCGGCGCGGTCAAAGCCGGGTGGTACCGCGGAGTGCTTTTGCGCCTCGTCCCGTTTTTTGGTGGGACGGGCTTCTTTTTTTGCCGCGCGCCACGCAAACTGTGAACTTATTTATTTCAAGCAAGAAAGGAAAATACCATGAGAGAAAAACTCGCAAAAATCCGCGAGCAAGCGCTTGCCAACATCGCCGACAAGGACGCCGATCTGGAATCCATCCGCGTCCGGTATCTCGGCAAAAAGGGTGAGCTGACCGCCGTCCTGCGCGGCATGGGAAGCCTGTCCGCCGAGGAACGCCCTGTCATCGGACAGCTCGCCAACGAAATCCGGGAGAAGATCGAGACTGCCATTGAAGAAAAGAGCACTGAACTGAGGGCGCGCGCGCTGGAGCGCAAGCTGGTCAGCGAAAAGATCGACGTGACCCTCCCCGGCGCCCCCTCGCGCATCGGGCACATCCACCCGCTAACGCTGGTTCAGCGGGAGCTGGAGGACATTTTCATCGGGCTTGGCTTCTCCATCGCCGAGGGGCCTGAGGTGGAGTACGACTACTACAACTTCCAGGCGCTGAACATCCCCGAAAATCATCCCGCACGCGATACACAGGACACCTTCTACATCACCGATAAGATTCTGCTCCGCTCCCAGACCTCGCCCGTGCAGGCGCGCGTCATGGAGAAGGAAAAGCCGCCCATCCGCATCATCTCGCCCGGTCGCGTGTACCGCTCCGACGCGGTGGACGCTACCCACTCGCCGCTGTTCCATCAGCTTGAGGGCCTGGTCGTGGACAAGAACATCACCATGGCAGACCTGAAGGGCGTGCTGGAGGCGTTTGCCAAGACAACCTTCGGCGAGAGCACCCGCATCCGCTTCCGCCCGCACCACTTCCCGTTCACAGAGCCATCAGCAGAGGTCGATGTCTCCTGCTTCGCCTGCGGCGGCAAGGGTTGCCGTCTGTGCAAGGGCGAGGGCTGGATCGAAATTCTCGGTGCCGGCATGGTGCACCCGAATGTGCTGCGCAACTGCGGCATTGACCCCGAGGAGTACACCGGCTTCGCGTTCGGCTTCGGCATCGAGCGCATTGCCCTGCTCAAATACCACATCGACGACATGCGCCTCCTTTACGAAAACGACGTGCGCTTTCTCGCGCAGTTCTGAGAGCACGCCGTGCCAATCAAACCAAGGAAAGGAACAGAAATCCAATGAAATTATCTATGCAATGGCTGTCCGATTTCGTGGACATTTCCGATATATCCATCAAGGATTATTGCGACCGGATGACCGACACCGGCTCCAAGGTCGAGGGCTATGAGCTCCTCGGCGAGAACATCGTCAATGTCGTCGTCGCCCGTATTCTCAAAATTGAAAAGCACCCCGATTCCGACCACCTGCAGATCTGCCGGATGGACGTCGGGACGGGCGAACCGGTGCAGATCGTCACCGGTGCACAGAACATTTTTGAGGGTGCGATTGTCCCCGCCGCTCTGCCCGTGGCGCACCTGCCCGGCGACGTCACCATCAAGGCGGGCAAGCTCCGCGGCGTGCCGTCGAACGGCATGCTCTGCTCGTTCGGCGAGCTGGGGCTGGACGCTCATGACTGCCCCGGTGAATTTGCCGACGGCATCTGGATTCTCGGTGAAGAGCACCGCGACCAGATCGGTCAGGACATCCGCGACGTCATGATGTTGCGCGACGCCGTCGTCGATTTCGAAATCACCTCCAACCGCCCCGACTGCCTGTCTGTCATCGGTCTGGCACGCGAGAGCGCGGTCTCCTTCGGGCGTGCGCTGAAGCTCCATATCCCTGTCGTCAAAGGGTGCGGCGACAGCGACCGCGTGGAAAATCACCTGAGCGTCCGCATCGACGCCCCCAAGCTTTGCTCCCGCTACACCGCGCGCGTTGTAAAAAACGTCCGCATCGCTCCCTCCCCGCTCTGGATGCGGCGTCGCCTGCGCGCCGCGGGCGTCCGTCCCATCAACAACATCGTGGACATCACCAACTACGTGATGCTGGAATACGGTCAGCCGATGCACGCGTTTGATTCCGCCTGCCTCGACGGGAACGCCATCACCGTGCGTGCCGCCCGCGCCGACGAGCCGTTCCGCTCGCTGGACGAGCAGGATCATGTGCTCAGCGCCGGGATGCCCGTCATCGCCGACGAGAAGAAAGCGGTGGCGCTGGCGGGCGTCATGGGAGGCGCCAACAGCGAGATCACCGAAACAACGCACACCGTCGTGTTCGAAAGTGCTTGCTTTGACGGCGCTTCCGTCCGCGTTTCCGCCAAGAAAAACGGCATGAGAACCGAGGCGTCCTCCCGCTTTGAAAAGGGACTGGACCCCGAGAACACCCTGCCCGCTCTGCAAAGAGCCTGTGAGCTGATCGAGGAGCTACACGCCGGCGACGTGGTGGACGGCATCATTGATGTCTACCCCGGCAAGAAGCCGCTCGTCTCGCTCCCGCTGAATCCCGACCGCATCAACGCGTTCCTGGGAACCGATCTGCCCGCCGACACCATGCGCGACATTCTGCGCCACCTGGAGTTCACCGTGGACGAAAACGATGTCGTTACCGCCCCGTCTTTCCGCGGGGTCATCGAGTCCATGAACGACGTCGCCGAGGAAGTCATCCGCATGTGGGGCTACAACAAGCTGCCCTCCAAGTGCATTTACGCCGAGACAACGCAGGGCGGAAGAACCCCGCGCCAGACCTTTGAGGTCAAGCTGGAGCAGGCAATGTGCGCCATGGGGCTGTCGCAGATTCACACGTTCTCGTTCATCAGCCCGCGCTTTTACGACAAAATCCGCCTGCCTGCCGACAGCGCTCTGCGCACCTCGGTCGTCATCCGCAACCCGCTGGGCGAGGACACCTCGATCATGCGCACGACCGCCCTGCCCTCCATGCTGGAGGTGCTCGCGCGCAACAACAACTTCTCCAATGAAAACGTCCGTCTGTTCGAAAACGCCACCGTCTACCTGCCGTCGGGCGACCCTGAGCAGCTTCCCGAGGAGAAAAAGGTTCTGACGCTCGGTATGTACGGCGACGTGGACTTCTACACGCTCAAGGGCGTCGTGGAAAACGTCGTCAGGCTGGCGGGTATCCGCGGCGTTACCTACACCGCATGCACCGATGACCCCACCTACCACCCCGGCCGTTGCGCCCGTGTGCTGGCGGAGGACGGCGCCGTGCTCGGCACCATCGGTCAGATCCACCCGCTGACCGCCGATAACTACGGACTGAGCTGTCCCGTTTTCGCGGGCGTTCTCGACTTCGCCCTGCTCTTTGAGCATCGCACCGTTCTGCGCGAGTACAAGCCCCTGCCCAAGTTCCCCGTGACCACCCGCGACTTCTCGTTCGTCGTGGATGAGGACATGGAGGTCGGACACCTGGAGGGCGAGATTGCACATGCCGGCGGCAAGCTGGTGGAGGACGTTTCGCTGTTCGACCTGTACCGCGGACCGCAGGTCGGCGAGGGCAAGAAATCCGTCTCCCTCCGCGTGTCTCTCCGCGCCCCCGACCGCACGCTGACGGTCGAGGAGGCGGACAAAGTCGCCAAGAAGATTCTCGACTCCATGGAGCATCGGCTCGGCATCACCATCCGCAAGTAAATACCACTTTCGCGGGGCTGTCGTACCCAAACGACACCCCGCCTTTTTGTATAGAGAACTCCGACGAAGGAGGAGTTCTCACGAAAACCACCCGCTAAGCGGGTGGTTCCAAAGAGGCTTTTG
>CAKSNQ010000039.1 GCA_934476315.1 uncultured Eubacteriales bacterium
GCATTTAGCCACGGAGTAGGGGGTGTGCGGGGGAGCAACCCCGACGTTTGAGGGGTTCTCCCCCCACATCCTGCATCGGAAATTTCAACTAAAAGTACATACCAACAGCAAGCGAAACAAATCCAAATTTTCCACACAGCAAAAACAATACTCTTTCAGCGGTCTTTGCGGGGAGAGGACCATCTCAAACGCCGAAGTTTTCTCCCTCCGCCTCCTCCTACTTCCTTGGCTGTGCGCCGCATTTCAGGGGCTATCCCATGCGCTTTATCCAGCGGCGAGGGAAAACTCGTCGAGAGTTTCCCCTCGCCTGTCTTTCTATATTCCAGCGGATACCGGGAGGGGTGCGGGAGAACCCGCCCCGCGCCCAACTTTCTGAATCGGCAAGCCCGGGAGGGGTGTGGGGAGGGGTCATCGGCGCGCCCTGCGCCGCCCTCCCCAATGCGCCAAAGCGCCGCGTCGTTGCGGCGCGACGCGCATCCAGCCTTGGAGTGGAGGGCGTGGGGGGAGCAACCCCGACGTTTGAGGGGTTCTCCCCCCACATCCTGCATGAAAGACTTAAACTAAAAGTACATGCCAGCCACAAGCACAAAACACCTACAATTCTAAACAATTCAACACTTCCAGCCGCTTTTTCTTTGGCACCACAGGCGCAAAGAAAACCGATTGCCGCGGCGATACCCGCCGCGGATAATCCACAAAAAAGAAACGCCGAAGAATTTCGCCGCCCGCGGGCGGACGCCTTTTGGAAAAGGCGGGCGAAAACTGAAAAAGGGGACAGCAAAATTTTTGGGAGAAGGCGAACAAAAACCGAAACGGGTCTGCCGAGCCCTTTGACCGCCATAGAAAAATCCCCCTTCCTCCCCCCCGTGTCGAGAATAAATTTCTCTGACCCATTGACATTCGGACCAAAATCGGGTACAATATAGGTGTGGCGGATGCCCCGAAAGCGCTTCGACCGCTTCCGACTGCTTTCCGCAAAATCTGTGAACGGAGGCTTTTCCGTATGAGTGAACATGATCAGAAAGAACAGAACGACGAGGTCGAAATCTATACCCTGACCGACGAAAACGGCGACGAGAGCGATTTTGAATTGGTCGGCTCCGGCGAGGTGGACGGCGTGATGTATTACGCTATGATCCCCGCAGAACAGGCGCAGGACGAAAACCGCGATTCCTTCGAATACGTCATCCTCAAAAGCGTCAAGGACGACGACGGCGACGATTCTCTCATCTCCATCGACGACGACGAGGAGTTCGACCGCATCGCCGACTATTTCGACGATATGTTCTCCACCGTCGATTTCGACGAGCCGGACAACAGCGCGGACAAAAAATAATCGAAAACTCTCCTGCTTAGTTCGTGATGACTGTGTGTTAGAACCTACAGAAGAATAAAGGAGCCCGGAGATGTTCCGCGGTGGTTTGCAGACCTCCCACGCTTTCCCCGATTGACTTGTCTCGGCAGAAGATGTGGACGTTGGGAGCAGTAAAGCCTCGGATAGGGCACCGCCCAGCATGAGCAGGGTTTCTCAATCCCGGTCACACGGCTCGGCGGGGTTTTCCACAACGCCGCGCGGCATGGCGGACGACCGTTTCGCCTCTGCCGCAAAAATAAAAGTGGCTGTCGCCGGACGCGACAGCCACTTTTTCTTGAGGTAGCGACTTTCCCGATGTTACTGATACATTCCGTTGGCGCTCATGAAGTCGTAGATGCGGAGCCCGTGCTGCTGCTCCTGCGCCTGGATGTTGTTCAGAACGTTGCGCGCCTGCGCATCGGAAAACTCAAAGATGCTGGTGTCATACAGCGCCGAAACGTGTTTCTCCGTTGAGAGCATGTCCGAGCACAAAAAGGCGTCCTTCTTGCGGCAGGATTCGTCGGAATACGTCGCCTTGTGGTCGCACGCGCACGAGCCGGACGAACTTCCCTGCCCTCCGACCGCCTCCACCTTGCCGTTCATCATCTCGTTCACCACGCGCAGGTGCCCGCGCTCAACGTCGGCAAGCTCATGAAAGAGCGTTTGCAGCTCCGACGCGCACGCCTCAGCCGCGTATTTTTCGTACTTTTCGATGCAAAGCTGTTCCTGTCCGCGCAAATCCTTGAGCAGTCCGTTTTCTTTGGTAGTTACGTTCATTTTTTCTTCCTCCATCATCAGGATATACCCAGTATGGACACCCGCAGGGAGTTTTATACATTGACCGGCGCGCCGCCGGATTCGTCAAAGGAGGTATGCTCTCATGGCAAAACAACACTGGAAAGGCTCCACCCTGCTCGGACCGCTCCCCGCGGTAATGGTCAGCTGCGGGACACCCGAACATCCGAATATTCTCACCGTCGCATGGACGGGAATCCTCAATACCCAGCCGCCCCGCACCTATATCGCGGTGCGCCCGGAGCGTTATTCGTACGGGTTGATCCGCGAGAGCGGCGAATTTACGCTCAACCTCACGCCGGAATCGCTGACCCGCGCCGCCGATTTCTGCGGCATGTACACCGGAGCGAAGATCAACAAATTTGAAAAATGCGGGCTGACCCCCGAAGCGGGCGTGGCGGTCTCCTGTCCGTCCATCGCGGAGTGCCCGATGTCGCTCGAATGTCGCGTGACGCAGGTGCTTCCGCTCGGGACGCACGACCTGTTCCTCGCGGACATCGTGGGAGTCAACGTGGACGAATCGCTTCTGGACGAGAACGGCAAGCTGTGCGCAGACCGGGCGCGCCCGGTGGCATTTTTACACGGCGAGTACTTCGGGCTGGGGAAAAAGCTCGGAAAATTCGGCTTTTCTGCGGTCAAAAAGAAACATGAGGGCAAAAGAAAAACGGGGCGCAGTGGGGCTTGACCCACGGCGTCCCGCCGCTTTTGTTTCGGCGCGCCGGGAAAGGCACCCCACCCGTCGGGCGGCGACGATCGAACCGGTTCTTCCCCCACATCCCGTACCGGAGACTTCAGTTAAAAGTAGATACCAACCGCAACCGAAAGAAATCTAAATTTTCCACACAGCAAAAGCAATATTCTTTTAGCGGTTCTTGCGGAGGGAGAAACCATCTCAAACGCCGAAGTTTGGCGGCTTGCCGCGGTCCCTCCGCCTCCTCCCACTTCCTTGGCTGTGCGCCGAAGTCTCTTTTCAGAGCTGTCTTAAAAGGTGTAGGAAACTCTCAAGAGTTTCCTACACCCATCTTTCTACATTTCAGCGAATTTTGTGGGAGGGGTATGGGGAGGGATGTGGCAACTCTGCCACCCCTCCCCAATGCGCCAAAGCGCCGCGTTGTTGCGGCGCGACGCGCATCTAAGCCTTGGAATGGAGGGCGTGGGGGGAGCCGCCTGCGCTACGCGGCAGGCACGAACGCCTGAGGGGTTCTCCCCCCACATCCTGTACCCGAGCCTTTTAACCCAAAGTACAAACCGACAGCAACCGAAAGACATCTGAATTTTCTGCACAGCAAAAACAACATTCTATAAGCGGTTCTTGCGGAGGGAGAAACCATCTCAAACGCCGAGGTTTTCTCCCTCCGCCTCCTCCTACTTCCTTGGCTACGCGCCGCACTCAGAGATTGGGAAGGATAGGAGAGAACCGCCCCGCGCCCAACTTTCTAAACCGCGACAAGCCACGGGAGGGGTATGGGGAGGGGTCATCGGTGGGGGTCTACCCCGCCGCCCTCCCCAATGCGCCAAAGCGCCGCGTTGTTGCGGCGCGACGCGCATTTAGCCGGGGAATGAGGGGCGCGGGGAGAACAACCGACGGCGCATGAGTCGGTTTTCTCCCCGCATCCTGTACGAAAGACTTTTAACCCAAAGTAAATACCAGCCGCAAACACAAAACACCCACGGTTCCAAACACTTCAGCATTTTTAGCCGCTTTTTTCTTTTGAGACCGGAGGCACAAAAGAAAAAAGCTATCAAAAAAGAAAATGCCGAGGGATTTCGCCGCCTGCGGGCGGCGACATGGGCTCCGCCCCAGACCCCGCCGCCTTTTGAAAAAGGCGGGCGAAAACTGAAAAAGAGACAGCGGAATTTTGAAGATGGCAAATGAAGTCTCATTGAAGAGAGCAACCGAAGCCCCGAAAAACTTTTTCCCGAAAACTTCCCCTCCGCCGTCGCCTTCGCGCACATCCGACCATATGCTGTCAATAGCCCCACCGTCTGCACTTTTTTGACATCGCCGCCCCCTCCGACAAACTCCCAAGGAAGAAAATTCCACACCAAAAGCAGGACGTCGGTGTTTAAAAGGGGGCTTGCGGGGGGCAGAATATCCCTGTAACGTAAAACGTAAGCGTTCAGCGAGAGGCACGCGCCAACGAGGAGGGATAATAAAATCATGAGTGTCAAACGCGGAGATATTTTTTATGCGGATCTGAGTCCCGTCGTCGGCTCGGAGCAGGGGGGGCTTCGTCCCGTACTCATCATACAAAATGACATCGGAAACCGATACAGCCCGACGGTGATTGCCGCGGCGATTACCTCGCGACTGAGCAAAACACGTCTGCCCACCCACATCGACGTCTACGCCGAGCGCGTGGGGCTGATTAAGGATTCGGTGATCCTTCTGGAACAGGTGAGGACGCTGGACAAACGGCGCCTCAAGGAAAAAATGGGGCATCTGGACGGGCACATGATGGAGGAGGTCAATCGCGCCATTGCAGTGAGCGTCGGACTGGGAGACTGGCACCCGGGAGAGCGGGAGGTGTCCCGGGAAACGCCCACGCGAGAACGGATTTCTGTGGGGAACGTACCCGCCGCGGCGGTCGCCTCGGTGGGAACAGCTCCGGCAGCCTTGACTGCCACGGCAATTTCAACAGCCTCCTCCGCCCCGACGACCACGGGAAACCCGCCCGCTCCGGCTTCCCCGGCTGCTTCGGCGGAGGGGAACGCCCCTGTCGTGATTTCGGCAGTGAATCCGCCTGCGCCTGCCACCCCGGATGAGAGCGGACAGGCGGCGGTCGGTGTCACGGGGGAGGTTCCGGGCGCGACTTTGTGACCGTCACAGCACGCGGGGTGTCGTGCGGGCGCGTCATTCCAAAGAGCAACGACCCGGCGGGATGCTCCGTCCACCCTTGCATTTTGCACGATTTCCGGGCGGGATCCGGGCGCCGTTCTTCCCCAAAGCCGGTGGCTTGACCGCTGATCTTTTTCGGGAGGTGTTAGAAGTTCATCTTGAATTTCTGACACCTCCCGACGACGTTGACCCCGGCGCCCGGACGCCGCCGCTTTGCCGCCCAAAGGGTCAAATAATCAAAAACGCGGGGCAAAACGCCGGAACCCCGACCGACATTTTGGCGGAGACGTTAAAAAATTGAGTTTTTTAACAGCTCCCTTGATTTTCGGAGAGGAATGTGCTAAAATAGGGAGCATGAATGATTGTCTCCGGGAGGAAAGGGGTGCGCAAATGATCTATACATGGGACACTGCCGTGCGGTGGAACGATACCGACGCCGACCTGCACGTTCGCCCGTCACAGCTGCTGGTCTACATGCAGGAGGCAGCGTGTCGGCACATGCACGACGCGGGGCAGGATCTGGACGATCTGAGGTTCGCGCGCGGGCTGGCATTTATCGTCACGCGCCTAACGCTTCGGTTCCACAGTCACCTGCACCCGCTGGAGAATATCCGCGTGCAGACGTGGATCGACGAGGCGCGGGGGGTGAATTTTCCCCGGTATTTCCGCGTGCTCGGCGAGAGCGGCGCGACGGTGGCAGAGGGGGCGTCCGACTGGGCGCTGATGGACCTTTCGACGCATATGCCGGTGCGCGCCGACGCATTTTCCTACAACACGGAGCCGTCCCCGGCGCTTTCTCTGCGCCCACCGCGGCGGTTTGCCCCGGCGGAGCCGATGTGCGAGGTCGGACGGCGGCGGATTGCCTATTCGGACATTGATTACAACGGGCACATGAACAACACCCGCTACCCGGACATGGTGTGCGACTTTTTGCCTGACGGTACCGTGGCGTGGGTACGGCAAATGAGCTTTGAATTTGTGCGCGAAGCGGCGTGCGGCACGACGTTGCGGGTACTGCGCGGCGAACGGCTCACCCCGGCGGGCGAGCGGGCATACCTGCTCCGCACCGAGGACGGGGAGGGCAGAACATGCCTGCAAGCCGAGGTCACGCTCGCGCCCGGCGAAACCGATGCCCCCGCAGAAGCCGATGCACCCGGCGAGGTGCGGCATGAATGACATTCGGGCGCTGATGCGGGACGTGCAGAGCGTCGCGCGGAGCCTTACGGAGGATCGGACGCACGGGGAACGGGCGGGCGAGCCGCGCAGTCTGCGCATGCCGGTTCTGCTTGCCGTGTGCGAGCTGCCGGGGGTGCGGCAGGAGGAGCTGGCGCAGCTGCTCGGAACGGATAAAAGCACGGTAACGCGCGCCCTGCGGGAGCTGGAGCAGGGGGGATTTATCATTCGGGAGAGCGGGGAAAATGACCGCCGCTGTCTCATCGCGCGCCCGACCGACCGCGCCTATGAGGTTTTGCCGCGCATGGTGGAGTTGCGGAACGATTGGTACGCCCGCGCGACGGCGGACATGGCGGAGGAGGAGCGGGAGCTGTTATGCGAGCTTTTGGCGCGCATGGCGGCGAACCTTGCCCGCCCTGCCGAGCAGGAGGAATAAAAAAGATCGCCGCGGCGGTCTTTTTTCTATCTGCCCTCACGTTTGCCCGAAGCATCTCAGACACCCACACATCCTGCATCGGGAGCTTCAGCTAAAAGTAAGTATCAACAGCAAACGAAACAAATTCAAATTTTTCACATAGCAAAGCAATCTTCTTTTAGCTGTTTTTGCGGAGGGAGAAACCATCTCAAACGCCGAGGTTTGGCGGCTTGCCGCGGTCCCTCCGCCTCCTCCCACTTCCTTGGCTATGCGCCGCTTTAGAGAATAGGTGGGATGGGGGAGAACCCGCCCGAGCTACCACACATTTCAGCAACTCCCCGCGCTTTCTCCAGCGGCGAGGGAAAACTCGCTAGGAGTTTTCCCCCGCCCGGTTTCCTATATTTCAGCGAATCCCGGGAGGGGTGTGGGGAGGGATGTGGCAACTCTGCCACCCCTCCCCAATGCGCAAAGCGCCGCGTCGTTGCGGCGCGACGCGCATCCAGCCTTGGAGTGGGGGGTGTGCGGGGGAGCAACCCCGACGTCTGAGGGGTTCTCCCCCCACATCCTGTACGAAAGCCTTTAACCCAAAGTAGATACCAGCCACAAGCACAAAACACCCACGGTTCCAAACACTTCAGCATTTTTAGCCGCTTTTTTCTTTTGAGACCGGAGGCACAAAAGAAAAAAACTATCAAAAAAGAAAATGCCGAGGGATTTCGCCGCCTGCGGGCGGCGACATGGGGCTCCGCCCCAGACCCCGCCGCCTTTTGAAAAAGGCGGGCGAAAACTGAAAAGAGGGGACAGCTGAACCCTTTAGAACCCTAAAGTCGAACAGCTATTCCCTCTCCAAGACTTTTTGAAAGGTGTGGGAAACTTTTTCCCAAAAAGTTTCCCACGTCGCCCTCGCCCCTTACTCCTCCACGCGGCGGATGGATTCGATGATGATGGGCGTGCGGGGAACGTCGGAGAAGTACCCGAAACGTCCGGTGCGCGTTTCGGCAACGCGGTCGAGCACGTCAAAGCCGTCGGTCAGCTTACCGAACGCGGCGTACTGGGAGTCCAGATGAGGAGCGTCGGCATGCATGATGAAAAACTGCGACGACGCCGAATCGGGGTCGGACGTGCGCGCCATGGACAGCACGCCGCGCGTGTGGCGCAGGTCGTTTTCGGTGAATCCGTTGGCGGCAAACTCGCCCGGGATGGACGGCGCGTCCGTCGGCTCAAACTGCTCGCGGTAGCCGCCCCCCTGAATCATAAAGCCGGGGATGACGCGGTGGAAAATCAACCCCTCGTAAAACCCGCTGTCCACCAGCCGGAGGAAATTCTCCACGGTTTTCGGAGCTTTTTCGGGGTACAGCTCGGCAGTCATACTGCCGAGGTCGCGCAGGGTGATCTGAATGACAGGGTGTTTCATTGTCGGTCGTTCCTTTCACTTAGTTTTCGGTTTTCACCATATATCGTTCGCGTTCATGTTCCGGCTCATTGCTCATCGGGGCGGTAGGCGGCGTCGAACAGCGCGCGCAGGCGCTCCTGCTTCCCGCCGAGGTACAGGGCGGCGAACAGACATTCCATGCCGGTCGCGGTGCGGTATTCCGACACCGTGGCGCTCTTCGGGACGTTGCCGTGCACGTTGTTGCGCCCGCGGCGGAAGATCGCGCTCTCCTGCTCGTCCAGCAGAGGAAGAATCCGGAGCATTGCCTGCGCCTGTGCCCGCGCGGTGACGTATTCCGCGGCGGCGCGGTTGAGGTGCGCGGCGGTGGACAGCCCCGCGGCGATCAGATGCTCCCGCACGAGCAGCTCCAGAACACTGTCGCCAAGGTACGCCAGCGCCGCGCAGGACAACTCATTCAGCGGCGGCGTGCCGGGGGTGGGGGAAAGCTCGCTCATGCCTGTGTGTCACCTCCCGCGGTTTGCTCGGGGGGAGTGGGAGCGTCCGGCGCGCTCTCCTTTTTCTTTTTTTCCTTTGAAGCCTTCGGGGACGGCTTTTTGCCTTTTGCACCCGCGGCGTCCTCCGGCTCGGCGGCGCGCTCCGTTTCTGCCGCTTTCTTTTGAGCGGCGCGCGCCTCCTCCCGTGCCCGGCGCTCCGCCTCGCGGCGCTGGCGCTCCTCTTCCTTTTCCCGGGCGACGCGGGACTGCTCCACCTGCCGCGGGTCGGGGTAGCGATCCTCCAGCATTGCCTGTGCGATAGAGCGGAAGTACGCCGACAGCGTGCAGACCTCCAGCAGTGCCGAGAAATAGTCCCGGTCGTCCGCCATGTCGTAGCCGCGCGCGTCGATCAACGCCGAAACCGCCTCCACGCTCCGCACGCGGTCGTCCTGCTTGTGCGTCAGGTACTCGTCATAACAAGCGGTCAGCGGGAGCTGTTTGCCGTAGACGTCGGACAGTACGCGCCCGATCTCGCTCATGGTCAGCGTGTTCTTGAGCGAGTAGACCAGGAGCATCTGCAAAATCTGCTCCTTGGAATATTTCTTTCCCTTGACGGGCAGAACCAGCCCGTCCTTGGAATAGTTGTTGATCATGGTTTTGGTCAGGAGGCGGTCGGCGTACCGCGGCGCAGCATTTTTGACCGCCACCGTGAAGATGCTCAGAATCTGATCCAGGTAAAGGTCGATGGCGGGGATGTCGGCGCTGGGGAGATCAGCATCGCGCACCGCCTCGGTGAGCAGATCGTGCAATGAGGAATCCATAGGTTCCGTCCTTTCCGCGCGGGGTGCGCCCCGCGGTCAGTTTTTGAGCGAATGAATGGGCGCGGGGATTCTGCCGCCGCGCGCGATAAAGGCGGCGGGAGACTGGCGGTGTACCGCCATGACGGGCGCGTAGCCCAGAAGCCCGCCGAAGCTGACGTTTTCCCCCTCCCGCTTTCCGATGGCGGGGATGAGGCGGACGGCGGTGGTTTTGGTGTTTGCCACGCCGATGGAGATTTCATCGGCAATGATGCCGCTGATGACCTCGGCGGGCGTGTCGCCGGGGATGGCGATCATATCCAGACCGACCGAGCAGACGGCGGTCATCGCCTCCAGCTTTTCGAGCGACAGCGTACCGGATGCGGCGGCGGCGATCATGCCGGCGTCCTCCGAAACGGGGATGAACGCGCCGGACAGCCCGCCCACGTGCGAGGATGCCATGACGCCGCCCTTTTTCACGGCGTCATTGAGCAGAGCCAGCGCCGCGGTCGTTCCGTGCGTGCCGCATTGCTCCAGTCCCATGCCCTCCAGAATGTGCGCGACCGAATCGCCGATGGCAGGGGTGGGGGCAAGGGAGAGATCGACGATGCCGAACGGCGTATTCAGCCGACGCGCCGCCTCGGTCGCGACAAGCTGACCGACGCGGGTGATCTTGAATGCCGTCTTTTTGATGACGTCGGCAAGCTCGGAAAAGTCGCAGTCTCCCGCGCGGCGGATGGCAGAGGCGACGGTGCCGGGGCCGGAGACACCCACGTTGATAACGGCGTCCGGCTCGCCCACACCGTGGAACGCGCCCGCCATAAAGGGGTTGTCCTCGGGGACGTTGGCGAACACGACCAGCTTTGCCGCGCCGATGCTGTCGCGGTCGGCGGTGCGCTCGGCACATTCCCGGATGACGCGACCCATCTGCGCCACGGCGTCCATGTTGATGCCCGCCTTGGTCGTGGCGACGTTGACCGAGGAGCAGACCAGCTCGGTCTCGCTCAGCGCCTGCGGAATGACCGAGATCAGGTTGCGGTCGCTCTCCGTATAGCCCTTGTGCACCAGCGCGGAAAAGCCGCCGATGAAGTTGATTCCCAGCGTCTCGGCGGCGCACTGAAGCGTGTGCGCGAGGCGCAGAAAGCCGTCGGGGGTAAGGTTTCCGCCGATGAGGGAGGCGGGGGTGATGGAGACACGCTTGTTGACGATGGGTACGCCGTATTCCTTTTCGATGTCCTCGCCGACGCGGACAAGGCGCTCGGCGCGGCGGGTGATCTTGTCGTAGACGCGGGAGCAGAGGCGCTCCTCGTCCTCGCTGATGCAGTCAAACAGCGAGATGCCCATGGTGATGGTGCGGATGTCCAGATTCTCCTCGCGGATCATCTTGATGGTTTCGAGAATATCCTGTGTGTTCAGCATGGGGGTACCTCTCAGATGTGGTGCATGGTGTTGAAGATATCCTCGTGCATGGTGTGGATATCCAGCCCGCTCTTGCGCCCGAGCGCGGTCAGCTCGTCGGCAAAGTCGGCGAACGGGACGTTCAGCCCATCCAGGTCGGCGATCATAATCATGGCGAAATATTCGCTCAGAACGCTCTGGGTGATTTCGCGGATGTTG
Source organism: uncultured Eubacteriales bacterium (assembly GCA_934476315.1). Classification (GTDB taxonomy): domain Bacteria; phylum Bacillota; class Clostridia; order Oscillospirales; family CAG-272; genus SIG644. The sequence goes on from CAKSNQ010000039.1 coordinate 10,857, forward strand.
GCGCCCCGCTTGGCGCAGACGGCGCTGACGCCGGCAATGATGCCGACGGTATCTTTTCCGGTGACGGTGATAACGGCTTTCATGATGTGTGGTTCCTCCTTGGGGGTGTATTTTATCATTTTATTATAGCATAAAAATCCGCAAAAAACAACGGATATTCCCGAAATAGCGGAGATTTTTTTGCCGCGGGGGGGATGACACCGCCCCGGCCGTGCCGATTTTCGGTTTGTATCCGGTCGCCGGGAAATTTTGTGCGGAGCCTCTTGCGTCGCGGGGGAAAATCGGGTATAATGGAGGGGACGGGTCGGATGTCTCGCATCGTACGAGCCTGCAAGGGAGGACATGAGAATGAATGAATACCTGACGTACGAACACGTGGTGAAAAAGAAGCGGCGCGCGTTGCGGGTCGCGGCGATCGTCACCTATGTCGTCTTTTTTGCCGGGCTGACGACGCTGCTTCTCGGATTCCGCGCGCCTGCTCTCCTGTTCGCCCTGCCGGTGCTGATCACATCGGCGCTGATCGCGCTGACGTGGAAATATGTGTCCGTGGAGTACGAATACTCCCTGACGGGCGGCGAGATGACGCTGGCAATCATTTACGGCGGACGGTCGCGCCGCGAGCTTGCCCGGCTGAATATCAAGTCGCTGACCGCGGTCGCGCCGTTGGAGGAAGAATACATCGCGCGCGCAAAGCACTACGCGCCGGAGGAGACGTTCGACCTCACCGCCGACCTGCAAAACCCGGACGTGTACTACGCCCTGTTCGAAACGGAGAAAAAGCGCCGCGGAATTCTGTATTTTGAGGCGACCGACCGCGCGCTGGGAATTCTGCAACATTACAACCCCACCGTGGTGACGCGTGCGGGCAAATGAGAATCACCGGAAAAGGAGAAATGCTATGTCAGGCAACAGAAATCAACCGATCGTCCCCCTGCGTCTGCCGGAGGACCTTTTGCGCAAGCTGATTGTGGTGTCCGAGTCGCAGGGGCGCACGCTGAACAATGAAATTCTGCTGCTCGCGCGTAATGCTGTGGCGTACCACGAGCGCGCCCGCGGGAAGCTGGACGCCGGAGCGCTCGCGGCGGTCGATGTTTCCGCCTATCTTGGCGAGGGGAATGAAGGATGACGAGGGCGACGTGGGAAACGTTTTGGGAAAAAGTTTCCCACACCTTTGGGCAACATTTATAGAGGGGATAGCTGTTCGACTTTAGGGTTCTAAAGGGTTCCGCTGTCCCCTCTTTTCAGTTTTCGCCCGCCTTTTTCAAAAGGCGGTGGGGTCTGGGGCGGAGCCCCATGTCGCCGCCCGCAGGCGGCGAAATCCCTCGGCATTTTCTTTTTTGATAGTTTTTTTCTTTTGTGCCTCCGGTCTCAAAAGAAAAAAGCGGCTAAAAATGCTGAAGTGTTTGGAACCGTGGGTGTTTTGTGTTTGCGGCTGGTATCTACTTTGGGTTAAAGGCTTTCGTACAGGATGTGGGGGGAGAACCCCTCAGACGTCGGGGTTGCTCCC
>CAKSNQ010000040.1 GCA_934476315.1 uncultured Eubacteriales bacterium
GGCGGAGGGACCGCGGCAAGCCGCCAAACTTCGGCGTTTGAGATGGTTTCTCCCTCCGCAAAGACCGCTGAAAGAATGTTGCTTTTGCTGTGCAGGAAATTCAGATGTCTTTCGGGTGCTGTTGGCATCTACTTTTGGTTAAAGTCTCCGGTGCAGATGTGGGGGAAGAACCCCTTCAAACGTCGGGGCTGCCGAATAAAAAAACAGGCGCGGGAAACTCACAGGGAGCTTCCCGCGCCATTGAAATTGCCGGGGGAAAACGCTGCGCCGATCAGTAGCGCGCGCTGATGTGGTAAGTCTCGGTCGTCTCAAGCGCCGCCGCTACCAGCCCTTCAAAATCCAATTTGCGCTCCTCCGCCTCGACGCGTGCCGGCTCCGGCTTGGTCTTCGGATGCCGCGGGGTAAAGACGGTACAGCAGTCCTCATAGGGCAGGATGGACGTCTCAAACGTGTCGATCGCGCAGGCGATTTTGACGATCTCTTCCTTGTCCATGCCGATGCAGGGGCGGAAGACGGGGCGCGTTGAGAGCGGGTCGGTGACGCAAAGCGCCGGCAGCGTCTGCGAGGCGACCTGTCCTAACGATTCACCCGTAATCAGCGCGTGACAGCCGTGGCGCTCTGACAGTCGGTCGGCGATGGTCATCATGTAGCGGCGCAAAAGCAGGGTGAAATAATCCTCCTCACACGTCCGCATGAGCTTTTCCTGCACGTCGGTCAGCGAGACGACATGCACGTCGATCGGACCGGCGTAAAGCGCGACCTTGCGCGCCAGTGTCAGCACTTTTTCGCGCGCCTGCTCGCTGGTGTATGGGGGGGATTCAAAATAGACCGCCTGCAATTTCAGTCCGCGCTTTGCCATCATGTACCCGGCGACCGGGGAGTCGATGCCGCCGGAGAGCAGGAGCATTCCTTTGCCCGAGGTGCCCGCCGGCATGCCGCCCGCGCCGCGCACCTGTCCGGCGTGCAGGTAGGCGCCGTACTCACGGATCTCCACGCGTACGGTGACTTCCGGGTTGTGAACGTCCACCCGCAGGTGCGGGCAAGCCTCCAGGAGGGTCGCGCCGACCTCGGTGGCGATCTCGATGGAATTGAGCGGGAACGTTTTGTCGGAGCGGCGTGCCTCCACCTTGAAGGTGCGTTTGCCCGCAAGTCGGGGGGGCAGGTAAGTACGAGCCAGCGCACAGATGGCGTCCATGCTCTTTTCGCAGACGGCGCTGCGCCCGATGCTGACAAAGCCGAACACGGTGCACGCCGAGCGGAACATGCCGTCAATGTCGGCGCTCTCGTCCTGCGGATCGATATAAATGGTGCTTTGCGCGCGGTAGACGTCAAAGTTGCCGTAGTTGCGGGCGCGGATGCGCACCTCGCGCAAAAGGGCATCCTCAAAGAACTTTTTGTTGGCGCCCTTGAGGAGCAGTTCGCCGTATTTGCAGAGAAGGATTTCCTTTGTCATGGGGGAGGAGCCGGTCATTGCTGTTCCTCCTTGTCGTCGGGATCGGAATCGGAATCGACCTCCGGCGTGCCGTCCTCGTCATCGGAGAGGTCCTCGTCATCGGAGGCGTCCTCGCCGTCGGGGGTGTCCCCGATCGGAGCGATCAGCTCCTGCGCCATCTCCAGCATGTCCGCGCGGACAAAGACGTCGGTGCTGTACACCGAATACCCCGCGATGACGTTAAGCGGACCGCCCGCGCCGCGCGCGCGACATTCGTAGGGGATGCCCGCGCTCCGGAGCAGGCTCTCCAGCGCAATCAGCCCCTCGCGGGAATCGACTGTGACCAGCAGGGCGTCCTGCGGTCCGTGGGGGCTGACATCATCCAGCCCGAACAGTTTTTTGAAAAAAGACATGGCCGTGTCCGTGGCTCTCGCTTGCGCGAAAGCCTCCTTTCTTTTTGTCGTTGTCGTTTTGCCGCGGAAGGACCGGGCGCTGAGCCTTACAGCCGGGAGGAAAGCCCCTCGGCTTCGTCCGCGGTCTCATTGGTCTCGTCTGTTTCGTCCGCGGGTGTCCCGCTTTCGTCCTCCGCGTCAGCGTCGAACAGATAGGCTGCGTCCGGTGGTTCGTCCGGGTCGAACGGCGAGATTTCATCGGAGAACTCCGCCTCGCCGAACGGGTCGTCAAAAGCCTCATCCGACAGCTCGTCCTGCAGCTTGTCTTGCAGCTCGTCCTGCGGCTTGTCTTGCAGCTTGTCTGCGGTTGTCGAGATCAGATTGCCCTTTTTGTCGTGCGCCAGAACGGGGTAGGTCGGGATGTCCAGCGAAGCGTTTTCCTCGCCGATGTAGTAGCGCGGGAACAGCTTGTGCCAGACGCGACAGCAGGCGTAGGTGTCGGCGACCGACGAGTGCGGGATGCCCTCCCAGCCCACGCCGAAGCACTGCATGGCGTCGATGAGCGAGGCGTGATTGACGTCGGGGCGGTGCTCCTGGAGGAAGCGGACAAATTCGTTGGAGGCGCAACGCACCTTGTCGTGCAGGGCGGCGCACTCCTGCTCGGTATCGTAGATATACTTGATGTGAGCGTAGTCGGTCGATACGCCGAAGGCGATGAGGTTGTCCGCCGCGGCGAAGATTTCCTTGATGCGCGGCGTCAGCTCGGCGAGTGTCGGCGCGTCCTTGACCATCTCGGGCGTGATGCCGTGAATTTTCTCGGTGCGCTTCCAGCGGCGGGTGTGCACCGGGCGGATGAGCGTGTCCATGACCAGCTTTTCGTTGCCGTCCACAATGGAAATGGAGATAATCTCATCGTGATCGTACACGCCGGTCAGCTCCAGATCGAAGAACAGCACCCGCGCGGGGTCCATGCCGTACGCCATACCCCGGTGGGCGTCGCCCTCGGCGCGCCGCACGGCGAGGTCCTCCTCAAAGCAGGAGCGGCACAGCTTGCGGCGGTAGCGGATGTCTTTCCCGCAACGCACGCAGGTCAGCGGCAGGCGGGTGGCGGTACGCTTGTCGTAAAACAGAACGACCGTTCCGTCGGCGCGGCGGGTAAAGGCGACCGGCTCTTCCTCGGTCTCGTACATCATGCGCGCCAGGCTCTCCTTGGTGTAGTAGTGGTAGGAGGCGGCGCGGCGCGCGCTCATGCGGAAGATGACCGTTCCGGAGTCCAGCGTCAGCTCGTCCTCCTCGCGCCGCGCTCCCTCGGCGGGCGCGTCCGGCGCGGCGGGGGTTTTGGGCTTCTTTTTGGAGCGGTACCAAAGCTCGGGCGGCGTTTCCGTTACGCGGCAGGGGTCGAAAAAGAAGGTGATGCTCCCGTCGGTGTTGCGGTCAAAGGCAACGGGATCACCCGCGGGTGACAGGTGCATCTGCATGAGCGTTGCGCGGGTGATGTATTTGCCGGACGAGAGGTCCTTCTTGGAGATCTGCGGAATCTGAGCGCCGGAGCGCAGACGAATGGTTTGTTTCAATGTTACCTCCCGCGCCGCGCGGCTGTCGCCGGACGACGCTGTTTCGATGAATCAAAAAGGAAATCGGGACGCACCTCTCTGCCGCTTCAGAGCGAGCAGATCACGTCCTCCAGGGCGCTGTACCCCGCGGGGGACAGCTTCATGACGCGATCGGCGCGGTTGGCGGCATCCAGTGCCGCGCGCAGGCGCGCCTCGCCGACGGCGGTATTCTGCAAATACAGCCGCACCTTGAATTCGTGGAGCTTGAGAGCGGACGCGATGCCCGCGGCGGGCACGCCGTCCCGCGAGAGAAGCAGGACCGAGAGCATATCGCACAGCACGCGGATGACCTCGCTGAGCAGATAGAGCGGCTCGACCCGCCGGAATTTCAGATCGGAGAGAATGGCGAGCGCCGCGGGAGCGTTCTGCTCCATGACGGCGTTGGCAAAGGCGAACGCGTCATACTCCGCCACGGGCGACGCGGCGGCGGCAATGTCCTCTTTGGCAATGTCCGTCCTGCCGTGCGCGAGTGCGTAGTAGCTGACCTTGTCGATCTCGGACGCGAGCGTGAACATGCTCCTGCCGCAGGTGCGGATCAGCTCGTCGCAGATCGCGGGGGTGGCGGCGGCGCCGTTGTGCTCAAAGTGCCGGGCGCACCAGAGTCGAAGCTTTTCCGGGGTGCATTTGGTGAAGCGGACCGGCGTCAGGTTGGCGCACAGGCGGGAGAGCTGGGCGGAGGGGCGCTTGGGAAGATAGCCCTCGTCGATAGCTCCCGCCGCGACGGGGATGAGGAGCGTGGTGTCGTCGGTGTCGGACAGCTCGTCCAGCGCGCGGCAAAGCGCGTCAAACTCGGAGGGGCGCATGGAGGTGAAGTCCAGCCCCCGCAAAAGGATCAGCTTGCGGTCCGCCATCATGGGGACGGCGGTGAAGGCGCGGCGCAGGTCGTCCGGGGTGTAGGAAAGTGCGTCAAGAAGGATTTCGTTAAAGGGGGCGAAGGTCGGGTCGGGGATGATGGTCCGGCGAGCCAGCGTGACGGCGGCGGCTTTGAGGTAGTCCTCCTCGCCGAAGAGGAGGTAGCCGGCGGCGGGGCTGTTTTTGATTTGCCGACGGAAGTCGGCGTCACCGAGAATGAGGGGTGCGTCAGCCATCCCGACTCCTTTCCGACGGGAGGGAGCCCGTCAAACTGCCATATAGATTAGTATAACACACGTTTGCTCTCGGCGCAAGAGGGTTTGCGAGATTTTGTGGGAGGAAGGTTGTTTTTTGGATTTCAGAAGGGTTGCGCTGTCTCTTTCCAAAGTTTTCGCCCGCTCCCTCGCAAAGTTTCGCTGTCCCTTTCCAAAGTTTTTGCCCGCCTTTTTCAAAAGGCGGCGCAGTGGAGGGCGCGTAGCCCTCCTCGCGCTCCGCAGAGCGCGAAACCCCTCGGCATTTTCTTTTTTGATAGCTTTTTTCTTTTGTGCCTCTGGTCTCAAAAGAAAAAAGCGGCTGAAAGAGCTGAAATTGTTTAGAACCGTGGGTATCTTGTGTTTGTGGCTGGTATCTACTTTGAGTTGAAAGCTCGTGTACAGGATGTGGGGGGAGAACCCCTCAGGCGTCGGGGTTGCTCCCCCCACGCCCCTCTTTCCTCGGCTGGATGCGCGTCGCGCCGCAACGACGCGGCGCTTTGGCGCATTGGGGAGGGCGGCGCAGGGCGCGCCGATGACCCCTCCCCATACCCCTCCCGGTGCTCACGAGGTTTAGAAAGTTGGGAGCGGGGCGGGTTCTCCCGCACCCCTCCCGGGGTTCGCTGAAATTTAGAAAGCCGGGCGAGGGGAAACTCCCGGCGAGTTTCCCCTCGCCGCTGGAGAAAGCGTGTGGGATAGCCACTGAAATGCGTGGTAGTGCGGGCGGTTCCCCCACGATCTCCCAATCTGCGGCGCACAGCCAAGGAGTGTGGGGAGGCGAGGACCGCGGCAAGCCGCCAAACTTCGGCGTTTGAGATGGTCCTCTCCCCGCAAAAGCAGATAAAAGAAGATTGCTTTTGCTGTGCTGAAAATTTGGATTTGTTTCGGTCGCTGTTGGTATGTACTTTTAGTTGAAATTTCCGATGCAGGATGTGGGGGGAGAACCCCTCAGGCGTCGGGGTTGCTCCCCCCACGCCCCTCACTCCGTGGCTAAATGCGCGTCGCGCCGCAACAACGCGGCGCTTTGGCGCATTGGGGAGGACGCGGCAGAGCCGCAACCCCTCCCCATACCCCTCCCACAAAATTTGCTGAGATGTAGGAAGATGGGGGATGGAAACTCTTGAGAGTTTTCATCCCCTTTTAAGACAGCTCTGAAAAGAAATCTCGGCGCACAGCCACAGCCAAGGAAGTAGGAGGAGGCGGAGGGAGAAAACCTCGGCGTTTGAGATGGTTTCTCCCTCCGCAAGAACCGCTGAAAGAGTATTGTTTTTGCTGTGTGGAAAATTTAGATTTGTTTCGGTTGCGGTTGCGGTTGGCATGTACATTTAGCTGAAATCTCCGAAATTGCCCCTTCGCGCAAAAAACATTTTACAAATGCGGGAAAGTGTGCTATAATAATATGATACTCCCTCCTCCCGGCGAGCGGGGGGGCGGGTGAGCACCAAGAAAGGAATTTTTTCACTATGTATCGTATCGTCAGACGGGTTTCCCTCAACCCCACCGTCACTATGATGGAGATCGAGGCGCCGCAGGTCGCCGCCAAGGCAAAGGCGGGGCAATTCATCATCCTGCGCGTCGATGAGAACGGCGAGCGTATTCCGCTGACCGTCGCGGGCTACGACCGCGTGCGCGGCACTGTGCGCATCATCTTCCAGATCGTCGGGGCGACGACCTATCTCCTCAACCGCAAGCAGGAGGGCGACTTTCTCTGCGATTTCGCCGGTCCGCTCGGTCAGCCGACCAAAATCGACGGGCTGAAAAAGGTCTGCATTGTCGGCGGTGGCGTCGGATGCGCCATCGCGCTTCCCGTCGCGCAGGCGCTCCATGAGGCGGGGTGTGAGGTCACGTCCGTCATCGGCTTCCGGTCGCGCGACCTGCTCATTCTGGAGGACGACTTCCGCGCCGCCTCCGATCGGCTGGAGGTCATGACCGACGACGGCTCGTACGGCAGAAAGGGCAACGTCTGTGTGCCGCTGAACGAATGGTTCGCCGCGGGCGAGCGGTTCGACGAGGTGATTACCATCGGACCCCTCATCATGATGAAATTTGTGGTTGAGGCGACCCGCCCGACGGGGATTCCGTGCACCGTTTCCATGAATCCCATCATGATCGACGGCACGGGCATGTGCGGCGGTTGCCGCCTGACGCTCCACCGCGACGGCAAGCGCGTGATGAAGTTTGCCTGCGTGGACGGTCCGGATTTCAACGGCTACGAGGTGGATTTTGACGAGGCGATGTCCCGCGGCGGCATGTACCGCCCGTTTGAGCGCCATGCTTACGAGGCGGCGTGCCACCTGTTTGAGACTCCCGACCACGCCTGAGCGCCCGGCGCCGGACGAACCCATTTTTCGAAAGGACAAGAGAAAGATCATGGCAGAGAATCTGTTGAAGAAGCATCCGATGCCGACGCAGGAGCCTGCGGTTCGGGCACATAATTTTGACGAGGTCGCCACGGGCTACGACGAGGCGACGGCACTTGCCGAGGCGCTCCGTTGTCTGCACTGCAAGACGGCGCCCTGCGTGGCGGGATGTCCCGTCAACGTTCACATTCCCGACTTCATCGCCCGGGTGCGCGAGGGGGATTTTGAGGGCGCGTACCGCGTCATTCTGAACTCGTCCACCCTGCCCGCCGTCTGCGGACGGGTCTGCCCGCAGGAGACGCAGTGCGAGAGCAAATGCGTCCGCGGCATCAAGGGCGAGCCGGTCGGCATCGGTCGGCTGGAACGCTTCGTCGCGGACTGGCACAACGCCCACAGCGACGAGGTTCCGACCTGCGCGCCGGCAAACGGACACCGCGTGGCGGTCGTCGGCTCGGGACCCTCGGGGCTGACCTGCGCGGGCGATCTGGCGCGGGCGGGCTACGCGGTGACGGTGTTTGAAGCGCTTCATACCGCGGGCGGCGTGCTGGTGTACGGCATCCCCGAATTCCGGCTTCCCAAGGACATCGTGAAAAAAGAGGTGGACCGCCTGCGCGCCATGGGCGTGGACATCCGCACTAATATGATTATCGGCAAGACGCTGACCGTGGACGAACTGCTCGCGGACGGCTTTGAAGCGGTGTTCATCGGCTCGGGCGCGGGACTTCCCAACTTTATGAATATTCCCGGCGAGGGACTGCGCGGTGTGTATTCCGCCAATGAATTTCTCACCCGTGCCAACCTGATGAAGGCGTACGCGCCCGACCCCACCACCCCCATCAGCCGCGGCGGACGGGTCGCGGTCGTGGGCGGCGGAAACGTTGCGATGGACGCGGCGCGGACGGCTCTGCGGCTGGGCGCGGAGCATGTGTCGGTGATCTACCGACGCTCTATGGCGGAATTGCCCGCCCGCCGCGAGGAGGTCGAGCATGCCATGGAGGAGGGCATCGAGTTCTGTGAGCTGACCAACCCGATCGAGATCCTCGGCTATCACAATGCAGAAAACCCGCGCGACGAAAAGAACGGCACGGTCACGGCACTGCGCTGTGTGCGCATGGAGCCGGGCGAGCCGGACGAACGCGGACGCCGCCGTCCCGTCGAGGTGCCGGACAGCGCGTTCGACCTCCCGATGGACACGGTCATCATGGCGATCGGAACCTCGCCCAACCCGCTCATCAAAACCACGACACCCGACCTTGAAGTCAACGGACGCGGCGGCATTGTGGCGGAAGCGACCACCGGGCAGACGTCCAAGCGCGGCGTGTTCGCCGGCGGTGACGCCGTTACGGGCGCGGCGACCGTCATTTCCGCCATGGGCGCGGGCAAGGCGGCGGCGCGCGCGATCGACGCCTATCTCTCCCCGCAGGACGCGGAGTGAGCTTTGGGGAACGGGCGGACGCGGGCGCGGCGCTCTTTGCGCAACTTACGACCGACCTGCCGACCGACGGGCGATGAATGACATCCGACACCCGGCGCGCGGCGGCACGCCCCGATGCGACGCGCCGTGTCGCAGTGCGACATCAAATGTCGTTGTACATTCCGGAGAAATTTCGTTTTTGACAAAAAAAGACTTGACAAGCTCTGCCCCCGACTTTTCCACAGCCTGCCCGGGAGCGGGAGGGGAGTTTTTGACGATAACCACAGGGTTTTACACAATTCCCACAGAGTTTTCCACAGGGGCGCGCGGATTTTTCCGCAGGAAAGGGGAAAAATTCCTCCGGAATGAAAAATCGGCATTTTTCATAAACTTTCCCCCAAAGTGACAAAATGTCCGCCGCTCACCGTGCGGACGCGGGGGAATTTTCCGGAAGTCGCGCATAAAATGTCGTAGGTCGGCAGAAGGATCCCGCCCGGGAGAGGCGGGTTCGGACATCTCCCGTCAGACCGGGAACGACAAGCAAAACTACCCGGCGAAAAGCCGCCGGACGAACAAGGAGGACTGACCCATGCCGCGCATGGAAGAGATTCAGGAGCTGTTGCGGGACGCTGCGCGCGCCGCGACGCATTATGTCAAAAAATGGCGGAGGATTCCCGACATCATCGCCGAGGAAATCCGGTCGGACATCGCCGCCGTCCGCGAGCGCGACCCCGCCGCCCGGAGCGACATTGAGGTGTTGCTTCTTTACTCGGGCGTGCATGCCATCCTCGCCTACCGCGTGGCGCACAAGCTGTACCTCGGGCGGCACTATTTTTCGGCGCGGCTGGTCAGCCAGTGGGCGCGCCGCATGACGGGGATTGAAATTCACCCCGGCGCCCGCATCGGCAAGGGCTTTTTCATCGACCACGGCATGGGCGTCGTGATCGGAGAGACGACCGAGATCGGCGATAACTGCTCGCTTTATCAGGGCGTGACGCTGGGCGGCACGGGAAAGGACGTCGGCAAGCGTCACCCGACGCTGGGCAACAACGTCATGGTCGGCGCGGGCGCCAAGGTGCTCGGTCCCATGACCATCGGGGATAACAGCAAGATCGCCGCGGGCGCGGTGGTTCTCAAGGAAATTCCGGAGAACAGCACCGCCGTCGGCGTTCCCGCGCACGTTGTCCGCCGCAGTGGAGTCCGCGTCGGCGCGGATGTTGACCAGATTCACATTCCCGACCCGATCGCGCAGGAGATCGCGCGGCTGGAGCGGCGTATCGCCGAGCTGGAAGCGAAAAGCGGCGGAACCGTCGGGCAGGAGGCTCCGGGGGCGCAGGAAATTTCGGATGTTGAGGAGATTGCGGACTTCGCGGACATCTCCGATAGCAATGAATAAACAAAGCAGGGTGGAGTCGCGCATAGCGCGACTCCACCCTGTTCTACGCTGTAAGGTTCAACCCTCGTGCCTGCGGGCAACGGTCAAAGCCCCTTAACAGAGGGCTTCCCCCGGTGCTCCCCCAACCACGCCTTGTACTCCTGCATTTCCTTGTTTTCCGGCTCTATCGACAGGACATAGTGGATTCTTCCGAGCAACTGCGGGAGGTATTCCTCCGCCGTCCCGCCCCCTCCGACGGAATCCAGATGTGACCCGATGCCGAATTTTTTGCAGTAATACATCTCCTGCCGGAGCTGTTTTTTGTATCCGGCGGGCACGCTGAGCCGTTCATTGACGACAATGCCCGTGACAGCATGCTTTTGCCCCTCCCGGACAACCACCGTTTTTTTATCATTCAAAAAAAGCCCCGCCTTTTTCAGCTCCGACCTGACAAGGCGGATGACCGGGCGGGGATCGAAATCTCCCGAAAAAGTCATATCGTCGCAGTACCGCGTGTAGGCGATTTGGCGGGCGGCGCAAAAGGAGCCGACGGTGTTGTCGAAATCTTTCATAATAATGTTTGAAATGGTCGGCGAGGTGGGGGCGCCCTGCGGCAGTGCGTCCCTGTATACGCAGAGAAGGGAGAGCAGAACGCGGTTCTGCTCCGAATAGCGCTCCCCCGGGAACGCCTTTTCTTTTACCATGGGGTAGATCAGATGGTCAAAAAAATGCCGGATGTCCAGCTTCAACAGCACCGGCTTTCCCACGTGCGGGGCGGCATTGATTTTTGTACTGCCGCCCGGACGGTATGCCGTGGCGTAGGGCGAGATTTCTTCCATGGAAAGAAGTCTGTCGTTGATTCTCCGCTGGATGGACTTCAAAAAATCATCCGGCACGTGCAGCTGGCGAAATTCTCCGTTTCCCTTCGGGATTTTGACGGGGTGATAATGCCGCTGCACATGATTGCTGACGCTGTACAGCGCCCTCCCCGAAAAGCCCAGGTCTTTTACCAAGGAGGAAAATTCCCGATACACGATCATATGAAATCTTCCTCCTTTCCCCTGTGGAACAAAACAATGTGAATATCGATGTCGCGCAGCTGTATCCTCGAGCCCATGGCAGTGGGCGGCAATACAGCGGAGCGGCTTCGAATGAACGGAGTGAAACCCCGAGGCTTCTGCGTCCCGGCGGCGACTCGCCGCCGGTGCCAATGTCAGTTGACTTGCTCTGATGTTCCACGTGGTTTCTGTGATGACCTTTGGGCGCCGACCGCCGATCGTCGATCGTCAATCGTTGACCGTTAACGGTGACTGCACCTGTCCGTTATTCCCACTCAATGGTGGCGACGGGCTTGGGGGAGAGGTCGTAGAGGACGCGGTTGACGCCCTTGACCTCGGCGAGAATACGCGAGGTGATGTGGTGGAGAAGCGCGTACGGAATCTCCTCAATGGTCGCGCTGGTCGCGTCCACCGAATTGACGGCGCGGATGACGACGGGCCATTCCCAGCTTCTTTTGCCGTCGCGGATGCCGGTGGAACGGCAGTCGGGAATGGTGGTGAAGTACTGCCACACCTTGCCTGCCAGTCCGTTTTTCTCAAATTCCTCCCGCAGGATCGCGTCGGACTCGCGCACTGCCTCCAGGCGGTCGCGCGTGATAGCGCCGGTGCAACGGACGCCCAGTCCCGGTCCGGGGAACGGCTGACGGTAGACCATGCTGTCGGGCAGACCCAGCGTCTTGCCGACCATGCGCACCTCGTCCTTATAGAGCAGCTTGACCGGCTCGACCAGCGTGAAGTTCAGGTCCTCAGGCAGACCGCCGACGTTGTGGTGCGCCTTGACGCCCTTACTCTCCAGGATGTCGGGGTAGATGGTGCCCTGTGCGAGAAATTCGATGCCGTCGAGCGCCTTTGCCTGTTCCGCGAAGACGTCGATGAACTCTTTGCCGATGATTTTGCGCTTTTGCTCGGGGTCGGTGACGCCCGCCAGCTTATCGAGGAAGCGGTCGGTGGCGTCGATGTAGATGAGGTTGGCTTTCAGCTCGTCGCGGAAGACGCGGATAACCTGTTCCGGTTCGCCCTTACGGAGCAGACCGTGGTTGACGTGGACGCAGGTGAGCTGTTTGCCGATGGCGCGGATGAGCAGGGCGGCGACGACGGAGGAATCCACGCCGCCGGAGAGGGCGAGGAGGACTTTTTTGTTGCCGATGGTCCGGCGGAGCTCAGCGACCCGGGTGTCGATGAACTCCTGAGCCAGTGCGGGGGTATTGATGCGGGGCATGGTGTCGGGACGAATGTTTTCGTTCATAGTGGTTTCCTTTCCCGTGGGGATTTTCTTGTTTTTCTCATTATAACAGAAAATCCGACAGGATGCAAGCGCTGTGTGAAAATTTGGTCGTTTCTCTTCAAAGTTTTCGCCCGCCTTTTTCAAAAGGCGGCGCGGGTTCAGCGCCGCGGTGCGCTGATCGCCGCCCGCAGGCGGCGAAACCCCGCGGCATTTTCTTTTTTGATAGCTTTTTTCTTTTGTGCCTCTGGTCTCAAAAGAAAAAAGCGGCTAAAGGAGCTGAAATTGCAGGGGATAGCAGGTGCTTTTCGGTTGCTGTTGGTATTTACTTTAGGTTGAAAGGCGTTCATGCAGGAT
>CAKSNQ010000041.1 GCA_934476315.1 uncultured Eubacteriales bacterium
CTGCCACCCCTCCCCAATGCGCAAAGCGCCGCGTTGTTGCGGCGCGACGCGCATCCAGCCGGGGAATGAGGGGCGCGGGGAGAACAACCGGCGGCGCCTGAGCCGGTTTTCTCCCCACATCCTGCACCGGAGATTTCAACTAAAAGTACATACCAACAACAAACACAAAGCACCCACACATCAACGCAATTCAACATTTTTAGCCGCTTTTTTCTTTTGAGACCAGAGGCACAAAAGAAAACCGATTGCCGCGGCGATACCCACCGCGGACAATCCACAAAAAAGAAAATGCCGAGGGGATTTCGCACTCTGCGGGCGGCGACATGGGGCTACGCGCCCTCCACAGCCCGCTTGCGGGAGGACGCCTTTTGAAAAAGGCGGGCGAAAACTTAAAAAGGGGACAGCGAAATTTTAGGGGGCTGCCGAATCCTCCTCCCCCCCCATATCCCCCCTCCCCCCCGCGTAAAGATTTTCCTGCGTTTTTTTCGTTTTCCTCCGGGTTTTTGCAAAAAACGACTTTACTTTTTCAAAAGTTTGTGGTATCATTAACAATGAAGTATTACGCTTCCATATCTGCATACCAAATGCGTATGCTTGAAAGAGGAGGAATTCGATTCCATGGCTATCCAAAGAAGAAAGCTCTCCATGGACGGCAACACCGCTGCGGCGCACGTGTCCTACGCGTTCACCGAAGTCGCGGCAATTTACCCCATCACGCCGTCAAGCCCGATGGCTGAAGTCACCGACACATGGTCCGCTACCAACAAAAACATCTTCGGCGAACCCGCGAAGAACATTTTCGGCGATCGCGTCAAGGTGATGGAAATGCAGTCCGAGGCAGGCGCCGCAGGTACCGTTCACGGTTCTCTCGCCGCCGGCGCTCTCACGACTACCTACACCGCGTCGCAGGGTCTTCTTCTGATGATCCCGAATATGTACAAAATCGCCGGTGAGCTGCTTCCCTGCGTGATCCACGTCTCCGCCCGTTGCGTTGCGTCTCACGCTCTGAACATTTTCGGAGATCACTCCGACGTGTATGCCTGCCGTCAGACAGGTTTCGCAATGCTTGCCGAAACCAACCCGCAGGAGATCATGGACCTGGGCGCGGTCGCCCACCTGTCCGCGATCAAGGGTCGTGTTCCGTTCATCAACTTCTTCGACGGCTTCCGCACCTCCCACGAGATTCAGAAGATCGAAGTCTGGGATTATCAGGACCTCGCCGAAATGGTGGACATGGACGCGGTCGCCGCGTTCCGTCAGCGCGCCCTGAACCCCGAGCACCCCGTTCTGCGCGGCTCTGCCGAGAACGGTGATATCTTCTTCCAGCACAGAGAGGCTTGCAACTCCTACTACGATGCGCTTCCCGCCATCGTTGAGGAGTACATGGGCAAGGTCAACGAAAAGCTGGGCACCGATTACGGTCTGTTCAACTACTACGGCGCACCGGACGCCGAGCGCGTCATCATCGCAATGGGCTCCATCTGCGACGTCGCCGAGGAAGTGATCGACTACCTGAACGCCGGCGGCGAGAAGGTGGGTCTTGTCAAGGTTCGCCTGTACCGTCCGTTCGTGGCGGAAAAGCTGGCGGCGGCTCTGCCCAAGACGGTCAAGAAGATCGCCGTGCTCGACAGAACCAAGGAGCCCGGCTCGCTGGGTGAGCCTCTGTACCTCGACGTCGTCGCGGCGCTGGCACAGTGCGGCATCAGTGGCATCAAGATCGTCGGCGGCCGCTACGGTCTCGGTTCCAAGGACACGCCTCCCTCCTCCATCTTCGCTGTGTACGAAAACCTGGCGAAGGCTGAGCCGAAGGCACACTTCACCATCGGCATCGTGGACGACGTGACCGGTCACTCGCTGACTGAGAAGCCCGCTCCCGACACCGCGCCCGAGGGTACCATTGCCTGCAAGTTCTGGGGTCTGGGCGGAGACGGCACCGTCGGCGCCAACAAGAACTCCATCAAGATCATCGGCGACCACACCGACAAGTACATCCAGGCGTACTTCCAGTACGACTCCAAGAAGACCGGCGGTATCACCATCTCGCACCTGCGTTTCGGTGACAAGCCCATCAAGTCTCCTTACTACATCAACAAGGCGGACTTCGTCGCCTGCCACAACCAGGCGTACCTGCACAAGTACGACATGGTTTCCGACGTCAAGCCGGGCGGCACGTTCCTGCTTGACTGCGAGTGGACACCCGACCAGCTCGACGCGCATCTGCCCGCCGCGGTCAAGTCCTACATTGCAAACAACAACATCCACTTCTACATCATCAACGCCACCAGCATCGCCACCAACAAGATCGGCAATGCCAAGGTCAAAAACACCGTTCTTCAGTCCGCGTTCTTCGCGCTGGCGCACATTCTGCCCGCCGCGGAAGCCATTGAGTACATGAAGAAGATGGCGTACAAGTCCTACATCAAGAAGGGTCAGGTGATGGTTGACCTCAACTACGCCGCCATCGACGCGGGCGCGGATGCCTTTGTCAAGGTGGACGTTCCCGAGTCCTGGAAGACCTGCGCGCCCGACGCGCCGCACGCTCCCGCAACCGGCAAGCGCGCCGACCTGATCGACTTCGTGAACAAAGTCGTCGAGCCCGTGGACGCGATGGCGGGCGATAAGCTCCCCGTTTCCGCATTCTCCAAGTACGTTGACGGTACGTTCCCGCAGGGCGCCGCCGCCTTTGAAAAGCGCGGTGTGGCGGTCATGGTTCCCGAGTGGATTCCCGAAAACTGCATCCAGTGTAACAACTGCGCGTTCGTCTGCCCGCACGCAACCATCCGTCCGTTCGCGATGAACGCTGAGGAAGCGGCAAACGCTCCCGAGGTCACGAAGTTCGCCGCAAAGCCGGTTCTCAAGACCGACTATAAGTTCACCATGGCGATCAGCCCGCTGGACTGCATGGGTTGTACCCTGTGCGTCAAGGCGTGCCCCGTTTCCGCAAAGGCGCTCAAGGATGCCGAGGCTGTCGCACGCGAGCAGTTCCCGGACGATCCCAAGGCAGCCGCCAAGGAAGCAGCCAAGATCGCCGCTCCCAAGCTCGCCATCCGCATGATGCCGCAGGCAACGCAGTCGGCTCAGCAGGAGGCGTTCGACTACGCCGTCGCCAACGTCTCCGAGAAGAAGGAGCTGATCGCCGGCACGGTCAAGGGCAGCCAGTTCAAGCAGCCGCTGCTTGAATTCTCCGGCTCCTGCGCAGGATGCGCCGAGACCTCCTACGCTCGCCTGATCACTCAGCTGTTCGGCGAGAGAATGTACATCTCCAATGCTACCGGATGCTCGTCCATCTGGGGCGGTTCCGCACCCGCAACGCCGTACACCGTCAACCGCGAGAGCGGCAAGGGTCCGGCTTGGGCGAACTCCCTCTTTGAGGACAACGCCGAGCACGGTCTGGGTATCGCGCTGGGTCAGAAAGCCATCCGCGCACGTCTCATCGGCAAGGTCGAGGAGATGATGGCGTCCGACAAGGCTTCCGAGTCCTTCAAGGCGGCGGCGCAGGCGTTCCTTGACACCAAGGACGACGGCAAGACCAACGGCGCGGCGACCGATGCTCTCATCGCCGAGCTGGAAAAGGCGGCTGGCGAGGGTTGCCCCACCGCCAAGGAAGTGCTCGCTGAGCGCGACTACCTTGCCAAGAAGTCCGTCTGGATCTTCGGCGGCGACGGTTGGGCTTATGACATCGGATTCGGCGGTCTGGACCACGTGATCGCGTCGGGCGAGGATGTCAACATCATGGTCTTCGATACCGAGGTCTACTCCAACACCGGCGGGCAGGCGTCCAAGGCGTCCAACATCGGTCAGGTCGCACAGTTCGCGGCTGCGGGTAAGGCGATCGGCAAGAAGAACCTCGCGGAGATTGCCATGTCTTACGGCTATGTTTACGTCGCACAGATCGCCATGGGCGCAGATATGAATCAGACGCTCAAGGCTCTGCAGGAGGCGGAAGCATATCATGGTCCATCCCTCGTCATCGGCTACGCGCCCTGCGAGATGCACGGTGTCAAGGGCGGCATGCAGAACTGCCAGCTTGAGATGAAGAAGGCAGTCGATGCCGGATACTGGCAGATGTTCCGCTACAACCCCGCGTCCAAGGCAGAAGGCAAGAACCCGCTGACCATCGACTCCAAGGCGCCGACGGCGGATTACATCGACTTCATCAAGTCCGAAACGCGTTACGCACGTCTGGCTCAGGCGTTCCCCGAAAAGGCGGCAGTCCTGTTCCAGAAAGCGGCGGATACCGCACACGCAAAGTACGACAGATTGCAGAAGATGGCAAAGCTGTACGAATAATCTTGCCTCATTTACAAAAAAATACGCTGTGTCCCCCGGGGCACAGCGTATTTTGAAAGTTTGCGGTTTTTGCCGCAAAGAAAGGATTTTATCATATCTATGGCTATCTATCCGAAAATTTGGGGTAAGGGCGCGCTGCTTTGCTACTCCGGTCTGGACGGCACGACAACGCCCGGCGACGATCTGGTCGGTTGGCTGTGCGGCGACCGTGTCGCAGTGGACTTTGAGGATCACCGCGCGACGCTGGCGCTGTTTTGGCGTGGCGTGAGAGATTTTTCCTATACCATGGTCGCGTCCGACACCATCACGGGGCTCGTCAACGGCAAGGAATTTTCCATGATCTTCTCCGCGCAGACCGAGATCATCGGCAGTGTCCCCACAGAATTCGCAACACCTGCTATGCAGTTCGACCCGACGGTTCCGGTCGACGAAAATGGCGTGGGACGCATCGGTAACCGTTATTTTGCCTTTGCATTCTGCCCGGAATGTGGCAGGTACGCCCTGTACGTCAGCACAGAGGGCGCCGAGGCGGCAATGTCCGGCGCGCGTGCGGCACTCAAAAATCCGCTGGGACTGGAAGAAAAACGTGCGTTCTTCGACCGTCTCCCGACCCCCGAGGGCATGAGCGCCGAGGACGCCGAGCTGCTCTCCAAATGCTACTCGATCATGAAGAGCCAGGTATACACGACCTGCGGCGAGCGCAAGACGCGTTGGTGGACGACCCCCGACCGCCTGCCGCACCGCCATATGTGGCTTTGGGATTCGGTGTTCCACTCCATGGGCAACGTGGCGATCTCCCACGAGCTTGCCGCCGACACCCTGCGCGCTATGCTGCAATCGCAGGACGAGGACGGTTTTATCGCCCACATGGTGATGCGCGAGGGACACAGCGACGTGACCCAGCCCCCGGTGCTGGCTTGGGGCGTGCTCAATTACATTCAGAAAACCGGCGACACCTCCGTGCTTCCCGAATTTTACCCCGCCCTGCGCCGCTTTATGGACTGGATCATCGCCAATCGTGACTCCAACCACAACCATCTGTACGAGTGGTACGTTCACCGCGACAGCGTGAACTGCCGTTGCGGAGAGAGCGGTATGGACAATTCCCCGCGCTTTGACGGCGTGGCGGAAATGGACTGCATCGACTTCTCCTGCTACATGGCGCATGAGGCGCGTTGCATGTCAATTCTGGCGCAAAAACTGGGCAACACCGCTGATGTCGCCCGCTTCGACGAGCTGTACTCCAATATCCGCCGGGCAGTCAACGAGACGCTGTGGAGCGAGGAGGACGGCATGTATTTCGACTACGACATCGAGCGCGGCAAGCTCCATCGCGTCTGGGCGGTTTCGTCGTTCCTGCCGCTGTTTGCCGGTATCTGCCCGCCCGACCGCGCCAAGAGACTGATCTCGCACATGACCGATCCGAAGCGCTTCTGGACCGAAAAGCCGCTCCCGTCCATCGCACTGGACGACCCGACCTTCGGCGACGATATGTGGCGCGGTCCGGTTTGGATCAACATGAACTACATGGTCATGCTCGGTCTGCGGGAATACGGCTACACCGAGCTTGCGACCATGCTGCGCCGCCAGACGCTCGACCTGGTGTCGCACTGGTATCAGAATGACGGCGTGCTGTACGAATTCTACGACAGCCACGACCAGCTCACGCCGACCCGCATGAACCGCAAGGGTCCCGCGATTATCCCGCCTCAGCAGAACGTCCGCATGCCCGCCATCAGCGACTACGGCTGGACGGCAACGCTGACCGCGGCAATCCTGCTTGAGGGACTCAACTGAACCGCGAGCGACCCAAAGTAACTAAAAACCCCAAGGGGCTGTTAAAAAACAGAGTTTTTTAACAGCCCCTTAAAAATGCCGGTCGGGATTCCGACATCCCCCCATGTGTCGGTCATCCCGGTCGAATGTGCAGGTCAAATGCGCCTTTTTCACCATTACCGCAAGGTGCGCACCCGCGGATCGGTCATTTCCGCGAGAACCCACTGCTGACCTTCCCGCGGCACCCGCCCGCCAGTACTTCTCGCAAAATCGGCACCCGCTCGTCGGCTTACATCACAGGCGCTCACCCATCAGTTATCAGTAATTTTCGCACCGAAGCTGGAAGAAGCCCTGCGGATGCCCGCACACAGGGCAGACCTCCGGCGCCTGCATCCCGATGACAATGTGCCCGCAGTTGCGGCACTCCCACACCTTGACCTCGCTCTTTTCAAACACGCTCCGCGTCTGCACGTTTTGAAGCAAAGCGCGGTAACGCTCCTCGTGGTGCTTCTCGATCTCGCCCACCGCGCGGAATTTTTCCGCCAGCTCCGCAAACCCCTCCTGCTCGGCGGTCTGCGCAAATTCCGCGTACATGCCCGTCCACTCGTAATGCTCCCCCTCTGCCGCCGCCTGTAAATTCGGCGCCGTATCTCCGATGCCGCCCAGCTCCCGGAACCAGATTTTGGCGTGCTCCCGCTCGTTTTCCGCGGTTGCGAGGAACAGCGCGGCAATCTGCTCCAGCCCCTGCCGCCGCGCGACCGAGGCAAAATACGTGTATTTGTTGCGCGCCTGCGATTCCCCCGCGAACGCCGCCTCCAGATTTTTCTCCGTCTGCGTCCCCGCGTACCGATTCTTGCCCGGCAGCTCCTCCAGAACCTCCAGATCCTCCTCCCCGCGCGCGCCGCACTTGGGACAGACAACCTCCAGCCCCTGCGGAACCTCAAACACCTCGCCGCACACCCGGCAACGGTACCGTTTTTTCGCCGTCATAGCTTTCCCTCCATTCCCCGACCGTCCACAAGTCGGTCGGCATCCTCTTTCATTTTCTATTTTTCCAAAATCGCACAATTCTATGCACCACCGGGGAGCGCCCCGCGCTTTTTGTGCAAAACAGCAGATATTTTTCTGTTTTTCGCGAAAGATTGTCACTTCTGCCATTGACAACCGCCGCCAAACATGATATAATGAACCCATCAATTTGAAAGAACGGAGAGTCAGAGATGCGTCGGATGATTTGCATGATGAACAGAATGGACATGCGCATGTGCGGATGTTCCTGTTGTCATGCCTTTCGTGCGAAGTAAGCTCTCCCGACTCTTTTCAGAACCGCGCCGGTCGCGGATAAACGAAGGAAGAACGGATAGCCCGCATGTGGGCGCGTTCTTCCTTTCTTTTTTCCGCCAGCCGCCCCCTTCGCTCCGATTTCTGACATGGAGGAACTTCTGCTTTGATCGAACTGAAAAATCTGACGAAAACCTACCACAGCCGCTCAGGTGACGTCCACGCCATCGAAAATATCAGCCTGACGATCGAGGACGGCGACATTTTCGGCATCATCGGACTGAGCGGCGCGGGGAAAAGCACGCTGATCCGCTGTATCAACTTTCTTGAGACTCCGACGGACGGACACGTCCTGTTCGACGGTGTGGACCTCGGAACGCTGACCCACAAGCAGCTCCTGAAGACCCGGCAGTCCATGTCCATGATCTTTCAGGGCTTCAACCTGCTCTCCCAGCGCACCGCACTCAAAAACGTCTGTTATCCCATGGAAATCGCCCACGTCCCGCGCACGGAGGCTGTAGCGCGCGCCCGAGAGCTTCTCGCGCTCGTGGGGCTGTCCGATAAGGAAAACGCCTACCCCTCCCAACTCTCCGGCGGACAAAAGCAACGCGTCGCCATCGCCCGCGCCCTGGCAATGAGCCCCAAGGTTCTGCTCTGCGACGAGGCGACCAGCGCGCTCGACCCGAACACCACCCGGTCGATTCTGGACCTGCTCCGTGACATCAACCGCAAAATGGGCGTGACCATCGTCGTCATCACCCACGAAATGCGCGTCATCGAGCAGATCTGCAACAAGGTCGCCGTGCTGGACGCCAGCCACATCGCCGAGATGGGATGCGTCCGCGACATTTTCGCCCACCCGCAGTCGCAGATCGCCCGCGAGCTTCTCT
This sequence comes from uncultured Eubacteriales bacterium, assembly GCA_934476315.1. GTDB lineage: Bacteria > Bacillota > Clostridia > Oscillospirales > CAG-272 > SIG644. Next base: position 8,238 of record CAKSNQ010000041.1, read on the forward strand.
TCGCCGACGCGCACACCACCCCGCAGGCGATCGAGGGCAAAAAGCTCCGCATCGTTTTCAACGGCGAGGAAGCCGGACTGCCCATCGTCTCCGACCTCATTCTGGAGTGTCGCGTGCCGGTCAACATCCTGTTCGCCGACACCAAGGAGCTGGGCGGCAAGGCGTACGGTCAGATGATTATTCAGCTGCCCGACAACGCACAGCAGGTCGCGACCGTGTGCGATTACCTGCGCTCCAAATCCATTACATTTAATGAGGAGGTCTGAGGCATGTTTTCCGAAATGCTACAAAAACTATGGGCAAACGGCGTACTTCAGCTCGGCATCTGGGAAACGATCTACATGACCCTGCTCGCCACGCTGTTCTCCTACCTGTTCGGACTGCCCCTCGGCGTCCTGCTCGCCACCACGGATGACAACGGCATCCACCCCGTGCGCTGGCTCAATCGCATCCTTGGATTCATCGTTAATATCTTCCGCAGTATGCCGTTCATCATCCTGATGGTCGCCATGCTGCCGGTCGCCAAGCTCGTGGTCGGCACCAGCCTCGGCAACGGCGCGATGATCGTTACCCTCGTCATCGCCGCCACCCCCTATGTCGCCCGCATGGTCGAATCCTCCATCAAAGAGGTCGATCACGGCGTCATCGAGGCGGCGCAGTCCATGGGAACCTCCAATTTCCGGCTGGTTCTCAAGGTTCTGCTCCCCGAGGCGAAGCCCTCCCTCATCGTCGGCGCGGTCATTTCAATCGTCACCATCCTCGGCTACTCCGCCATGGCGGGAACCGTCGGCGGCGGCGGGCTGGGCATGATCGCCATTACCTACGGGCACCAGCGCTCCAACCCCGACATCATCTGGATTTCGGTCGCGCTGACCATCCTGATCGTCCAGGTTTTCCAGGAGATCGGAATGTACCTCGCCCGTCACACCGACAAACGCAGTCGGTAACTCACCGTGTCCCCAATTTTTAACTTATAAATAAGGAGAAAAAACCATGAAAAAGCTGCTCTCTCTCATTCTCGCACTCACGCTCGTCCTGATCGTCCCGGCGCTTGTCTCCTGCAATAAAAAGGATGACAAAACCATCGTCGTCGGCGCAAGTTCCACCCCGCACGCCGAAATCCTGGAGCAGATCAAAGATGACCTCGCCGCCCAGGGTTACACCCTCGTCATCAAGACCTACGACGACTATATCCTGCCCAATAAGGGTGTTTCCGACGGTACGCTGGACGCCAACTACTTCCAGCACACCCCCTACCTCAACTCCTACAACGCAAGCAACGGCACGGATATCGTCTCCGTCGCGCTGATTCACTATGAGCCGTTCGGCATCTACGGCAACGGCGTCAGCAAGCTGTCCGACCTTGCCGCCGGCGCGACCATCATCATCCCCGCCGACGACAGCAACGAGACCCGCGCCCTGTTCCTGCTCCGGCAGGAGGGGCTGATCAAGCTGCCCGCTGACGCCTCCGCAGAAAAGGGCGTCACAACGCTGGACATCGTTGATAACGGCGGCTACAACATCAAGGCGGTCGAAGCCAGCACCGTTCCCGCACAGCTCAAGAACAGCAACGCCGGCACGATTGCCGTCATCAACGGCAACTACGCCATCGGCGCAGGCTACAAGGTCGCGGACGCACTTGCCACAGAGGACGCCTCCGGCACCGCCGCGCAGACCTACGCCAACATCGTGGCTGTGAACAAGGGCAACGAAAATTCGCCCAAGATTCAGGCGCTGGTCAAGGCGCTCCGGTCGCAGAAAGTCGCGGACTATATCGCCAAGACCTACGGCGGCGCGGTCGTTGCCATCCAGTAAACGATAATCGGTAATCGGTAATCGGTAATCGGATTGCGAAGCACAAATAACTATGAAAACAAAAACCCTGCCATCGCTCATGCGGTAGCAGGGTTTTCTTTCTGGCGGTGCGGCAGAATGTCCGCCGCCGTTTTCAAAAGAGAACTTCGGTCAGGCGGTGGGCGCCGGAAGCAGTTCCACTCCTGAGTGCCCAACCAACAGCTTACTTGTCCTTCAAGGTCCGTCCGGTTGGATCACCGAACGCCTGTTGTAGTTAATTAGCCTCAATAAACGGAAGAATAATGTCTGCCAGTATTCGCAACATTCTTCCACTCTTATCAGAATGAGGGTGAATGGTATCGGGAAGATTAGCATTCATAACGGTATATTCTTGCGTTGTGGATGTCGCATGCCATAACCCATTAACCCACTTTCCTTTCAGAGCTAACTTTGTTTGCGTTAATCCTGTCTTTTCCCAAAGTTTCAGAAGCGGAAGCTGATTATCGTCTGCAACAATTTCTTGATATTTGTAAACGTTTGCTTTACTGGGCAACGTCTTATCGTAGGTCCCGATGATCACTATTCTCGCATGAGGATTAAACGACAGAATCCTATCTATTATAAAGTTCATGGAGCCTCTATAAGTATAAGGATTGTATCTACCGTAAGTTTCATACTGGCTGTCATAATACCCAAGTTCATCAGACCAGTTTATATCATCATTGTATCCATGGTCTATTACAAACAAATCCGGGAATGTTTCGTCTGTCAGGTATTTATCGAGCTTGCTTTCATAGCTAAACGAAATTAAGTCTGCTGTATTTTCGGCAGTCCACGATGTCGGCAAAGAATGAGTAAATACATTCGGATCCCACTCTTCGGAATTTTTATAAGTTCCACCATTTAATTTATAATCGATCCAATTCGCGATCCACTGCATTTGCTCTTTGGTATTACACAATGCTCTGCTCGCCGGTTCAAAACTTGCCATAAATCCATACGGATTTGTTGCCGATACTCTTGCATACTGTCTTCCGTGCATAGGCGAAGACCCTACTGCTTCGTTATACACAGTCGCTCCCAATTTCCTTGCTACGAGATAAGGATAACCATAATCATTATCGGTACCTTTATAGCCAGCCGCAGGAATAGAAGTTCCAAACCAAACTATTTTTTTACCTTTCCATTTACTATCAATTCTTTCATTACCAAACACTTTAATTCGGTTAGCATTCCAGAAATTTTCTCCCTTTGAGGAAACACAAACATAGCTTACATCAGACACATCTACAATTTTGTTTTCATAAGTTGTTTCCGAAGAAGGCATAATGTAAGACATTATATTTTTGTTTTCATCCATTAACGTAACAGCATTTACATAAGGACTAATTGTTCCGCTCAGTTTAATCGTATCAATGTTTGAAACATCAAATACCTTTGTTGCATACCCAATAAATGAAGTGGTATCTTTTAAGAAAGTTTCTCTCTGATACGCGCCATAAAGGTTATCGTATTCAACCAACTCAACAAAATTGTCATTTTTTGTCAGGACATATGAACCAAAAGGCTCGAAATTTGTCACTTTCCCTTCTTGAAGCTGATAAAATTCAGGCATATTATCACTTGTCACCGAAAATCTTATATATTTTGCGCCATCCGGAACAATTACTTTTCCCTGTTTGAGACAATCTTTACTATCACGAATGAAAGTCTTGTTCTGATCAAACAAACAACTTGTGAGTGCTACCGTGGATTTACCATCCAGTGACAGACTATATGTTTTTCCACTTTCAACTTCAATATATTCTGTTGTCCACCAAGTTCTAAAGTTTGAATTTTCGATCGCTGATTCGTATTTTCCTGTGTTCGAATAAACAGCTCCGTTTAACCATGCTTTGTTGTTCAAAATATTATAGCTTTTTCTAATGATTTGCCCATTAATAAATACATCTTCTAAATTTTCCACATTACCTGAATCGCCCTTGTCGCCTTTCGCGCCCTGCGCGGCTATGCCCGTGTCGGTGTCGCCAATCCACCAGTTGCCGTTCGCCCCGATGAAGGGCGT